>NZ_JBIRUL010000041.1:0-53213 GCF_044335095.1 Streptomyces sp. NPDC020597 | reverse complement strand
TCCACGCCCTGCGCCGCAACGTCAACCTCAAGATCCTGCTCTTCAACAACCGGATCTACGGCCTCACCAAGGGCCAGTACTCCCCGACCTCCGAAGTCGGCAAGATCACCAAGTCGACGCCGATGGGCTCTCTGGACTCGCCCTTCAACCCGGTGTCGCTCGCCATCGGAGCGGAGGCCTCCTTCGTCGCCCGCACCGTCGACTCCGACCGCAAGCACCTCACCAACGTGCTGCGGCAGGCGGCCGCCCACCCCGGCACCGCACTGGTCGAGATCTACCAGAACTGCAACATCTTCAACGACGGGGCGTTCGACGCCCTGAAGGACCGTGAGACCGCCGAGGAGGCGGTGATCCGGCTGGAGCACGGGCAGCCCATCCGGTTCGGGGCGGATCTGGCCAAGGGGGTCGTGCGCGACCCGGCGACCGGCGACCTGGAGGTGGTGGCGGTGACGCCCGAGAACGAGGCGGACGTCCTGGTCCACGACGCGCACGCCGCGTCGCCGACCACCGCCTTCGCCCTCTCCCGCCTCGCCGACCCCGACACCCTCCACCACACCCCGATCGGCGTACTGCGCTCAGTGGAGCGGCCCGTCTACGACACGCTGATGGCGGACCAGCTCGACACCGCCATCGAGCAGCACGGCAAGGGCGACCTCGGCGCGCTGCTCACCGGCAGCGACACCTGGACCGTCACCGGCTGAGGCGTACCGCGCGGGCGGACGCGGTAAGCGGCTAGTAGCGGGCCCGGGACCGGTGGTCCCGGGCCTCGTCGTAGGCCCGGCGGGCCTTCTCCACGTCGGGCATGCGCTGATGCGTCCAGCCGGACAGGGCGCGCACCTGCTCCGCGGCCTCCCGGCCGAGGTCGGTGAGGGAGTAGTCGACGCGGGGCGGGATCACCGGCTTGGCGTCGCGGTGGACCAGGCCGTCCCGCTCCAGGTTCTGCAGGGTCTGGGTCAGCATCTTCTCGCTGACCTGCCCGATCGCCCTGCGCAGTTCGCTGAACCGGTACGAGCGGTCGAGGAGGCGGATCAGCACGAGAACGCCCCAGCGACTGGTCAGGTGCTCCAGGACCCGACGGTGCGGGCACATCGTGTCGTCGTCGCCCCTCGGGGTACTTACTGCCATGCAAGTACCTTACTTCAAAGTGGGTACTTTCGCTCAGTTAGCGCACTCCTTAGAGTTAGTGCATCCCCGCAACCCCCACCAGGAGTGTCTGAGACATGAGCATCGTCGTCACCGGAGCCACCGGAAACCTCGGCCGTCACGTCGTCGAGCAGCTGCTGGAGAAGGTCCCGGCAGAGCAGATAACAGCCGTGGTGCGCGACGAGGCCAGGGCCGCCGACCTCGCGGCCCGCGGCGTCAGGCTCGCCGTCGCCGACTACAACGCCCCCGAGACCTTCGACGGCCTCTTCGCCGCCGGCGACAAGGTCCTCCTCGTCTCCGGCAACGAGTTCGACAAGGGCCGTGTCGGCCAGCACAAGGTCGTCATCGACGCCGCCAGGGCCGCGGGCGTCGCCCTCCTCGCCTACACCAGCGCCCCCGGGTCGCTGACCGCCGCCCTCGCCGACGACCACAAGGGCACGGAGGCGGCGCTCCTCGAGTCCGGCGTCCCCTACGTCCTGCTGCGCAACGGCTGGTACAACGAGAACTACACCGAGCAGCTGGCCCCCGTGCTGCAGACCGGCGCCGTCACCCAGGCCGCCGGCGAGGGCCGCGTCGCCTCCGCCGCCCGGGCCGACTACGCCGCCGCCGCCGTGGCCGTCCTCACCGGCGAGGGACACGAGAACGCGACCTACGAGCTGAGCGGCGACACCGCCTGGAGCTTCGCCGAGTACGCCGCCGAGCTGAGCCGGCAGACCGGGCGGGAGATCGCCTACAACGCCGTCTCGGTCGACGACTTCGTCGGCATCCTGACCACCCACGCCGGACTCCCGGGCCCGTTCGCCGCGATCCTGGGCGGCGTGGAGGCGTCCATCGCGAAGGGCGAGCTGGCCGGCACCAGCGGCGACCTGTCCCGGCTGACCGGACGCCCGACGACGCCGATCGCCGACTCGATCGCGCTCGCGCTCAAGGGCTGACGCGCCTCGGCACGCGTGCGTGAGACCCCTCGGCACGCGCGCACCAGATCCTTCCGCACGCGTGCGCGAGGCCGCGGCGGTACCACCGCACCCCCGCCTGTCATGACCGTATGGCGATACGGGCATGACAGGCGGGGGTGCTCGGCGTTACCGTCGTCCACGCATGCCTGACGTGGGAGGGCCTGACGCGAGAGAGAGGGGCCCGTGGTGGTCGGGACGTCGAGGAGTGAAGGCCGGACAGGGCTGCTGAACGGCTTCGCGGCCTACGGGATGTGGGGCCTCGTGCCGCTCTTCTGGCCGCTGCTCAAACCGGCCGGGGCGACCGAGATCCTCGCCCACCGCATGGTGTGGTCCCTCGCCTTCGTCGGCGTCGCGCTGCTCGTGGTGCGGCGCTGGGCGTGGGCCGGCGAACTGCTGCGGCAGCCTCGCCGGCTGGCGCTCGTGGTGGTCGCGGCGGCCGTCATCACCGTGAACTGGGGCGTCTACATCTGGGCCGTCAACAGCGGCCACGTGGTCGAGGCGTCCCTCGGGTACTTCATCAACCCGCTGGTCACCATCGCCATGGGCGTGCTGATCCTCAAGGAACGGCTGCGGCCCGTGCAGTGGGTGGCGGTCGGCGTCGGCTTCGCGGCGGTGCTGGTGCTGACCGTCGGCTACGGCCGCCCGCCGTGGATCTCCCTCTGCCTCGCCTTCTCGTTCGCCACCTACGGGCTGGTGAAGAAGAAGGTCGGCCTCGGCGGGGTCGAGTCGCTGGCCGCCGAGACCGCCGTCCAGTTCCTGCCGGCGCTGGCCTACCTGATCTGGCTTTCCGCGCACGGCCACGCCACGTTCTCGACCGAGGGCCCCGGGCACGCGGCCCTCCTCGCCTCCACCGGCGTCGTCACCGCCCTCCCCCTCGTCTGCTTCGGCGCGGCGGCGATCCGCGTGCCGCTGTCCACGCTGGGCCTGCTGCAGTACCTGGCTCCCGTCTTCCAGTTCCTGCTCGGCGTCCTCTACTTCGGCGAGGCGATGCCGCCCGAGCGGTGGGCCGGCTTCGGCCTGGTCTGGCTCGCGCTGGCGCTGCTCACTGCGGACGCGTGGCGCTTCGCACGCCGCCCGAAGCGGCACGTCGAGGTGACCGAGGCGTCGATGGCCACACCCGCCCCCGCAGACGCCTGACGACCGGCCGCCTTCCGGGCGATCCTCGAGCGCCGCGGCGTACTCGCTGGTTGAGTGGACGGCATGACGCAGACACCCGCATCGCCGGTCTCGCCCGAACCGGCCGCCTCCACCGGGACGGCCCCCGCGGAGGCGGCCGCGCCCACGCCCGTGCACTGGAAGCTCGTGATCGACGCCGCCGACCCGCACGCGCAGGCCGACTTCTGGTCCGCCGCGCTGCACTACACGGCCGAGGACAACGGCGCTCTCATCGAGCGGTTGCTGGAGATGGGCGCGCTGCCGGGCGCGGCGACGGTGGAGTTCCACGGCCGGCCCGCCTTCCGCGACCTGGTCGCGGTGCGCCACCCCGACGACCCGTACGACCCCGAGAGCGGGACCGGACTCGGGCGGCGGCTGCTGTTCCAGAGGGTGCCGGAGGCCAAGACGGCGAAGAACCGGCTCCATCTGGATCTGCATCCCGGTGCGGAACGACGGGCCGAGGAGGTGGCGCGACTGGCGGCGCTGGGGGCGAGCGTGCTGCGGGAGGTGAAGGAACCGTCCGGTGAGTGGGTGGTGATGGCCGACCCCGAGGGGAACGAGTTCTGCGTGCACTAGACCGCTTCCGCATGCAGGAGACCGTTTCCGCATACAAGAGACCGCTTCCGCGGCAGACCGCTTCCGCGTACGGGAAAGCGCACGGCGGGGCCGGGTGTCCCGTCGGCGCTCTTGACGCGTAGTCAGTGAGCGTTCACGATCCTGGAACCCCACTCACTGTGGAATCCCTGTGATCCGGTGATTCCCGAGGAATTCGGAGCCCCCACATGAAGCTCCCCGTCTCCGGCCGCGCGGCGGCCGCCGGCGCAGCCTCGATTGTCATGCTCCTGACTGTAGGTTCGACGGCCGGCGCGGCCCCCTCACCCGGATCCGCGCCCCTCGCCGCCGCTCCCGACATCCCCGTGGCCAACGTCAAGGCGCATCTGGCCCAGCTGCAGTCCATAGCCACCGCCAACGGCGGCAACCGCGCCCACGGCCGGGCCGGTTACAAGGCCTCGCTCGACTACGCGAAGGCCAAGCTGGACGCCGCCGGGTACACCACCGTCGTCCAGCAGTTCACGTCGTCAGGGCGCACCGGCTACAACCTGATCGCCGACTGGCCCGGCGGCAACACCGGCCAGGTCGTCATGGCCGGCTCCCACCTCGACAGCGTCACGGCCGGCGCGGGCATCAACGACAACGGCTCCGGATCGGCGGCCGTGCTGGAGCTCGCGCTGACCGTGGCCCGTACCGGCTACCAGCCGACCAAGCACCTGCGGTTCGCCTGGTGGGGCGCGGAGGAACTGGGCATGGTCGGCTCCCGCTACTACGTCAACAACCTGTCCTCGGCGAACCGCGCCCGTATCAGCGGCTACCTCAACTTCGACATGATCGGTTCGCCGAACCCCGGCTACTTCGTCTACGACGACGATCCGACCATCGAGAAGACCTTCAAGGACTACTTCGCCGGCATCGGCGTCCCGACGGAGATCGAGACCGAGGGCGACGGCCGCTCCGACCACGCCCCCTTCAAGAACGTCGGCGTGCCGGTGGGCGGTCTGTTCAGCGGCGCCGACTACACCAAGACGGCGGCGCAGGCGGCCAAGTGGGGCGGCACGTCCGGTCGGGCCTTCGACCGCTGCTACCACTCGTCCTGCGACACCTCCGCCAACATCGACGACACGGCCCTGAACCGCAACGCGGACGCAGCCGCGTACGCCGTCTGGACGCTGTCGTCCTGACGGGGGTTCCGGCCCCGCCGTCCTGACCGGGGCGCGGCCCGTGTCGCGCCCCGGCGGGTCGTGCCGCTGCCCGGCGGGCCGGGCGGGTCGCGCCCCGGCCGGTCGTGGTCGCTACCCGCCCGACCTGCGGGCGCGTGCGGCCAGCCGGAGCATCCGCGCGCGGGCCGACTCCAGCTCCTCGACGTCGTCCGCGGCGGGGCCCTCCTCGGCGGTGAGCTCCGTCCACAGACCGAGGAGTTCCGTCCCCAGGTTGAGGCCCTGGAAGGGGTCGCGCACGGCACGCCAGGCCGCGGCCGCGCTCTGGACGTTGCCGTACGCGCCTTCCGCGTCCCGGGCCCGGCGGTGGATGCGGGCCAGCTCGAGGGAGAGATGGAAGGCCCGCAGCGGGTCACCCGCCAAGTAGGAGATGTAGGCGGTGAGTTCGCGAAGCCGGAGCACTTCGGGGTGCTCCGGCCCCAGCGTCCCGGACGCCTCCAGGACGGTCCGCTCCGCGAGGCCGGACGCGACGTCCGTCCGGCCCGCCCGTACGGCCTCGTTGATCCGCGCGATCGGCTCGGCGAGGAGCGCGGGCGCTCCGTCAGGGCCCGCCAGGGTGCGGGGATCGTCCCCGAGCACCGCCTCCGCGACCGCGTCGAAGCCCCGGGCGGGGGTGGGCTTGGGGTCGGGGTCCAGGCCCGGGACGGAGATGAGGCCCTCGGGGACCAACGGCGTGGGGCTGGAGGCCGAGGTGAACGCTGACGGGGCGGCGGAGACCGGAAGCGGGAGCGGAATCGGAACCGAGGGCGGGTTCGGCGCCGGGTCCGGCGCCGGATGCGGCACCGGGGACGACGTCGGGGACGCTGTCGCGGACGGGGACGGGGACGGGGACGGGGACGGGGACGGGGACGGGGTGACGGTTTCCGGGTCCGGCTGCTCGTCCATGGCCGGGGGCGGGCCGAACACACCGGTCGGGGCGGCGACCGTGCCGGGGGCCGGAACGTCACCCGGGGCTCCCGCGTGGTCCGGCTCGGAACCCGCCGCGCCGTCCGGCTCGGGGGCCGACTCCGGTACGGCCCGGAGTGCGTACGTGGGGGCCGAATCCGATCCCGGCGTCCGTACCGCCTCCGCCGTCTCCGCCTCCGGCACCGCCTCCGGCACCGTGCGCAAGGGGAACGTGGGGGTCATGTCACGCACCGGCCCGGACACCGGCCGCAGGAGATGCGTGTCGCCGTCCCGCCCGGGCTCGGACGGCCGTCCGTCCTGGACGACGGCGGAAGCAGCAGGCGCGACGGGCTCGACCGGCATGTCCGGCGCGACCGGCATGACAGGCGCGGAAGTCGCCGTCGGGGACGCCCTGGGGACGGTCGGCTGAACATCGGCGTGCGGGGCGGCGGCGTGCCGAACGGCGGCCGGCGGAGGCGTGGTCCCGCCCGCCGGAGCGGAGGCCTCGGCCGCCGGGGTCGGGGCCACGCCCACCGGAGCCGGAGCCGCAGTCGGGGCCGCCGGTGCGCGCAGGGGCTCCGCCGCGAAGTGGCTGGAGCCGTCCGGGTCCACGCGCAGGGGGACGACGTAACCGATGCGTTCGTCGTGGACGGTGGCGAGCACCGACCGGCCGGTGGCGAGGGCGATGCGGTGCAGGTGGCCGAGAACGGCGCGCTGGATCTCCTCGCCGTCGACCGCCGCGACCGGCACACCGCCTATCGTCGCCGCCCCGCCCCCGCGGACGTGGACGTCGAGCGGCGCCACGGCGACCGGGTGGCCGGCGTGCTTCTGTTCGCGCTTCTTCTCGCGGCTGAGTCGAGACATCGGTTCCTCACTCGGATGCGCCGTCACGCTCCGGTCGTCCACGTACGCATACATGTACACGTACTGTTGAGTCTCTCCGAGCGCTCCCGGTCCTCACGTCACCACGACGTCACAGCCTCGTTCCAGGAACCCACGTCCCCTCTCGGGGCACGCCGGGAACCGGCCGGAACCGAGCGACCCGGAGCAGCGGCGACGACCGGGAGGAACACGGGGATGTGGACGACGGACGGGCAGCGCGGGCCGGAGATCTGGATCCGCGGTCCGGTGCCCGCACCGGATCCGGCGCCGCCGCTCCACCCCGCGGCCGCCACGCCCCCGTGTTTCTCCTGGGTCGCCGCGCACGGCGGGGCGGGCAGCACCACGCTCGCGGCGGTCTACGGCGGCCACGACTGCGGGCGCGGTTGGCCCGGCCCCGGCGACCCGCCGTCCGTCCTGCTGGTCGCTCGCACCCATGCGACGGGGCTGGAGTGCGCCCTCCGCGCACTGGAGGCGTTCCGGCGCGGAGACGCCCCGCAGGGACTCGACCTGACGGCGGTGGTCCTCGTGGCGGACGCGCCGGGACGGCTGCCGCGACCGCTCGCCGAGCGGGCCCGGACGATCGAATCGGTCATCGACGTGCACCGCGTGCCGTGGGTGGCCAACTGGCGGCTCGGCGACCTGACCGGCAACCCGCCGCGGGAGACCCAGCCGTTGTCCCGCCTCACCGGCGCGTTGGCCGGACGAACTCGCTGAGCGGACACGGGCCGGCCCCGCAGAGCGGGCACGGGCCGGGCGGGGCGGCGGGCCGGGCAGGGGCCGGGATGAGGGCGGCGGGCCGGGCAGGGGCCGGGATGAGGGCGGCGGGATGAGGGCGGCGGGAACCTGGGAGTGGCCCGCAGCCGTGGAGCTCGCCGAGGCCGTGCGGACGGGGCTGCTCCGGGCGACGGACGTCGCCGACGAGGCGCTCGACCGGATCGCCCGGGCCGACCGCTTCCTGTGCGCCTTCGCCGAGGTGTGGGAGGAACGGGCCCGTGCGGCCGCGCGTCGGGTCGACGCGCGGATCGCCGCGGGTGAGCGGCTTCCGCTGGCCGGGGTGCCGATCGGCGTGAAGGGGCGGTACGGGCTGCGTACGGCGGGCCCGCTGATCGCCGCCGGCTGTGTGCCGATGGGGGCGACCGCCGTGCCCGGCGCGGGGACGCCCTGGCAGACGTGGGGACTCGGCGCCCACGGCCGCACGGTCAATCCCTGGCGGGCCGACCGCACGCCCGGCGGCTCCTCGGCGGGCGCGGCGGCAGCGGTGGCCGCCGGCCTGGTCCCGCTCGCGACCGGCAGCGACGGCGCCGGGTCGATCCGCATCCCGGCCGCGTGGTGCGGGGTGACCGGCCTGAAGACCACCAACGCCCGCCGCCGGCCCGCGAAACGGGACGAGGGGGAGGACCGGGAGCAGCGGGAGGACCGGGAGCAAGAGAGGGACCGGGAGCAAGGGAGGGAGCGGGAGCAGAGACCGGGGCAGGGGCAGGGGCGTGGGCGGGATCCGGAGCCGGCGGGGCGGGAGCGTACGGAAGGACGGGCCGGGGACCCTACAGGGCTGGCGGCACCCGGTGTGATCGTCCGGCACGCGGTGGACGCCGCGGCGTACTGGCGGATCGCTGCCGGGGAAGCTGCTTCCGAAATGCCCGAAAGAGCGAATCCCGAACCGCCCGTCGCCGTCTTCTCCCCCGATCTGGGATTCGCCGGCCCCGACCCCGAGCCGGTCGCCCTCGCCCGGGCCGCCGCCCAGCGTCTCGGCGCGCGCGGAGCCGTCCGGCTGTCGCCCTCCGTGGCCCCGCCGCGTCTGGAGGACCCCGCTCCGGCCTGGCTGGCGCTGCGCGCGTCCGGCGCGGACCGCGACCCCGCCGAACGCGTCCGCGCGGCGAACGACCGGCTGCTGGCCGCGTTCTTCTCCCGGGCGGATCTGCTGCTGACGCCCACCACCCCGAACCCCGCGCACGGTCACGAGGGCCCGGGCGACCGGTATTCGACGGCGCTCACCTGGGCGTTCAACCTGAGCGGTCACCCGGCGATCAGTCTCCCCGCGGGGATCGGCACGGACGGCTGTCCGCTGGGGCTCCAGGTGATCGCGGCCCACGGCGCCGAAGCGGCGCTGCTGGCCGTCGCCCGGGCCGCCGAGAGCTGACACCCCCGCGGCACTCCCTCCCAATATACTTGCGTACACATTTAATGCAGGCGCATACTGTTGTCGGTGCCGAACCCGCACCGTGCACCTTTCACCACGTACCGATCACTGGGGGATCAGTCATGACGCGACGCACCGTCCTTTTCGTGCTGGGCAGCAGCCGCCCGGACGGCAACACCGAGTCCCTGGCCCGCGCGGCGGCGGAGCAGCTGCCGTCCGATGTGGAGCAGACATGGATCAGCCTCGTGGAGCATCCCCTGCCCGACTTCGCCGACCAGCGTCATGACGTCGACCACGTCCGACCGACCGAGGGCAGCGCCGCCCTGCTGCTCGACGCCACGCTGGCCGCGACGGACATCGTGATCGCGTCCCCGTTGTACTGGTACTCGGTCTCCGCGCAGACCAAGCGCTACCTCGACCACTGGTCGGGCTGGCTGCGCACCCCCGGCCTCGACTTCAAGGCGACACTGGCGGGGCGCACCCTGTGGGGCGTCACCGTGCTGGCGGACGATCAGCCCTCGGTCGCCGACCCGCTCGTCGGCACGCTCCGCAACTCGGCCGCGTACCTGGGGATGCGCTTCGGCGGGGTGCTGCTCGGCAACGGCAGCAAGCCCGGCGACGTCCTGAACGACACGCAGGCGCTGGCACGGGCGAAGACGTTCTTCGCGCAGGACACCCCGCTCGCCCGCTTCCCGGACGCGACCCGCTGAAGGACCGCTGGAGGGGCGTGGGAACACCGCTTGCGGCGCGCCCGCTACGCCGTGACGTCCTTCGTCGTGAAGCGCGCCCAGGCCGCCGAGCCGAAGAACGCCGCGTACAGCGCCTGGAGGCCGAGGTTCTTCCGCAGGTCGTCCCAGTAGACCGGCTCGCGCATGAGGTCGGCGAAGGACAGCCAGTAGTGCGAGAAGAAGTACGGCTGCAGCGCGTCGAGCTGGGGGATCTGGTCGAGGATCTGGACGGTGATCAGCAGGCCGACGGTCGTCGCCATCGCCGCGATGCCGCTGCCGGTGAGCGTCGAGACGAACAGGCCGAGCGCCGCGACGCCGATCAGGGAGACCGCCACGACCAGGGCGATCAGCAGCGCCCGCAGCAGTCCGTCCCCGAAGCCGATCCGGGTGCCGGAGATCGTCGTCAGATCGCCTAGCGGGAAGAGCAGCGCGCCGACCGTCAGCGCCGAGAGCGCGACCACGAGGGTGGCGACGAGGCAGAAGGTCATGACGGTCGCGTACTTGGCGAGCAGGAGGCGGGAGCGGCCGGCCGGGGCGACCAGGAGGTAGCGCAGGGTGCCCGCGTTCGCCTCGCCGGCGATCGCGTCGCCCGCGATGACGCCGATCGCCATGGGCAGGAAGAACGGCAGGGTCACGGCCAGCGCCGTGAAGACCAGGAACAGGCCGTTGTTGGTGACCTGCGCGATGAACGCGGGCCCTTCGCCGCCTCCTCCCCCGCCGCCTGAGCCGCCGTCACCGGTCTCGAGCTTCACGGCGATCCCGACCAGGACCGGCACGGCCGCCAGCACGCCCAGCAGGGCCAGGGTGCGCCAGCGCCGGAAGGTCGTCAGCACTTCGCTGCGGAACAGTCCGAGAGTCCAGGTCCACGAACGCGGCCGGGACTGAAGCTGGGACGAGGACGAGGACGAGGACGGGTCCGGGGACGCGGGCGGGGCCGAGGACCGTGACGTGGTCCGGGACGGGGACGGCGATGGGGCTCGGGACAGGGACGGCGATGGGGCCCTGGACGGGGAGGGGGTCGGGGGCCGGGACGGGGACAGGGACGGGGGCCGGGGGGCTTCCGGCTGAGGGCCTGTCGGATTCGTTCCGGCGGTTCGGGGGCGGTGGCCGTCGTCCACCGGTTCCGTTTCAGCCCGCGACATCGAAGCCCTCCCCCGTGAGTGCCACGAACGCGTCCTCCAGGGAGGCCCGTTCGACGGCGAAGCCGCGGACGCGGACGCCCGCCGTCACCAACGCCGTGTTCAGGTCGGCCGGGTCGCGGTCCGGTGGCGGCGGCTCCGCGCTCACCCGGTCCTCGCCGGCGACGACGTCGGCCAGGCCCTGCTCCTTCAGCACCCGGGCCGCGTCCGCCGGGTCCGGGGTCGTCACGACCAGCCGGCCGCGGGTCCCCGCCGCGAGATCCGCCACCGGGCCCTGCACGATCAACCGGCCCTGAGCCATCACCGCCGCATGGGTGCACACCTGCTCGATCTCGTCGAGCAGGTGCGAGGAGAGGAAGACGGTCGTGCCCTCCGACGCCAACTCCCGGATCAGCGAACGGATCTCCCGCATGCCCTGCGGATCCAGCCCGTTCGTCGGCTCGTCGAGGACGAGCAGCCGGCGGGGCTGCAGCAGGGCCGCCGCGAGCCCCAGACGCTGCTTCATGCCGAGGGAGTACGCCTTCGCCTTCTTGCCCGCGGCGGCCGTCAGCCCCACCCGGTCCAGCGTCGCCCCGACCCGCGCACGCCGGGTGCGCGGGTCCGCCGTCGGATCGGCCGCGTCGTACCGCAGCAGGTTGTCCCGGCCGGAGAGGAAGCCGTAGAGGGCAGGCCCCTCGATGAGGGCCCCGACGTGCGGCAGCACGGCCCGGACGGCCCGCGGCATGGGTTGCCCCAGGACGCGGGCCGTGCCGGACGTGGGCTCGATGAGCCCCATCAACATGCGGATGGTGGTCGTCTTGCCCGAGCCGTTGGGCCCGAGGAAGCCGAAGACGCTGCCCGCCGGGACGGTGAGATCGAGACCGTCCACGGCGAGCTGTCCGCCGCGGTAGCGCTTGGTGAGGGCGCGGGTGCGGATGACGGCTTCGTCGGCGTCGCCCTCGGCGGCGGCGTCATCGTCGTCCCGGATGGCTGCGTCGACGTGGGCCACTGCGTCGACGTCGTCCATGGACTCCCTCACCGGCTTCCTCCCCGCGGCGCCCTCGACCCGAGGGCGCCGACCGCGCTGTTCCCGCACCCTGTCAGTGCGTGCTCCGCTGCGCCTGCGCCGCTGCCGGCGACGCCTGCCCCGCTGCGTCTGCGCCGCTCACTTGCCTGCGTCGGCTGCCTTCACCAGGGCGTCCTTGGTGACCGCACCGACGTAGACCTTGCCGTCGTCCGTCATCAGGGCGTTGATCAGACGCGTGGAGAAGACGGTCCCGGAGCCGAACTTGCCGCTCACCTTGTCGCCGAGGGAGCCGAGGAACCCGCCGAGGTCGCCGCCGGCCTCGCCGCCCGAGGGCGCGCCCTCACCGCCGGCGCCGAAGACGGCGACCGAGGTCCAGCCCTCGCCGATGACGTCGAGGCCCTCGGGACCGCCCTGACCGCCGAAGGCCTCGGCGAAGCCGTCGGAGTCGCCGCGCCCGGGGGCCGGCATGGCTCCCTCGTGAGTCTTGCCGCCCTTGCGGTCCTTGCCGCCCTCGTCGCCTTCGGTGACCTTCGCGCCCTTGGGAGCGGTGAAGTCGAAGGTGGAGGCGGCGGGCTTGGCGAAGGTGACCTGGGTGAAGCCGGCATCGACGACGGCGGCGCCGCCGCTCGCCGGGGTCAGCGTGAACTTCAGCGGCAGGCCCGTCTTCGCGTCCACCGCGACGCTGATCGCGCCCACCGTGGACCCGGACTGCTTCGGCTTCACGAGCAGCTTGTAGGCGTCGCGGCCGGCGACCTGGACCGTGCCGTCCACGGTGACCGACGTCGTGCCGTCGACGGCCTTCAGGGCGTCCTCGGTGAGGTCCTTCGGCGTCGCGGGAACGGGGGGCTCCGCCTTCTTCCCCGCGCTCTCCTCGACGGTGGAGTGGTAGACCTCGTTGGATGCGCTGTCGTACCCCCACACGTTCTTGCCGTTGTGGATGACGCTGTATTCGGCGGCGTGCTCCAGCAGCGAGAGCTTCTGCCGGTCCGGCCCGTCGGCGGCGACGCGCAACGTGTGCGTCCCGGAGGCGAGTTCGGTGAGCTTGGCGGACGGATCGGCGGCCGAGCCGTCGTCGCCCTTGGCCGCCCCCGAGAGGAGGCCGCTCTCCAGACCGCCGAGGTCGGGCAGCCCGAGGTCCGTGGTGATCTTCACCGTTCCGGACAGCTGCTGCACGTCCGAGGCGGCGATCTTGTCGAGGAGCTGCTGTGCGGTGATCTTCGGCAGGTCGGGGTCGCCGGAGTCGGCGAGCGCCGGGACCAGCCCGATCGTCGCGGCCGCGACACCGATCACGGTGACCGGAACGACGTAACGCACGGCCTTGCGCCGTCCGACGCGCAGGTCGTCGGCCTCCCCGCCGATGGCGTCCCCGCCGGTCATGGTGTCGTCGGATGCCTTCGGTGCCATGTGTCCCTTACCTCCGTCGTCGGCGGCGGCTGGTCATCACGCTGAACGTCCCACCCCGAGCCGCCATTCTCACCCGAATCGGTGAGGAGTGGTGTTTTCCGTGGTTCCCATCTGACCAAATCGACTCCTCGGAAGCGTCAACCCGAGGGCTCAACTCCGCATACACCTGCGGTATGACACGGGAGCGTCAGGACGGCTGCGGACCCGTAGGGGTCGCGACGGCTCGACGCGGATGCGAACGCAGAAGCAGTGGCAGAGACGGCAGCAGAGACAGAGACAGAGACAGAGACAGAGACAGAGACCGCGGCAGAGACAGCGGCAGACAGGATTGCGGCGGCTGCTACGGATGCGGATACGGAGGCGGAGGCGGCCGGCGATGCGCGTCGGGCGGCGCGGCCGACGACGAGGGTCGCCGGCCGCACGGCTCGGTGGCTCGACGGCCGACGGCCGCGGGCTCGACAGCCGCACGGCTCGCGGGCTCGACAGCCGGCCGGACATCGGCGGTCGGGAGCCGAGGGGCGGGGGGGGGCGGGAGCCGGGAGCCGGGGGGCGGGACGTGCGGGGAGGGTTCAGCCCGCCCGGTGGACCACCGCGTCACAGAGTTCCATCAGCGCCGCTTTCGCGTCGCACTCGCGCAGCGGCGCCAGCGCGGCCCGCGCGTCGTTCGCGTACCGCACGGTGTCCCGGCGGGCCTGCTCCAGCGCCGGGTGGGCCCGGAGCGCCTCGATGGCCTCGGCGAGCCGGGCGTCGTCGCTCAGGTCGGAGTCCAGCAGCTCGCACAGTGCGATGTCCTCGGGCAGGGACAGTCGCGCGGCCCGTTCCCGCAGCCGCAGCACGGGCAGGGTGGGCACGCCCTCGCGGAGATCGGTGCCGGGCGTCTTGCCGGACTCGTGCGAGTCGGACGCGATGTCCAGCACGTCGTCCGCCAGCTGGAAGGCGACGCCGAGCCGCTCGCCGTACTGCGTCAGCACGTCGACGACCGTGTCGTCGGCGCCCGACATCATGGCGCCGAACCGGCAGGCGACCGCGACCAGCGAACCGGTCTTGCCGCCGAGCACGTCGAGGTAGTGCTCGACCGGGTCCCGCCCGTCGGTGGGCCCCGCCGTCTCCAGGATCTGGCCGGTGACCAGCCGCTCGAACGCCTCCGCCTGCACCCGCACCGCCTCCGGACCGAGATCGGCCAGGATGTGCGAGGCACGCGCGAAGAGGAAGTCACCGGTGAGGACGGCCACCGAGTTTCCCCAGCGGGCGTTAGCGCTGGGGACCCCGCGCCGTACGGCGGCCTCGTCCATCACGTCGTCGTGGTACAGCGTGGCCAGGTGCGTCAGCTCCACCACCACGGCCGACGGCACGATGCCCGGCGCGTGCCTGTCACCGAACTGCGCCGCGAGCATCACGAGCAGCGGGCGGAACCGCTTCCCGCCCGCCCGCACCAGGTGCTGGGCGGCCTCCGTGATGAACGGAACCTCACTCTTGGTGGCCTCGAGCAAGCCTTCCTCGACAGCCGCCAATCCGGCCTGGACATCGGCTTCCAGAGCCTGGTCCCGCACGCTCAGCCCGAACGGCCCGACGACGGTCACGAGGGGTCTCCTGTCTGCTGGTGTCTACTGGCGATTACGCGGTTTGTCGATAGGTCGCTGCCATCACTCGAGTCAGCGTATCCGGTCACGTTTCGATCACCGATAGCCCCCACGTCCCCCGGGGGCGAATGCACTCGCCCGCGAGGTGCACGCATCGGGCCAGACCGTATCTGATCACGTCCGCGATGTTTCTGATCAGCCCATACGAAGAGATATTCATCGGGTTGCCGCGAAGTGCCGAATCATGTTCCCGCCGAGGCCGGCACCCGGCCGGGTGTGCCGTGGCGACATGACCATGCCGCCACACATACAGAGAGTGACCCCGGCGCAACGCGATCGCGGAACGCAACCGCGCGACGCGACCGCCGGCACGGCCCCCCGGCGTGACACGGGCCGCGACCGGGGACGCCTCAGGCGGTCGGTAGCGCCACGAGGGGCGCGACCGGGGGTGCGGCAGAGGCCGCCCACCTCTCCCATGCGCCATAACAAGCCAGTTGAGGCTAATGCCCGATTAGCGAACCTTGTGATCCAGCGTGACATGGCTCACTGGCTTCCGCGCGGCGACCGGCGTCCGCCACCCCTCGATCCACCGCACCCGGCAGGCGAGTTGATGCTTTGCACCCACAAAGGATCAAGTGCCCCATACGGCACAGACCAAGGTCAATAGGGGTCATCTGTGAATCCGGCACTTGTTTCGGACATGTGCTCTCGCATACGTTCCCGGCCTGTCGGGCGGACGCCTAATCCTGCCGCCGCCCGTAACACCCACCGAGAAACGCATGGCAGGAGCGGGGGAACCAGGTAGGCCGCCGCAGCGCATTGCTCTGACGTTCTGGACATCCAGACCTTTACGGGCAATCCGCTACGGCTCGGGGTGAAGTCGCGACCGTCAGGACGCGACCGGGCAGCTCCCGCCCGAACCCGACAGCTCACCTCGCAGGCGACGGAGAGGAAAGCTCGTCATGTCCGCTGCCGCTCAGCGTTCCAACCGCACGTCCCGCCTGGTCCGCAAGCTCGCCGTCGCCGGCACCGGAGTCGCCGTACTGGCGCTCCCGCTCATCGGCGCGACCACCGCCTCCGCGGCCACCACCCCGACCGTCGCCACCGCGACCAGCCTCGGCTACTCCGACAACCTCGACGGCTGGATCCGAGCCTCCCTGCAGGTCATGTCGCAGCACGGCATCCCGGGGTCGTACAACGGCATCTACCGCAACGTCATCCGCGAGTCGTCGGGCAACCCCTACGCCATCAACCTCTGGGACTCCAACGCCGCCGCGGGCATCCCGTCCAAGGGCCTGCTGCAGGTCATCGACCCGACCTTCCGCGCCTACCACGTCGAGGGCACCTCCTGGAACTCCTACGACCCGGTGGCGAACATCACCGCCGCCTGCAACTACGCGGCCGCGCGCTACGGCTCGATCGACAACGTCTTCGGCGCCTACTGACGATCCGGCGGGGTCGACCGGCGGGTCGGGCTCACGGAAACAGTCTTTCGAGGACGACGGCCACGCCGTCGTCCTCGTTCGACGTCGTCACCTCGTCGGCCACCGCCTTGAGTTCGGGATGGGCGTTGGCCATGGCCACGCCGCGCGCCGCCCAGTCGAACATCGGGATGTCGTTGGGCATGTCCCCGAAGGCCACGGTGTCCTCGGGCCGCAGCCCGAGGTGTTCCGCGGCCAGCGCGAGCCCCGTCGCCTTGGTGATCCCGCAGGGCTGCAGCTCGACCGTGCCGGGACCCGACATGGTGACCGTGGCGAGGGAACCCACCACCGAGCGGGCTGTCGCCGCCAACTCGTCGTCGGACAGGGCGGGATGGCGCAACAGCACCTTGCTGATCGGCTCGCACCACAGGTCGTCGCGCCGGCCGACGCGCAGCGCCGGCAGCGTCGGGTGGGGCATCCGGTAGCCCGGCTCGATGAGCGTCAGCCCGTCGACCCCGTCCTGGTCGACCGCCGCGTAGAGCTGCCCGACCTCCGCCTCGATCTTGCCGAGCGCGGTCTCCGCCAATTCCCGGTCCAGGGTCACCGACCACAGCAGCCGGTCCGCACCGGCGTCGTACAGCTGCGCACCCTGTCCGCACACCGCGAGCCCTCTGCTGTGCAGGCGCTCGAGCAGCGGCCGCACCCGGGGCGCGGGCCGTCCCGTCACCACCAGGTGGCGTGCGCCGGCGGCGGCCACCCGCGCGAGTGCGTCGAGCGACCGGTCGGAGAAGGTGTCGTCGCCGCGGAGCAGCGTTCCGTCCAGGTCGGTGGCGATCAGGGAGTACGCGGTGCGCGCGGCATATGCGGTGGGTGCGGCCATGATCAGAGAATACGGATCCCGTACCCCCCGGGTTCGACGTGAGGCGAACCACGGCCAGGTCCTGCCCTGTTCTGCCAACTCTCCTTGCGGGACTGGCCTCGTGCCGTCCCGGGACTGGCTCAATGAAGCGGCTTTCTGACCCATCGCCGGCCGGCGGACGCTCGACGGCCTGCGCACCGGTCGGAGATCGGGCGCCGGATCCTGAACCGGCCGGGGCCAGGCGGCGCGCGCCGGGGCGGGCCGCGCCGGACGGACGGTGTTGCCGGCCGAAACGCCTCGCCGGCCCGTCCCCCATGTCGCTTTCGCCAGGTCAGCCGTAACGTGTGGCGCGGCTCGCCGCACCCGCGCGACATCCGCCCGGTGTCCGGTGACCACGACATGGCGAGCACCAGAGAGTGCAGGAAAGAGAGGCAGTACCCGATGCCCCCCTTCGACCTTCCCGAGGGCGACCCCTTCGGCCCGCACAACCTCCCGTACGGCGTGTTCTCCCTCTCGGGCTCCACCAGGCGGACCGTCGGCGTCCGGCTCGGCGAGCACGTGCTGGACGCGGGCGCGGCTGCCCGGGCGCTCGGCTCGCCCCACGCGGAGCTGCTGTCGGCGCCGACCCTGAACCCGCTGCTCGCGGCGGGTCGCGCCGTCTGGTCGCAGGTGCGGAGTGCGCTCACGGAGTGGGTCACCGACCCCGCTCACCGCCCCACCGTCGAACCGCTGCTGCATCCCCTGTCCGCGGTGTCCCTGCACCTCCCCTTCGAGGTCGCCGACTACGTCGACTTCTACTCCTCCGAACATCACGCCAGGAACGCCGGTGCGATCTTCCGCCCGGACGCCGGCGACACCCTCCTCGCCAACTGGAAGCACCTGCCGATCGGTTACCACGGCCGTGCCGGCACGGTCGTGGTCTCCGGAACGGACGTGGTGCGCCCCTCGGGCCAGCGCAAGGCGCCCTCCGACCCCGCCCCCGTCTTCGGCCCCTCCGTGCGGCTCGACATCGAGGCCGAGGTCGGCTTCGTGGTCGGCGTGCCGTCGAAGCAGGGCAGCCCGGTCGCACTGGCCGACTACCGCGAGCACGTCTTCGGGCTGTGCCTGCTCAACGACTGGTCCGCCCGTGACATCCAGGCCTGGGAGTACGTACCCCTCGGCCCCTTCCTCGGCAAGTCGTTCGCCACGTCGGTGTCGGCGTGGATCACCCCCCTGGACGCCCTGGACGAGGCTCGGACCACGCCTCCGGAGCGGACCCACCCCCTCCTTCCCTACCTGGACGACTCCGACGCCGAACCCGCCGGCTACGACCTGCGCATCTCTGTCGCGGTCAACGGTCACGTCGTCTCCGAGCCGCCCTTCTCCACCATGTACTGGACGGCCGCCCAGCAACTGGCCCACCTCACGGTCAACGGGGCGTCCCTGCGCACCGGCGACCTGTACGGCTCGGGCACGGTGAGCGGACCGGACCCGGACCAGCTCGGCTCCCTCCTGGAGCTGACCTGGAACGGCCGTGACCCGCTGGAACTGCCCGACGGCAAAAGGGCGTTCCTGGAGGACGGCGATGTGGTGACCCTCTCGGCGTGGGCTCCCGGCCCCGACGGAGTGCGGGTGGGTCTGGGCGAGGTGAGCGGCCGGGTGGTCGCCGGTTGAGGCGCGGCCCACGCTCCCGCCCCCGCGCCCGTTGACGGGCCGCGCAACGGCGGGCGGCGCCGTGCCCGGCGACGGGACGGCGGGCGGTGCGCCGGCCGGCCTCCGGGTCCACGCCCGGGCAGGGCGGCGGGGGCCGAATCCGGGCGTCGACTTGGGCTGACTCCCGGAGGAACCGCCGTCATACTGGCGTCGGGCGCGGTCCTCGTACCGGGCCCGCCGCCCGTGGCAGGCCGCACGTGTGCGCGACGACGGCACGCGCGTCGCGCCCGGGTGGCGCGCGCCCCCTTCCCGACCAGGATCCGGAGCCCCCGGCATGACCGTCTGCCTGCTCCTGCTGAGCATCGTCGGCCTGACCGCCGCGGTGCCGGCCCCCCGTGCGCTGACCCGCTCCGCCTGGCCCGAGCGGGAGCCGGTGGTGGGACTGTGGGTGTGGCAGTGCCTGGTCGCCACCGTCCTGCTGTGCTGCCTGACGGCCCTGGTGCTGGGCGCCGCAGCCGTCTTCCACACCGTCCGCTCGCGGGTCTTCGCGCCCGCCCCGGCGGGAGTCACCGAGGCGTACGACCTCTCCGCCGCCCCGCTGTGGGCGACGGCCCTGACCCTGCTGCTGGCCTGCGGGGCCGCGTGGACCACCGCCATGCTCGCCCGTGAACTCGTCGAGGCGCGCCGACGCCGTGACCGCGCGCGGGCCCACCTGCGCGAACGCGCCCCCGACCTGCCCGCGGGCCTGCCACCCGCCCGGGGCCCGCTGCTCGTGCTGGAGGACGAATACCCGGACGCCTGGTGGATGCCCGGCAGCCCTCCCCAGTTGATCGTGACCACCGGGGCCCTGCATCGCCTCACCTCCCACCAGCTGGACGCCGTCCTCACCCATGAGCGCGGCCATGCCCGCGCCCACCACGACTGGCTGCTGCACCTGTCCACCGCCCTCGCCACCGGCTTCCCCCGCATTCCGCTCTTCTCGCATTTCTGCGACCAGACGCACCGCCTGGTCGAACTCGCCGCCGACGACACGGCGTCACGCCGCTGCGGACACCTGACGACGGCGCTGGCCCTGATCGAGCTGAACCAGCACCGCGGCGTCCTGTCCTGCGCCTCCAGTCACCGTCTGCTGGGCGAGCGCGTCGACCGCCTCCTCGAGCCGCCCCCGCGCCTGCTGCGCCGACACCGCGCGCTGACGACGACCGTCGCCACGCTGGTCCCGCTGCTGCCGCTGCTGATCACTTTCGCCCCGGGGCTGACCGCGCTGTCCTGATGCGGCGGATCTCCCCCAAAACTGGCGGATCTACCTCGACGGACGAGCATTTACCCAGGTCAAAGCCGTGCCTGACGGTGCCGCAGATGGCGCAACATTCCGGCAACACTGCTTTTCCTAGTGGGTCGGTATGGTTCAAAACATGCCAGCCACCGACCGCATCCGAGACCACGCCGGCCAGGGCGCGACCACCGTCGCCGCCCACCGTGCGCGGCGTCGGCTGCGCGCGGACCAGGCACGTCAGCTCGCCGACCTTCTCCGTCGCCAACTGCTCACCGGCGATTTCCCGGCCGGCACGCTCCCCCACGAGGCGACCCTCGCCGCCGACTACCGCGCCTCCCGCAACACCGTCCGCGAGGCCCTCGACCTCCTGCGGGCCGAAGGCCTGGTGGAACGCCTGCCCGGCGTCGGGACGATCGTGGTGGCGCAGAAGTACCCCCATGGGCTGGACCGTCTGATGGGGCTCGCGGAGACCCTGCACGAACACGGCCACGTCACGAACGAGGTCCGCACGATGGGTCCCGTCGCCGCACCCGCGCCGGTGGCCGAACGCCTCCGCGTCCCGTCCGGCTCCGACGTCCTCTACATCGAACGCCTGCGCCGTCTGGGCGGCGTGCCCCTCTCCCTCGATCTCACCTACGTCCCGATCGACATCGGCGTCGATCTGCTGGGCGCCGATCTGGAGAACACCGATGTCTTCCGTCTTCTCGAGGCTCTCACCGGGCAGCGCCTCGGCCATGCCGAGATCACCCTGGAGGCGGTGAACGCGGACGCCCACTCAGCGGCCGTGCTGGAGGCGCCGCGCGGGGCGGCCGTCCTGATGCTCGAACGCCTCACCCATCTCGCCGACGGACGCCCGGTGGACCTCGAGTTCATCCGCTTCCGCGGCGACCGCATCTCGATGAGCGGCCAACTGCACCGCTCGCTGTGACCTTCCATCTCCCGCCGCCCTCCTCCAGCCGTTTCGCCCCCGCTTCCCCGCTCTCACCCCTTCATCGTTCGGCAGGGCCCCATCGGTTCGCTGCCGCGCGGAATTTCTCAGAATTCCTCGGGACTTTTTCGGAGACAGCCATGACCCTGGCGCCCCAGCGGGCCGACGTGCCCGTGACCATCGACGAGTCGAAGTGCATCGACGGCTGCACCCTCTGTGTGGACATGTGCCCGCTGGACTCCCTCGCCATCGACGAGAGCAACGGCAAGGCCTACATGCACGTCGACGAGTGCTGGTACTGCGGCCCCTGCGCGGCCCGCTGTCCCACCGGAGCCGTCACGGTCAACATGCCCTACCTGCTCCGGTGAAAGGCCCGCATCTCCCATGAAAACCCAAGCAGCCGCCGCGACCGCCGCCCTCCTGCTGTTCCCGCTCGCCGCGTGCGGCAGCGCCGAGGCCGGCAGCGGCTCCACGGTCACCGTCACCGTCGGCTACCAGTCCAAGACCATCAACACGGTCACCGCGGGCACCCTCCTGCGTTCCCTCGGCTACTTCGAGAAGGAACTGAACGCGCTCGGCGACGGCAAGACGTACAAGGTGGACTGGCAGGACTACGCCACCGGCGCTCCCATCACCGCGCAGATGACCGCCGGAAAGATCGACATCGGCTCGATGGGCGACTTCCCGCTCCTCATCAACGCGGCCCGCGGCAAGCAGCTGAACCAGCCCACGCACCTGGTGTCGATCACCGGATACAACCTCCGCGGCGGCCTCAACACCATCGTCACCGCGCCCGACTCCAAACTCGCCTCGCTCCAGGACCTGAAGGGCAAGAAGGTCTCCACCAGCGTGGGCTCCGCCGCGGACGGCACCCTCGTGCGCGCCCTGCAGCGGGCCGGCATCGACCCGGACAAGGGGATCGAGAAGCTCAACCAGCAGCCTGCGGTGGGCGCTTCGGCGCTCTCCGCGGGCAGCGCCGACGCCCTCTCGCAGTTCGTCGCCTGGCCCGGCCTGCTCGCCTACCAGGGCAAGGCCAAGGCCCTCTACGACGGCGCCCAGCTGAACCTGGCCACGTTCCACGGCGTCACCGTCCGCGAGAAGTTCGCCAAGGAACGACCCGGGGTGCTGGAGGCGTTCCTCAAGGCGCAGTCCGAGGCCACCGCCTATCTGAACGACCACCCCGTGGCCGCCGCCGAGAGCGTCGCCGAGGCCACCAAACTGCCCGCCGAGGTCGTCTACCTCTACAACGGCGCCCACGGCATCTCCACGTTCGACCCGGCCGTCAAGCCCCAGCTGGTCTCCGCCCTCGAAGAGGACGTGTCGATCCTCAAGGGGGCGAAGCTGACCGGCGACGTCGACGTGGACTCCTTCGTCGACGACAAGTACGTCAAGAAGGCGCTCGGCCCGTCGTACGCCCGGCAGCTCGCCGCCGCTCCCCCGCCCGCCGCGAGCGAGGTCTGGCCCAAGGGCGACGCCGCGAAGACCCTCGCCTTCAAGACGCCCGCCGAGCTGCTGACCTACGTCGCCGGGCACAAGGACGAGATCCGCGCCGCCTACGTCCCCGACGCCACCACCGGCACCCTGTGGTTCGCCGACAAGGCCGTATGGGTGGCCGACGGCACGACCCTCCTGCCCTTCGTCACCCCGGCCACCGCGCAGGCGTACGTCGCCGGGCACGGCGGCGCCCGCGTCGTCACCTATGCCGACGCCCTGGGGCGCGCGTCATGACCCGGTATGCGCTGCGAGTCGCCTCGGTGGCCGCCGCCCTCGGCGTCTGGCAACTGCTGACCAGCCTGAACGTCGACCTGTGGCTGCGGTTCTCGCAGTTCCCGACCGTCGCCGACGTGGCCCGGGCCTTCGAGGACCGCATGGCCGGCGACGACTACTGGACCGATCTCACCGACAGTCTCACCCGCATCCTCAGCGGCTTCCTGCTGGCAGCCGTCGTCGGCGTCGCCACGGGCGTGCTCGTGGCGCGCTCGCGGCTGGCCGAGGACCTGCTCGGACCGGTCCTCGAGGTCGTGCGGCCCATCCCCGCGATCGCCCTCGTGCCCGTCTCGATCCTCCTCTTCCCCTCCAATGAACAGGGCATCGTCTTCATCACCTTCACCGCCGCCTTCTTCCCCGTCATGGTCTCCACCCGCCACGCGGTCCGCGCGCTGAGTCCCGGCTGGGAGGAAGCGGTGCGCACGATGGGCGGCGGCCGGTGGCGGATCCTCGGCTCGGTCGTCCTTCCGGGAGCGCTGCCCGGCATCTTCGGCGGGCTCTCCGTCGGCATCGGCGTGTCGTGGATCTGCGTGATCTCCGCCGAGATGATCTCCGGACAGTACGGCGTCGGCTACCGCACCTGGCAGGACTACACGGTCGTCGACTACCCCGGCGTCTTCGTCGGCATGGTCACGATCGGCGTGCTCGGCTGGGCCACCTCCACAGCCGTGGAACTCCTCGGCCGCCGACTGACGCGCTGGCTGCCGCGCACGTCGTACGTCCCCGCGGGCAGGCCGCGTCCGCAGCGCCCCAGGGTGCCCGCGCCGGCGCCTGCCTCGTCCGCCTCCGCCGCGTCCCCCTCCGCCTCTTCCGGCGGCACCGCCCACGACGCCGTCCGCACCGGAGCCGGACCCGAACCCGAGGGGACGCGCCATGAGCACCTCGTCTGACACCCGCGAGACCACCGGCCCCGCGACCGGGACGGCCGCTGACGCCACGCCCACCTCCGACCCCGCCCCCTCCGCCGCGGAAACCGCCCGATCCGAAGCCGCCGGCACGGCGACGGACGGCGGGCGGACAGGCGGGACGCAGACGGACGGTACGGCAACGGGCTCACCCGCACGGGGCACCCGACTCACCCTCCGGGCTGCCGCTCTGGGTCGCCCCGACGCCACCGCCCTGGCCGACGTGGACCTGGACGTCCCCCCGGGCGAGATCCTCACCGTCGTCGGCCCTTCGGGCTGCGGCAAGTCGACGCTGCTGCGCACCTTCGCCGGGCTGCTGCCCGTGCTGGGCGGCGCCGTGGAGCAGGACGGCCTGCCGATCTGCGGACCCGCGGCGGACCGCGCGCTGGTCTTCCAGGAGGACGCCCTGCTGCCCTGGCGCACCCTGCAGGCCAACGTCGAACTGCCCCTCGCCATCCAGGGCCTTCGGCGCGCGGAACGCGGGAAGAAGGCCGCCGGATGGCTCCAGCGGGTCGGACTCGCCGACCGCGCACGGCAGTTGCCGCACCGCGTCTCCGGAGGACAGCGCCAGCGGGCGCAACTGGCCCGCGCCCTCGCCACCGGCCCGCGCGCCGTCCTCATGGACGAACCGTTCGGCGCCCTGGACGCCCAGACCCGCGCCGGCATGCAGGACCTGCTCGTGGAGGTACTGCAGGGGACCGGGGCGACCGTCGTCTTCGTCACACACGACGTGGACGAGGCCCTGTTCCTCGGCGACCGCGTGGCCCTGCTCGGCGCGGGCCGGCTCGTCGCCGTACGGGACGTGCCCCGACCCCGCGACCGCGCCGCCCACGACGACCCCGCGCGCGCGGCACTGCGACGCGACGTCCTGACCTCCCTGAGCACCTGAAAGGCACCCCGGTGGACACCCCCCTGCAGATCCCCGCGCTCACCGACGCCGAAGAACTGACCTGCGACGTCCTCGTCATCGGCGGCGGCACCGCCGGCACCATGGCGGCCCTGACCGCCGCCGAGCGGGGCGCGGACGTGCTGCTCCTGGAGAAGGCCCACGTCCGCCACTCGGGCGCGCTCGCGATGGGCATGGACGGCGTGAACAACGCCGTCATCCCCGGCCGCGCCGAGCCGGACGACTACGTCGCCGAGATCACCCGCGCCAACGACGGCATCGTCGACCAGTCCACCGTCCGCCAGACCGCCACCCGGGGCTTCGCCATGGTGCAGCGCCTGGAGTCGTACGGCGTGAAGTTCGAGAAGGACGAGCACGGCGACTACGCGGTCCGCCAGGTCCACCGCTCCGGCTCCTACGTACTGCCCATGCCGGAGGGCAAGGACGTCAAGAAGGTGCTGTACCGGCAGCTGCGGCGGCGCGAGATGCGGGAGCGGATCCGCATCGAGAACCGGGTGATGCCGGTGCGCGTGCTGACGTCCCCCGACGACGGGCGGGCCATCGGCGCGGTCGGCTTCAACACCCGCACGGGGCAGTTCGTCACCGTCCGCGCGGGCGGCGTCATCCTCGCCACCGGCGCGTGCGGCCGCCTCGGCCTGCCCGCCTCCGGCTACCTGTACGGCACGTACGAGAACCCCACCAACGCGGGCGACGGCTACGCGATGGCCTACCACGCGGGCGCCGAGCTGACCGGCATCGAGTGCTTCCAGATCAACCCGCTCATCAAGGACTACAACGGTCCCGCCTGCGCCTACGTCGCGAACCCCTTCGGCGGCTACCAGGTCAACCGGCACGGCGAGCGGTTCGTCGACTCCGACTACTGGTCGGGCCAGATGATGGCCGAGTTCGCCGCGGAGGTCGCCAGCGACCGCGGCCCCGTCTACCTGAAGCTCAGCCATCTGCCCGAGGAGTCGATCGCCTCCCTGGAGTCGATCCTGCACTCCACCGAGCGTCCTTCCCGAGGCACCTTCCACGCCGGCCGCGGCCACGACTACCGCACCCACGACATCGAGATGCACATCTCCGAGATCGGCCTGTGCGGCGGCCACTCCGCTTCGGGCGTCCGGGTGGACGAGCACGCCCGCACCACCGTCCCCCGGCTGTACGCGGCGGGCGACCTCGCCTGCGTCCCGCACAACTACATGATCGGCGCCTTCGTCTTCGGCGACCTGGCGGGTTCGGACGCCGCCCAGTACCGGGCGTACGAAGGCGAGCTGCCCGCCGACCAGCTGCGCCAGGCACACGAGTTGATCTACCGCCCGCTGCGCAACCCGCAGGGCCCGCCGCAGCCCCAGGTCGAGTACAAGCTGCGCCGATTCGTGAACGACTACGTCGCCCCGCCGAAGTCGGGCGCCCGGCTGTCGCTCGCCCTGGAGTCCTTCGAGCGGATGCGCGACGACATCGCCGAGATGGGCGCCCGTACCGCGCACGAGCTGATGCGCTGCGCCGAGGTCACCTTCATCCGCGACTGCGCGGAGATGGCCGCACGCGCCTCGCTGGCCCGCACGGAGTCCCGCTGGGGCCTCTACCACGACCGTCTCGACCATCCTCATCGTGACGACTCCTCCTGGTTCCATCACCTGGATCTGCACAAGTCCCCTTCCGGCGCCATGGAGTTCACGGCCCGGCCGGTGGCTCCGTATCTCGTTCCGATCGACGAGTTCACCCCCGTCGGCGGCCCGTCGCGGCACATCGGCGAGGTCCACGCCGAGAACGTGGCGACGGCCGGTTCACGGGACGTGGCCCCGGTCGCCGCGGGGGTCGACGCCTTCGCCGCGCAGACGGACGTCCCCGCGCCCGCCGGGTCCGAGCCCGCCCTCGATCACGCCTCCTCACTCCGGTCGTCGTCCCGTCTGCTCGAGCTCGTCGCCCTCGCCGAGGAGGAGCCCGAACTCGACGCCCTGCTGCCCTACTTGTCCGACCCGGCGCCCTCCGTGCGGCGCGAGGCCGTCGCCGTCCTCACCGAGACCCTGCCTTCGGGCACCGGGCCCGCGCTCGCCGAAGCGCTGCGCGACCCCGCTGCCGCGGTGCGCGCCGCGGCGGCGGGCTCGCTCCGGGAGCTCGTCGAGACCCTGCCCGCGGAGCCCGCCCTTCGGGTCGGTCTCGCCGCCGCGCTGGGCGAGCCCGACCCCGTCGTCCGTGCGGCGGCCCTGGACGTGCTGCGCGCCCTGCGCCTCGGGGACGCGGCCCTGTTCGCCGGCTCCCTCACCGACGCGGACATCGCCGTCCGGATCGAGGCCGTCCGTGCTCTGGTCTCCGTCGACGCCGCCGACGAACTGGCCCGTGCGGCGACCGCCGACCCCTCCCGCGAGGTCCGCGTCACGATCGCCAAGTCCCTCGCCACGGTGGCTGCCGGACGCCTCGGCGGCGACACGCCGACCGGACCCGGGACCGGCCACGGCGCAGGCCCGGTGTCCGTCAGCGGGACCGGCCTGGCACCGGTCGTGGACGGCGCCACCGGCTCAGGCACGGGCGCGGAAACGGGTGCCGACACAGGCGTGCTTCTCGCGCCGGACGCCGTGCACGCGGCGCTCGTCCGGCTGGTCGACGACCCCGACGCCCTGGTCCGTGCCGCCGCCTACGGGGCGCTGGGCACGACCGGCTGCCCGGCGCCGCTCGCCGCCCGAGCCGTGGAGGCCCTGACGGACCCGGCCTGGCAGGTCCGCGCCGGCGCCGCCACCGCGCTGTCGGTGACCCACCCCGACACGGCCGTGCCCGTCCTCGCCAAGGCCCTGGCGGACCCGAACGCGGACGTCCGCAAGGCCGCCGTCCTGGCCCTGACCCGCCTGCGCGCCTCGGAGGCCGCCCGCGCCGCCCTCGCCACCGCGACGACCGACTCGGACGCCGACGTCAGGGCCTACGCGGGCCGCGCCCTGTGAGGAACGTGCCCGGAACGGCGACCACGGGCCGGGCACTCCGAGGACCAGCGCGGTACGGGCGCGCCTCCGGCCCAGGTTCCTCCGACTCGCGTCCGCCTCCGGCTCCGGCTGCTGCTACGGCTCCCTATATCCAGTCCTCGGGCGCGGGCTCTTCGTCCACGTCGGGCCAGAGATCCGCGGTGCCCGCGTTCTGGTCGGTGTGCGCAGGGGCTGCGGCGCTGCGCACACCGGCCCCGACGTCGGCTGCCGAGTCCTCGGCGCTGCCGGCGGGGGCACCGCCCGCCGGGGGCTCGCCCACTGAGGCCAGGACCGCGACCACTCCCTCCCCGTACGTCGCCAGCTTCTTCTCACCGACTCCGCTGATCCCGCCGAGTTGCCGCACCGACGTCGGCCACACCGTGGCGATCTCCCGAAGCGTGGCGTCGTGGAAGATGACGTACGCCGGAACGCCCTGCTCACGGGCCTGTTCCGCGCGCCAGGCGCGCAGCGCCTCGAAGGCGGGCTGCAGTTCCTCGGGCAGTTCCGCCACGGCCGCCCTGGCCCCCTTGCGTCCGGACGAGGCCCCACCCGACGCCTTGGACGACGCGGCGGGCCTCTTCGGCTCCTTGCGCAGCGGTACGTCCCGCTCGCGACGCAGCACCGCCCCGCTGGCCTCCGTCAGCACGAGGGTGCCGTACTCGCCCTCGACCGCCAGCAGCCCCTGCGCGAGCAGCTGACGGACGACCCCTCGCCACTCGCCCTCGGTGAGATCCTCGCCGATGCCGAACACCGACAGCTGGTCGTGGTCGAACTGGATCACCTTGGCCGTGCGCTTGCCCATCAGGATGTCCACGATCTGCACGGCGCCGAACTTCTGGCCGCGCTCGCGCTGCAGCCGCACCACCGTGGACAGGACCTTCTGGGCCGCGACCGTGCCGTCCCACGTCTCCGGCGGGGTGAGGCAGGTGTCGCAGTTGCCGCAGCCCGCCGCGTCCGGCTCCTGGCCGAAGTAGGCGAGGAGCTGTCCACGGCGGCACCGGGCGGTCTCGCACAGCGCCAGCATCGAGTCCAGGTGAGCGCCGGCCCGCCGCCGGAAGGCCTCGTCGCCCTCACCGGACTGGATGAGCTTGCGCTGCTGGATGACGTCGTTGAGGCCGTACGCCATCCATGCCGTGGACGGCAGCCCGTCGCGGCCGCCGCGCCCGGTCTCCTGGTAGTAGCCCTCGATCGACTTCGGCAGGTCGAGGTGGGCGACGAACCGCACGTCGGGCTTGTCGATGCCCATGCCGAAGGCGATGGTCGCGCAGACCACCAGGCCGTCCTCGCGCAGGAACCGCGACTGGTGGGCCGCGCGCGTCCCCGCGTCCAGACCCGCGTGATAGGGGACCGCCTCGACGCCGTTGCGGGAGAGGAACTCGGCCGTCTTCTCGACGGAGTTGCGCGAGAGGCAGTACACGATGCCCGCGTCGCCCGGGTGTTCCTCGCGCAGGAAGCTCAGCAACTGCTTCTTGGGGTCGGACTTCGGCACGATCCGGTACTGGATGTTGGGCCGGTCGAAGCTCGCCACGAAGTGCCGGGCCGACGGCATGTTGAGCCGCTGGGTGATCTCGTCGTGGGTGGCGCGCGTCGCCGTCGCCGTGAGGGCGACCCGCGGGACGTCGGGCCAGCGCTCGCCGAGCACGGCGAGGGTGAGGTAGTCGGGGCGGAAATCGTGGCCCCACTGGGACACACAGTGCGCCTCGTCGATCGCGAACACCGCGATCTTGCCGCGCGAGAGCAGCTCCTGGGTCGACTCCAGGCGCAGTCGCTCCGGTGCGAGGTACAGCAGGTCCAGCTCGCCGGCCAGGAACTCGGCCTCGACCACGCGCCGCTCGTCGAAGTCCTGGGTGGAGTTGACGAACCCGGCGCGCACGCCGAGCGCCCGCAGCGCGTCCACCTGGTCCTGCATCAGCGCGATCAGCGGGGAGACGACGATTCCCGTGCCGGGTCTGACCAGGGCGGGGATCTGGTAGCAGAGCGACTTGCCGCCGCCGGTCGGCATGAGGACCACTGCGTCCCCGCCGGCCACCACGTGCTCGATGACCTCTTCCTGCGCGCCGCGGAAGGCCTCGTATCCGAAGATCCGGTGCAGCGTGGCCAATGCCTCGCTGTCGGTCCGCTCCGGTGTCCCGGTGGTCCCTGTCATCTCGCTGATCCCGCCCGTCGCGCCCATCGTCTGGTCCCCCGTACGTCGCCCTTCGACCACTGCCTCCACGATAGGGGTCCGCACCGACACCGCCGGAGTTATCCACAGACCCGATCCGGTGACTATGCGTGACGGCGCCGGTCGCACGTCCCGTGCCCCGCGGTGGTCGTGCGCCGCGTCAGCGCTCCGCGGGCCGGCTCGCCCACCCGGGCGACGACGTTAGGCCCGGCTCCTCTGAGGGAGTCGGGCCCAACGTGTCGGCGGTCGCGCACCGGCGCGGCGTCGCCGGTTCAGCGCACGAACACTCCTGCCTGGTTCGCCAGGTCCAGGAAGTACTGCGGCGCCACACCGAGCACGAGCGTGACCGCCACGCCCACTCCGATGGCCGTCATCGTCAGCGGTGACGGGACGGCGACGGTCGGGCCCTCGGGCCGCGGCTCGCTGAAGAACATCAGCACGATCACCCGGATGTAGAAGAAGGCCGCGATCGCGGACGAGATCACGCCGACGACGACCAGCGGTGCCGCGCCGCCCTCCGCCGCCGCCTTGAACACGGCGAACTTACCGGCGAACCCGGAGGTGAGCGGGATACCCGCGAAGGCCAGCAGGAACACCGCGAACACGGCCGCCACCAGCGGCGACCGTCGGCCGAGCCCGGCCCACTTGGACAGGTGCGTCGCCTCACCGCCGGCGTCGCGCACCAGGGTGACCACGGCGAACGCGCCGATCGTCACGAACGAGTACGCGGCCAGGTAGAAGAGGACGGACGAGACGCCGTCGGGGGTGGTCGCGATGACGCCGGCGAGGATGAAGCCGGCGTGCGCGATCGAGGAGTACGCCAGCAGCCGCTTGATGTCGGTCTGTGTGATCGCCACGATCGCGCCGCCCAGCATGGTGACGACCGCGACGCCCCACATCACCGGCCGCCAGTCCCAGCGCAGGCCGGGCAGGACGACGTAGAGCAGGCGGAGCAGCGCGCCGAACGCGGCCACCTTGGTCGCCGCGGCCATGAAGCCGGTGACGGGGGTCGGCGCACCCTGGTAGACGTCGGGCGTCCACATGTGGAAGGGCACCGCGCCGACCTTGAACAGCAGACCCATGACGATCATCGCGACGCCGATGAGCAGCAGCGCGTCGTTGCCCATGGTGTCGGCCAGCGCCGGGTTCACGTTCTGCACCGTTCCGTCGACGACCTGCGCGATCGTCGCGTACGACACCGATCCCGCGTAGCCGTACAGCAGGGCGATGCCGAAGAGGGTGAAGGCCGAGGCGAACGCCCCGAGGAGGAAGTACTTGACCGCGGCCTCCTGCGACATGAGCCGCTTGCGGCGGGCCACGGCGCACAGGAGGTACAGCGGCAGCGAGAAGACTTCCAGGGCGATGAAGAGCGTCAGCAGGTCGTTCGCCGACGGGAAGACGAGCATGCCGGCGACCGCGAACAGCAGCAGCGGGAAGACCTCGGTGGTCGTGAAGCCGGCCTTGACGGCGGCCTTCTCGCTGTCGCTGCCGGGTACGGAGGCCGCCTGGGCGGCGAAGGAGTCGACCCGGTTGCCGTGCGCCGCGGGGTCGAGCCGCCGTTCGGCGAAGGTGAACGCTCCGACCAGTGCGGCCAGCAGGATCGTCCCTTGCAGGAAGAGGGCGGGTCCGTCGACGGCGATCGCGCCCATGGCCGCGATGCGCGCCTTCGTGGTGCCGTAGCCGCCCTCCGCCAGCGCGATCACCGCGGCGAATGCGGCGACCAGCGCCACGACGGTCACGAACAGCTGTGCGTAGTAGCGGTGCTTGCGCGGCACGAACGCCTCGACCAGCACCCCGACGATCGCCGCGCCCACGACGATCAAGGTGGGCGACAGCTGCCCGTACTCGATCTTCGGCGTGTCGATCTTCGAGATAGGTTCGGTCGCGGCTGCCGCCGTTGTCCACAGGCTGTGGACGGCTGATGCGCTCACTTGGCCGCCTCCACCTCGGGCCGGGGGTCCTTCTTGTGCACGTCGGACAAGGTCTGCTTGACCGCCGGGTTCACGATGTCCGTGACGGGCTTGGGGTAGACGCCCAGGAAGATCAACAGCACGATCAGCGGGGCGACGACGACGAGCTCACGCGCGCGCAGGTCCGGCATCGCGGAGACCTCGGGCTTGACCGGCCCCGTCATCGTCCGCTGGTAGAGGACCAGCGTGTAGAGGGCGGCCAGAACGATGCCGAAGGTGGCGATGATGCCGACGGCCGGATAGCGGGCGAACGTGCCCACCAGCACGAGGAACTCGCTCACGAAGGGCGCGAGGCCCGGCAGCGACAGCGTCGCCAGACCACCGATCAGGAACGTGCCGGCCAGCACCGGGGCGACCTTCTGCACACCGCCGTAGTCGGCGATGAGCCGCGAACCGCGCCGCGAGATCAGGAATCCGGCGACCAGCATCAGGGCGGCCGTCGAGATGCCGTGGTTGACCATGTAGAGCGTGGCGCCGGACTGACCCTGGCTGGTCATCGCGAAGATGCCCAGGATGATGAACCCGAAGTGCGAGATCGACGCGTACGCCACCAGGCGCTTGATGTCCCGCTGGCCGACGGCGAGCAGCGCCCCGTAGATGATGCTGATCAGCGCCAGGACGAGGATCGCGGGCGTAGCCCACTTGCTCGCCTCCGGGAAGAGCTGGAGGCAGAACCGGAGCATCGCGAAGGTGCCCACCTTGTCGACCACCGCCGTGATCAGCACCGCGACGGGAGCGGTGGCCTCGCCCATGGCGTTGGGCAGCCAGGTGTGCAGCGGCCACAGCGGGGCCTTCACCGCGAAGGCGAAGAAGAAGCCGAGGAACAGCCAGCGTTCGGTGTTCGTCGCCATGTCGAGCGTGCCGTTGGCGCGGGCCTCGGCGATCTCCGTGAGCGAGAAGTTCCCGGCGACCACGTAGAGGCCGATCACCGCAGCCAGCATGATCAGACCGCCGACCAGGTTGTACAGGAGGAACTTGACCGCCGCGTACGACCGTTGGGTGGCCGCCGTCTCCTCGCCGTGCGCGTGGGCACGGTCCCCGAAGCCGCCGATGAGGAAGTACATCGGGATGAGCATGGCTTCGAAGAAGATGTAGAAGAGGAAGACGTCGGTGGCCTCGAAGGAGAGGATCACCATCGCCTCGACGGCCAGGATCAGGGCGAAGAAGCCCTGCGTGGGCCGCCAGCGCTTGCTGCCGGTCTCCAGCGGGTCGGCGTCGTGCCAGCCCGCGAGGATGATGAACGGGATCAGCAGCGCGGTCAGCGCCACGAGGGCGACCCCGATGCCGTCCACGCCGAGTTCGTAACGGACGCCGAAGTCGGCGATCCACGAGTGGGATTCGGTGAGCTGGTAGCGGGCGCCGTCCGGGTCGAAGCGGACCAGGACGACGATCGCCAGGACCAGTGTGGCGACGGAGAACAGCAACGCCAGCGATTTGGCGGCGTTGCGCCGCGCGGCCGGCACGGCGGCCGTGGCCACCGCCCCGATCGCCGGGAGCGCCGCCGTCGCTGTCAGCAGAGGAAAGGACATCGGTATCAGACCGCCCTCATCAGCAGGGTCGCGGCGATGAGGACCACCGCACCGCCGAACATCGAGACCGCGTACGACCGCGCGAAGCCGTTCTGCAGTCGGCGCAGTCGCCCGGAGAGGCCGCCGACCGAGGCCGCCGTGCCGTTGACGACTCCGTCGACCAGGGTGTGATCGACGTAGACCAGGGAGCGTGTGAGGTGCTCGCCACCGCGGACCAGCACGACGTGGTTGAAGTCGTCCTGGAAGAGGTCCCGTCGGGCGGCCCGGGTGAGCAGCGACCCGCGCGGGGCGACGACCGGGACGGGACGGCGGCCGTACTGGGCGTAGGCGATGGCCACGCCGACCACCAGCACCGCCATCGTGGCGAGGGTGACGGTGAGGGCGCTGACCGGCGAGTCGCCGTGGGAGTGGCCCGTGACGGGCTCCAGCCAGTGCAGGAATCGGTCACCGATGCTGAAGAACCCACCCGCGAAGACCGATCCGAAGGCCAGCACGATCATGGGGATCGTCATGGACTTCGGGGACTCGTGCGGGTGCGGCTCGTGGCCGTCCGCGTCGGGCAGCCAGCGCTTCTCCCCGAAGAACGTCATCAGCATCACGCGGGTCATGTAGTACGCGGTGATGGCCGCTCCGAGCAGGGCGCATCCGCCGAGGATCCAGCCCTCGGCGCCGCCCTTGGCGAACGCCGCCTCGATGATCTTGTCCTTGGAGAAGAACCCGGACAGCCCCGGGAAGCCGATGATCGCCAGGTAACCGAGACCGAAGGTGACGAAGGTGACCGGCATGTACTTTCGCAGGCCGCCGTACTTGCGCATGTCGACCTCGTCGTTCATGCCGTGCATGACCGAGCCGGCGCCGAGGAACAGCCCGGCCTTGAAGAAGCCGTGCGTCACCAGGTGCATGATCGCGAACACGTAGCCGATGGGACCGAGGCCCGCGGCCAGCACCATGTAGCCGATCTGGGACATGGTGGAGCCGGCCAGCGCCTTCTTGATGTCGTCCTTCGCGCAACCGACGATCGCACCGAACAGGAGCGTGACGGCGCCGACGACGGTGACGACGAGCTGGGCGTCGGGCGCGCCGTTGAAGACGGCGGCCGACCGGACGATCAGATAGACGCCCGCGGTCACCATGGTGGCCGCGTGGATGAGGGCCGAGACGGGCGTCGGGCCCTCCATCGCGTCCCCGAGCCAGGACTGCAGCGGCACCTGGGCGGACTTGCCGCAGGCGGCGAGCAGGAGCATCAGGGCGATGGCCGTGAGCCTGCCCTCCGACGCGTCGCCGGCGATGCCGGGCTCGCCCTCCGCCCCGAGCAGCGGGCCGAAGGCGAAGGTCCCGAAGGTGGTGAACATCAGCATGATGGCGATGGACAGACCCATGTCGCCGACGCGGTTGACCAGGAACGCCTTCTTCGCGGCGGTCGCGGCGCTGGGCTTGTGCTGCCAGAAGCCGATGAGGAGGTAGGACGCGAGACCGACGCCCTCCCAGCCGACGTACAGCAGCAGGTAGTTGTCGGCGAGGACGAGCAGCAGCATCGCCGCGAGGAACAGGTTCAGGTAGCCGAAGAAGCGGCGCCGCCGCTCGTCGTGCTCCATGTACCCGATCGAGTACAGGTGGATCAGCGAGCCGACGCCCGTGATCAGCAGCACGAACGTCATCGACAGCTGGTCGAGGCGGAAGGCGACGTCCGCCTGGAAACCCTCGACCGGGATCCAGCTGTACAGGTGCTGTGTCAGCGTGCGGTCTTCGGCGCTCCTGCTCAGCAGGTCGCTGAACAGGACGACGCCAATCACGAAGGAGACGGCCGCGAGCAGCGTGCCGATCCAGTGGCCGACGGCGTCGAGCCGGCGGCCGCCGACCAGCAGGACGGCCGCTCCGAGCAGGGGCGCCGCGATCAGCAGCGCAATCAGGTTGTCCACGATTCTTCCGACCCCTTACAGCTTCATCAGGCTGGCGTCGTCGACCGAGGCCGAGTGGCGGGAACGGAACAGCGACACGATGATCGCGAGTCCGACCACGACCTCCGCGGCCGCGACGACCATCGTGAAGAAGGCGATGATCTGGCCGTCGAGATTGCCGTGCATCCGGGAGAAGGCGACGAACGCGAGGTTGCAGGCGTTGAGCATGAGCTCGATGCACATGAAGACGACGATCGCGTTGCGCCTGATCAGCACGCCCGTCGCGCCGATCGTGAACAACAGGGCCGCGAGGTAGAGGTAGTTGACGGGGTTCACTTCGACGCCTCCTCGGTCCGCCGGGAGTTCGGCTTGAGGCGGGGCGGCTCGACCGCGGCCCGCTCCAGACGCTCCTCGGCACGCTGCTCGAGGGCCTTGAGGTCGCTCAGCGCCTCGGCGGACACGTCCCTGATCTGGCCCCGCTCCCGGAGCGTGCTGCTGACCGTGAGCTCCGACGGGGTGCCGTCGGGAAGCAGGCCCTGGACGTCCACCGCGTTGTGCCGCGCGTACACGCCGGGGGCCGGCAGGGGCGGAACGTGCCTGCCCTCGCGGACGCGCTGCTCGGCCAGCTCCCGCTGGGTCTTGGGCCGCTCGGTGCGCTCGCGGTGGGTGAGCACCATGGCGCCCACGGCCGCCGTGATGAGCAGGGCGCCGGTGATCTCGAAGGCGAAGACGTACTTCGTGAAGATGAGGGCGGCGAGGCCCTCCACGTTGCCGTGCGCGTTCGCCTCGGCGAGGCCGTTGAACTCCGTCAGAGAGGCGTTGCCGATGCCGGCGATCAGCAGGACGCCGAAGCCGAGACCGCACAGCAGGGCCAGCCAGCGCTGCCCCTTGATCGTCTCCTTCAGCGAGTCCGCCGCGGTGACGCCGACGAGCATCACCACGAACAGGAAGAGCATCATGATCGCGCCGGTGTAGACCACGATCTGCACGATGCCCAGGAAGTAGGCGCCGTTGGCGAGGTAGAACACCGCCAGGACGATCATGGTGCCGGCGAGACAGAGCGCGCTGTGCACGGCCTTCTTCATGAAGACGGTGCACAGGGCGCCGGCCACCGCGACCGTGCCGAGCACCCAGAACTGGAAGGCCTCGCCGGTCGAGGTGGCGTAGGCGGCGAGCTGCGCGCTCATCGGCCGACCACCTCCTCCGACGCCGGCTCGCCCGAGCCGGACGCGGAGGCCGCGTCCTGCGGGCTCTCGCCCTTGGAGACGGCCGTCTGGCGTTCCGTGCCGGGCGCGGCCTCCGTGACCAGCCCCCGGTAGTAGTCCTGCTCGTCCGTGCCCGGGTAGATGGCGTGCGGCGAGTCGACCATGCCCTCCTCGAGGCCGGCGAGCAGCTGCTCCTTGGTGAAAATCAGGTTGGCGCGGCTGGAGTCGGCCAGCTCGAACTCGTTGGTCATCGTCAACGCGCGCGTGGGACACGCCTCGATGCACAGGCCGCACAGGATGCAGCGGGCGTAGTTGATCTGGTAGACGCGTCCGTACCGCTCGCCCGGGGAGTAGCGCTCCTCGTCGGTGTTGTCCGCGCCCTCCACGTAGATGGCGTCGGCGGGGCAGGCCCAGGCGCACAGCTCACAGCCGACGCACTTCTCCAGGCCGTCCGGATGGCGGTTGAGCTGGTGCCGTCCGTGGAACCGGGGAGCTGTGGTCTTCTCCTGCTCCGGGTACTGCTCGGTCAGCCGCTTCTTGAACATGGCCTTGAAGGTCACGCCGAAGCCGGCCACGGGGTTCTGGAAACCGGGCTTGGTCTCCTTGGGCTCCTCAGCCATCGGACGCCTCCTTTCCATCCAGCGATCCGTCACTCACAGTGTCCACTCCACCACTGACAATGAGCTCCCGCTCCCGGCTCGGGCGGCGCCTCGGCACCGGCGGCAGCTCCTGCCCCGGCAGCGGCGGCACGGGGAATCCGCCCGCCATCGGGTCGAACTCGGCCGGCTCGGCGGGGGCCTGAGCCTCCTTCCGCGCGTTGCGGAACATGTCCGCGACGAAGGAGAGCAACAGCAGGACCAGAACGCCGCCGCACACGTAGAGGGCGATGTCGGTGAAGTCGTAGTTCTCGTTGCGCAGCGTCCGTACGGTCGCGACGAGCATCAGCCACGTCACCGACACCGGGATCAGGACCTTCCAGCCGAGCTTCATCAGCTGGTCGTAGCGGACGCGGGGAAGCGTGCCGCGCAGCCAGATGAAGAAGAACAGCAGCAGCTGCACCTTGACGACGAACCAGAGCATCGGCCACCAGCCGTGGTTCGCGCCCTCCCAGAAACCGCTGATCGGCCAGGGGGCGCGCCAGCCGCCGAGGAAGAGCGTGGTCGCCACGGCGGAGACCGTCACCATGTTCACGTACTCGGCGAGCATGAACATCGCGAACTTGATCGACGAGTACTCGGTGTTGAAGCCGCCGACCAGGTCGCCCTCGGACTCCGGCATGTCGAAGGGGGCGCGGTTGGTCTCGCCGACCATCGTGATGATGTAGAGGACGAAGGAGACCGGCAGCAGGAGGATGTACCAGCGGTCCTGCTGCTGCTCGACGATCGTCGAGGTCGACATCGACCCCGAGTAGAGGAACACCGAGGCGAACGCCGCGCCCATGGCGATCTCGTAGGAGATCATCTGCGCGCAGGACCGCAGGCCGCCCAGCAGCGGGTACGTGGAGCCGGAGCTCCAGCCGGCCAGCACGATGCCGTAGATGCCGACGGAGGCGACCGCGAGGACGTAGAGCATCGCGATCGGAAGGTCGGTCAGCTGCATCGTGGTGCGCTGGCCGAAGATCGAGACCTCGTTGTCGGCGGGACCGAAGGGGATCACCGCGATCGCCATGAAGGCCGGGATGGCCGCGACGATCGGCGCGAGGATGTACACCACCTTGTCCGCGCGTTTGACGACGAGGTCCTCCTTCAGCATCAGCTTGATGCCGTCGGCGAGGGACTGGAGCATGCCCCAGGGACCGTGCCGGTTGGGGCCGATGCGCAACTGCATCCAGGCGACGACCTTGCGCTCCCAGACGATGGAGAACAGCACGGTCACCATCAGGAAGGCGAAGCAGAAGACCGCCTTGACGACGACCAGCCACCAGGGGTCGCGGCCGAACATCGAGAGGTCTTCAGCGGCGAAGTACGGGCTCATGCCTCCACCTCCTTGGGGGCGTCGGCGGCGAGCGTCGCCGGTCCGATGCGTACGAGGGAGCCGGGCGTGGCCCCGGAGTCGGAGGCGACGCCCCGGCCGGTGGAGTTCAGCGGGAGCCAGACGACCCGGTCGGGCATCACGGTGATCTGCAGCGGCAGTGCGACCGTTCCTGCGGGTCCGGTGACGGCGAGCAGGCCGCCGTCCTCGACACCGGCCTCGGCTGCCGTGGCGGCCGAGACACGCGCGCGTGCCGCGTGCCGGGTCCCGGCGAGCGCCTCGTCGCCCTGCTGCAGGACGCCCTGGTCGAGCAGCAGACGGTGTCCGGCGAGGACGGCCTCCCCGGCGGCGGGCCGCGGCAACTGCGCGGCCTGCTCCGTGGGCTCGGAGGCGCCGGGACCCTCCCAGGACCCGAGCCGGTCGAGCTCCGCGCGGGCGGTGCGCAGATCCGGCAGACCGAGATGGACGTCCATGGCGTCGGCGAGCATCTGCAGCACGCGCGCGTCGGCGGGCGCCACACGGCGGGTCATCTGGTCGGGCTTCAGTGCCGCCTCGAAGAAGCGGACCCGGCCCTCCCAGTTGAGGAAGGCGCCCGGCTTCTCGGCGACCGCGGCCACCGGGAGGACGACGTCGGCGTGTTCGGTGACCTCACCGGGCCTCAGCTCCAGCGACACCACGAAGCCGGCCTCGGCCAGCGCCTCACGCGCGCGTGCCGGGTCGGGCAGATCCGCGACCTCGACACCGGCGACGAGCAGCGCCTGCAGTTCGCCGGAGGCGGCGGCCTCGACGATCTGCCCGGTGTCCCGGCCGTAACGGTGCGGGAGTTCGGCCAGGCCCCAGGCCGCGGCGACCTCCTCACGCGCGCGGGGGTCGGTGGCCGGACGGCCGCCCGGCAGGAGCGACGGCAGGGCGCCCGCCTCGATCGCGCCCCGCTCCCCCGCCCGGCGCGGAATCCACACCAGCCGGGCGCCGGTCGCCGAGGCGGTCCGGGCCGCGGCGGTCAGCCCGCCCTCGACCGCAGCCAGCCGTTCACCGACGACGATCACCGCGCCCTCGGCCCGCAGCGCTTGTGCGGCCGTGGCGCCGGCGTCCGCCAGGCCGGAGCCGCTCGCCAGCGCGTCCAGCCACTCGGTCTCCGTGCCCGGAGCGGCCGGCAGCAGCGTGCCGCCCGCCTTCTCCAGGCCCCGGGTGACGTGCGTGGCCAGCGAGAACACCCGCTGGCCGTGCTTGCGCCAGGCCTTGCGCAGTCGCAGGAAGACGCCGGGCGCCTCTTCCTCGGACTCGAACCCGACCAGCAGGACGGCGGGCGCCTTCTCCAGGGAGGAGTACGTGACGCCCGTACCGTCCAGATCGCGGCCGCGGCCGGCGACGCGGGCGGCCAGGAAGTCGGCCTCCTCGCTGCTGTGCACCCGCGCCCGGAAGTCGATGTCGTTCGTGTCGAGCGCCACGCGCGCGAACTTGCTGTACGCGTAGGCGTCCTCGACGGTGAGACGGCCGCCCGTCAGCACGCCGGTCCTACCGCGTGACGCCAGCAGACCCTGAGCCGCGATCTGCAGTGCCTCCGGCCAGGAAGCCGGTACGAGGTCCCCTTCGGCGTTGCGCACCAAAGGCGTGTCGAGCCGGTCCCGCTGCTGCGCGTACCGGAACGCGAAGCGCCCCTTGTCGCAGAGCCACTCCTCGTTGACCTCGGGGTCCTCGGCGGCCAGCCGCCGCATGACCTTGCCGCGGCGGTGGTCGGTGCGGGTGGCGCAGCCGCCGGAGCAGTGCTCGCAGACCGACGGGGAGGAGACCAGGTCGAACGGCCGGGAGCGGAACCGGTACGCCGCCGAGGTCAGCGCGCCCACCGGGCAGATCTGGATGGTGTTGCCGGAGAAGTACGACTCGAAGGGGTCGCCCTCGCCGGTGCCCACCTGCTGCAGCGCCCCGCGCTCGATCAGCTCGATCATCGGGTCGCCCGCCACCTGGTTCGAGAACCGGGTGCAGCGGGCGCACAGCACGCACCGCTCCCGGTCGAGGAGCACCTGGGTGGAGATCGGCACGGGCTTCTCGTAGGTCCGCTTCCTTCCCTCGAAGCGGGACTCGGCCTGGCCGTGCGACATGGCCTGGTTCTGCAGGGGGCACTCGCCGCCCTTGTCGCAGACCGGGCAGTCCAGCGGGTGGTTGATGAGGAGCAGCTCCATCACGCCGTGCTGCGCCTTCTCGGCGACCGGCGAGGTGAGGTGTGTCTTCACCACCATGCCGTCCGTGCACGTGATCGTGCAGGACGCCATCGGCTTGCGCTGGCCCTCGACGTCGACGATGCACTGGCGGCAGGCGCCTGCGGGGTCGAGGAGGGGATGGTCGCAGAAGCGGGGGATCTCGATGCCGAGCTGCTCGGCGGCCCGGATGACCAGGGTGCCCTTGGGCACGCTGATCTCGGCGCCGTCGATCGTCAGCGTCACGAGATCCTCCGGCGGGACCGTCGCCTCGCCGCCTCCGGAGGGAGCGCTGGTGGTCACCGTCATGCGTTCACCTCCGTGTGCTTGTCCGCCCACGCCGTCGACTTGGCCGGGTCGAAGGGGCAGCCGCGGCCCGTGATGTGCTGCTCGTACTCCTCGCGGAAGTACTTGAGCGAGGAGAAGATCGGCGATGCGGCGCCGTCGCCGAGGGCGCAGAAGGACTTGCCGTTGATGTTGTCGGCGATGTCGTTGAGCTTGTCGAGGTCGGACATCGCGCCCTTGCCGGCCTCGATGTCGCGCAGCAGCTGCACGAGCCAGTACGTGCCTTCGCGGCACGGCGTGCACTTGCCGCAGGACTCGTGTGCGTAGAACTCGGTCCAGCGGGTCACGGCACGCACCACGCAGGTCGTCTCGTCGAAGCACTGCAGGGCTTTCGTGCCGAGCATGGACCCCGCGGCGCCCACTCCTTCGTAGTCGAGGGGGACGTCGAGGTGCTCGTCGGTGAACATCGGCGTCGAGGAGCCGCCCGGCGTCCAGAACTTGAGCCGGTGCCCGGGCCGCATGCCGCCGCTCATCTCGAGGAGCTGGCGCAGGGTGATGCCGAGCGGGGCCTCGTACTGGCCGGGGCTGGCGACGTGGCCGCTGAGGGAGTAGAGCGTGAAGCCCGGGGACTTCTCGCTTCCCATCGACCTGAACCATTCCTTGCCTTTTTGCAGGATGGCGGGAACTGACGCGATCGACTCGACGTTATTCACCACAGTCGGGCACGCATAGAGGCCCGCGACCGCAGGAAAGGGGGGACGAAGCCGCGGTTGACCACGGCGGCCTTCGAGCGAGTCGAGCAGCGCGGTCTCCTCACCGCAGATGTACGCGCCGGCGCCGGCATGCACGGTGAGCTGGAGGTCGAGTCCGCTGCCCAGGATGTTCTCGCCGAGGTAGCCGGCCTCCTGGGCCTCGCGCACGGCCTCGTGCAACCGCCGCAGAACGGGGACGACTTCGCCACGCAGATAGATGAAGGCATGAGACGACCTGATGGCGTAACACGCGATCACAATGCCCTCGATGAGGCTGTGCGGGTTCGCGAAGAGGAGCGGGATGTCCTTGCAGGTCCCGGGCTCCGATTCGTCGGCATTGACAACTAGATAGTGCGGCTTTCCATCCCCCTGGGGAATGAACTGCCATTTCATTCCCGTCGGGAATCCCGCGCCGCCCCGCCCGCGCAGACCGGAGTCCTTGACGAACGCGATCAGTTCGTCCGGCGACATGGCGAGCGCCTTGCGCAGGCCCTCGTACCCCTCGTGCCTTCGGTAGACGTCCAGGCTCCAGGACCTGTCCTCGTCCCAGAAGGCCGACAGCACGGGTGCGAGCAGCTTCTCGGGGCTGCCGCCTTTCAGTTCGGGTGCCAAGGTCATCACTCCCCCTCCTCGGCGGTAGGCCCTGCCGGGTGAGCCGGGTCGGAGGCCGACGTGTCCTGTGGCGCGTCGTGCGAACTCAGGTGCTCGGTGGGCGACGGCTCGTGGACGGCCCGGTCCCGCGGCTCGTCGTGCGGCCCGCCGTCGCGCGGATGGACCACGCGCGCGGGTGCGGTCTCTCCCTTTGCCAGGCGAAGACCCACCAGTGACGCCGGTCCCGCACTGCCGCTCGCCTCGACGGCGCCCTCCCGCTCGTCGGGGAAGCCCGCCAGGATGCGGGCGGTCTCCTTGAAGGAGCAGAGCGGCGCCCCGCGCGTCGGGGACACCGTGGCGCCGCTGCGCAGGTCGTCCACCAGGCGCTTCGCGCTCTGGACGGTCTGGTTGTCGAAGAACTCCCAGTTGACCATCACGACCGGCGCGAAGTCGCAGGCCGCGTTGCACTCGATGTGCTCCAGAGTGATCTTTCCGTCGTCGGTGGTGCCTCCGTTGCCGACACCCAGGTACTCCTGGAGCTCGTCGAAGATCGCGTCGCCGCCCATCACCGCGCACAGCGTGTTGGTGCAGACGCCCACCTGGTAGTCGCCGCTGGGCCGGCGCCGGTACATGGTGTAGAAGGTGGCGACCGCGGTGACCTCGGCGGTGGTGAGGTCCAGCACGTCGGCGCAGAAGCGCATTCCGGTGCGCGTGACGTGCCCCTCCTCCGACTGCACGAGGTGCAGCAACGGCAGGAGCGCGGACCGGGAGTCGGGGTAGCGGGCGATGATCTCGCGCGCGTCCGCCTCCAGCCGGGCTCGGACGTCGTCCGGGTAGGCGGGCGCGGGCAGTTCGGGCATGCCCAGGCTGACGCCCCGCTCGGAAGAAGAGGTGGTCACCGGTCGACGCCTCCCATCACGGGGTCGATGGACGCGACGGCGACGATCACGTCGGCGACCTGGCCGCCCTCGCACATCGCCGCCATGGCTTGCAGGTTGGTGAAGGACGGGTCCCGGAAGTGGACCCGGTAGGGGCGGGTGCCTCCGTCGGACACGGCGTGCACCCCGAGCTCGCCCTTGGGCGACTCGACCGCCGCGTACGCCTGACCCGGCGGCACGCGGAAGCCCTCGGTGACCAGCTTGAAGTGGTGGATCAGGGCCTCCATGGACGTGCCCATGATCTTCTTGATGTGGTCGAGGGAGTTGCCGAGTCCGTCGGGGCCCAGGGCCAGCTGGGCCGGCCAGGCGATCTTCCGGTCGGCGACCATGACCGGACCGGGCTGCAGCCGGTCCAGGCACTGCTCGACGATCCCGAGCGACTGGCGCATCTCTTCCAGCCGGATCAGGAAGCGACCGTAGGAGTCGCAGGAGTCGGCGGTCGGGACGTCGAAGTCGTACGTCTCGTAGTCGCAGTAGGGCTGGGTCTTGCGCAGGTCGTGCGGCAGGCCGGTGGAGCGCAGGATGGGGCCGGTGGCGCCGAGGGCCATGCAGCCGGCCAGGTCGAGGTAGCCGACGTCCTGCATACGGGCCTTGAAGATGGGGTTCCCGGTGGCGAGCTTGTCGTACTCGGGGAGGTTCTTCTTCATCTTCTTCACGAACTCGCGGATCTGGTCCACCGCGCCGGGCGGCAGGTCCTGGGCGAGTCCGCCGGGGCGGATGTACGCGTGGTTCATCCGCAGGCCCGTGATGAGCTCGTAGATGTCGAGAATCATTTCACGATCACGGAATCCGTAGATCATGATCGTGGTGGCGCCGAGTTCCATGCCGCCCGTGGCGATGCACACCAGGTGCGACGACATCCGGTTCAGCTCCATCAGGAGCACTCGGATGATCTTGGCTCGCTCGGTGATCTGGTCCTCGATGCCGAGGAGTTTCTCGACGGCGAGACAGTACGCGGTCTCGTTGAAGAAGGACGTCAGGTAATCCATGCGCGTCACGAACGTGGTGCCCTGCGTCCACGTGCGGTACTCGAGGTTCTTCTCGATGCCGGTGTGGAGGTAGCCGATGCCGCAGCGGGCCTCGGTGACGGTCTCGCCCTCGATCTCCAGGATGAGGCGGAGCACCCCGTGGGTGGAGGGGTGCTGGGGGCCCATGTTGACGACGATGCGCTCGTCGTCGGCGCGGGCCGCGGACTGGACGACCTCGTCCCAGTCGCCGCCGGTGACCGTGTAGACGGTGCCCTCTGTGGTCTCGCGCGCCGAGGCGGACGCGGCTGATGACTGCGTGCTCACGAGTACGACCTCCGCTGGTCCGGAGCCGGGATCTGGGCGCCCTTGTACTCGACGGGGATGCCGCCGAGGGGGTAGTCCTTGCGCTGCGGATGGCCCGGCCAGTCGTCCGGCATCATGATCCGCGTGAGGGCCGGATGGCCGTCGAAGACGATGCCGAAGAAGTCGTAGGTCTCGCGCTCGTGCCAGTCGTTGGTGGGATACACCGGGACCAGGGACGGGATGCGCGGGTCGCCTTCCGGGGCGCTGACCTCCAGGCGGATCAGCCGGTTGTGGGTGATCGAGCGCAGGTGGTAGACGGCGTGCAGTTCGCGCCCCTTGTCGTGCGGGTAGTGCACGCCGCTGACACCGGTGCAGAGCTCGAAGCGCAGGGCCGGGTCGTCGCGCAGGGTGCGGGCGACGCGGAGCAGGTGCTCGCGCTCGATGTGGAAGGTGAGCTCGTCGCGGTCGACGACCGTCTTCTCGATCGCGTTGGCGGGGAGGAGACCCTGCTCCTCCAGTGCGCCCTCCAGTTCGTCGGCGACCTCGTCGAACCAGCCGCCGTACGGCCGGCTCGCCGCCCCCGGGAGCCGGATCGAGCGGACCAGGCCGCCGTAGCCGGAGGTGTCGCCGCCGTTGTCGGCGCCGAACATGCCGCGCTGGACGCGGACCTCCTCCCCGCCCTGGCCGCGCTGGCCGGGGAGGTTGGAGGCGGAGAGGTCCTTCTCGGGGTTCACCCCGTTCGAGGAGCCGTTCGCGCCGTGGGTGCCGTTCGCGTCGCTCACCGCAGCAGCCCCTTCATCTCGATCATGGGCAGGGCCTTCAGCGCCGCCTCCTCCGCCTCGCGGGCCGCCTCCTCGGCGTTCACGCCCAGCTTGGAGTTCTGGATCTTGTGATGGAGCTTGAGGATCGCGTCCATCAGCATCTCGGGCCGCGGCGGGCAGCCCGGAAGGTAGATGTCGACGGGCACGATGTGATCGACGCCCTGGACGATCGCGTAGTTGTTGAACATGCCGCCCGAGGACGCGCAGACGCCCATGGAGATGACCCACTTCGGGGCGGGCATCTGGTCGTAGACCTGGCGGAGCACCGGCGCCATCTTCTGACTCACCCGGCCGGCGACGATCATGAGGTCGGCCTGGCGGGGCGAACCGCGGAAGACCTCCATGCCGAAGCGCGCCAGGTCGTAGCGGCCTGCGCCGGTCGTCATCATCTCGATGGCGCAGCAGGCCAGACCGAACGTGGCGGGGAAGACGGACGCCTTGCGCACCCAGCCCGCGGCCTGCTCGACGGTGGTCAGCAGGAAACCGCTCGGCAGCTTTTCTTCGAGTCCCATGACTTAAAGGCCCCTCAGTCCCATTCCAGGCCGCCGCGCCGCCACACGTACGCGTACGCCACGAAGACGGTGAGCACGAAGAGCAGCATCTCCACGAGCCCGAAGACACCCAGGGCGTCGAAGGTGACGGCCCAGGGGTAGAGGAAGACGATCTCGATGTCGAAGACGATGAAGAGCATCGCCGTCAGGTAGTACTTGATGGGGAAGCGCCCGCCGCCGGCCGGCGTGGGGGTCGGCTCGATACCGCACTCATAGGCCTCGAGCTTGGCGCGGTTGTACCGCTTCGGCCCGATCAGCGTGGCCATGACCACGGAGAAGATCGCAAAGCCTGCCCCGAGGGCTCCCAGTACGAGGATGGGCGCATACGCGTTCACCGCTCCTCGCTCCTCTCAGTCGGCACTGACTGCTGGCGATGACATCGGACTCTCACTGCCCGCAGGCCCGCGAACACCGCCCGTCCAGACGAAGATCGCGAACATGTGAAGCAGGTCACAAGCCCAACTGCCTCGCATCCTATGCCCGCCGCTCTGTGATCTGCGACACGGGGTATTACACAAGCTTTGTGATCTCCACCACCTGACGAACGATCATGAAGTCGTATCAGCGGTGATCTTCGTACGCGAAGCGTCAGAGTGATCACAAGAAGTGACATTTGCGCTCGTCACCGCAGGCCGGAGAGGCGTCTCCATATCAAGAGGCTTCCCTTGCATGCAAATTGGAGATGGACGCGGAGGGCTGGTACAGGACCGCGTTCACACATCAGAGGGAGAGAGGGGCCGGACATGGACGCGTGCACGCGTTCACGAACGGAAGCCGTCATGCCGCGGGCGCGAGACGCGGGCGTCCCGGTAACCGTTCCGTGACCTCCGCCACACCCGCGAGGGGCTCCCAAGAGCGGGGCTTGGCCAACTGTCTCGACCGGTGGTAGGCGCAGGGCAATTCGGGCGTAACCGCGAAACATCATGATCACAGGCTTGATCGCATGCGTCCGCAATGTCCGTTACGGCGTCAATAAAGAACTCGAGGCGGGGAATTTGGGGCGTCCGTTGAACAACTGTGGCGCACCACACGTTTCTTGAAGGTATGGAGGAGCCCCTGATACCGGTTGTACCCATGTCCCTCACCGCTCACATACGCAGCCACCGGAAACCCCGCCGCAGCGCGTCGACGATCGCGATGCGGGCCGGAGTCGCCAGTGGTGTTCTCGGCACGCTGGCCGTCGCCACAGCAGCCGGCTCGGCCAACGCCGCCGAACCGGTGACGCAGACGCTCGAACTGCCCGTGCTCACCGGCGACCTGGCCGCCCAGGTCGCGCAGTCCGCCCAGGCCACACAGCAGGCCGCGGCGAACTACCAGCTCCACGCCGAGCGCGACGCGGCCGCCGCGTCCGCCGCCAAGGAAGCCAAGAAGGACCTCGCCGAGGCCAAGGCCGAGGCGAAGAAGAAGGCCGAGGCCGCTCGTAGGGACGCCGCCGAGCGGGCCACGCGTGCCGCCGAGCGCACCACGCTGACCTCGACGTCGGCCAAGGCCTTCAGCAGCACGAGCTCCTCCACGGCGACGGGTTCGGCCGCGGCCGTCATCGCCTTCGTGAAGGCGCAGATCGGTGACGCCTACGTCTCCGGCGGCACCGGCCCCAACTCGTGGGACTGCTCGGGGCTGGTGCAGACCGCCTTCAAGCAGGTCGGCATCGACCTGCCGCGCGTCTCGCAGGACCAGTCGACGGCCGGCACCCAGGTGTCGCTGGACAACCTGCAGCCCGGCGACATCCTCTACTGGGGCGGCGCGGGCAGCGCGTACCACGTGGCGGTCTACGTCGGCGACGGCATGTTCGTCGGCGCGCAGAACCCGTCCACCGGCGTGGCCGAGAAGCCGCTGTCGTACGACCCGCCGAGCGGCGCGGTGAGGGTGCTCTGACCGCTCCCGGGCGCCTCTGAGGGCGCCTCACGCACGCAAGGGCCGCAGCCGCTCGGGGGCAGCGGCCCTTCGGGCTTCTCCGGGCGCGCGCCCGCCGGGGCGGACTGCGGCCCGTCACCGGGTGCGCCCCCGCCGGGGCGCGCGTCACGGCCGCCGGACGGGGCGTCGACGCCCGGCTGTTCGTTCACGAACGGCGGGGCGACGAAGATGCCCGACATGTCGGGCACTTCGACATTCGGTGGAGCGGAGGGACTCGGCCCCGCGCGTCGACCGCCGAACGGCGGGCCCCCGCCCCGCGGTCGAGCCCGCCGCGCTCACCGGCCGGTCAGGCCTTCGGGGCCACCTTGCTCAGGCCGTTGATGATGCGGTCCATCGCGTCGCCGCCGGTGGGGTCCGTCAGGTTGGCGAGCATCTTCAGCGTGAACTTCATCAGCATCGGGTGGGTCAGACCGCGCTGGGCCGCGATCTTCATGACCTTCGGGTTGCCGATGAGCTTCACGAAGGCGCGGCCCAGCGTGTAGTAGCCGCCGTAGGTGTCCGCGAGGATCTGCGGGTAGCGCTGCAGGGCGAGTTCGCGCTGGCCGGGGGTGGCGCGGGCGTGGGCCTGCACGATGACGTCGGCGGCGAGCTGCCCGGACTCCATGGCGTAGGCGATGCCCTCGCCGTTGAACGGGTTCACCAGGCCGCCGGCGTCGCCGACCAGCAGCAGGCCCTTGGTGTAGTGGGGCTTGCGGTTGAAGGCCATGGGGAGGGCGGCGCCGCGGATCGGGCCGGTCATGTTTTCGGGGGTGTAGCCCCAGTCCTCCGGCATGGACGCGCACCACGCCTTGAGGACCTCGCGCCAGTCGAGCTCCTTGAAGGAGTCGGAGGTGTTGAGCACGCCGAGGCCGACGTTCGACGTGCCGTCGCCCATGCCGAAGATCCAGCCGTAGCCGGGCAGCAGCCGGTCCTCGCCGGGGCCGCGACGGTCCCACAGCTCCAGCCAGGACTCGAGGTAGTCGTCCTCGTGGCGCGGGGAGGTGAAATAGGTGCGGACGGCGACGCCCATCGGACGGTCCTCACGACGGTGCAGGCCCATCGCCAGGGAGAGGCGGGTGGAGTTGCCGTCGGCGGCGACCACGAGCGGGGCGTGGAAGGTGACTTCGCGCTTGTCCTCCCCCAGCTTGGCGTGCACGCCGGTGATACGTCCGGTGCGGTCGTCGACGATCGGGGCGCCGACGTTGCAGCGCTCGTGGAGGCGGGCGCCCGCCTTCTGGGCCTGGCGGGCGAGCTGCTCGTCGAAGTCGTCGCGCTTGCGGACGAGGCCGTAGTCGGGGAAGGAGGCCAGATCGGGCCAGTCCAGCTGGAGCCGGACACCACCGCCGATGATGCGCAGGCCCTTGTTGCGCAGCCAGCCGGCCTCTTCGGAGATGTCGATGCCCATGGCCACCAGCTGCTTGGTGGCGCGCGGGGTGAGGCCGTCCCCGCAGACCTTCTCGCGCGGGAACTCGGTCTTCTCCAGGAGGAGTACGTCGAGTCCGGCCTTGGCGAGGTAGTAGGCGGTCGTGGAGCCGGCCGGTCCCGCGCCGACGACGATGACGTCGGCGGTGTTCGCGGTGAAGGGCTCGGAGTGGGGCTCGGTCACGGCGGTCACGGCGGGATCTCCCCAAGTTCGGAATCTGCGTGCCGACCGGCACTGGACACGGGCAGTCTATTCAGCAGCATTGATCACCCGGCTGAAGGGCTGCCCCGTGAACCGAGCTCTCCCCGTCGTACGGCTGCGCGTCCCCACGGACGAGGACGCGGTCGCCTGGCACCGGGTCTTCGACGATCCGGACGTCATGGAGTTCTTCGGCGGGAGATCCGCGGAGCTCTCGGCCTACGAGGAGCTCACCGCCCGCCAGCGCCGGCACGACGCCGAGCACGGCTTCTGCCTGTGGACGTTGCTGGACGCGGACGACCGGGTCATCGGGTTCACCGGCGCTCAGCCGTGGCCGCGGGACTGGGGTCCCCGGGGGGAGATCGAGATCGGGTGGCGGCTGGGGCGGGAGCACTGGGGCCGGGGGTACGCGACGGCGGCCGCCCGGTCGACGCTGGAGCGGGTGCGGGCGGCCGGGGTGCCGGAGGTGGTGGCCATGGTCGACGCGGGCAACCGGCGGTCCATCGCCGTCGCCGAGCGGCTGGGGATGCGGCTCGCGGAGACGTACGCGAGGCCGCAGTCGACGCGGGAGTCGCACTGCTACCGCCTAGCCTGGTGACGGCTTCGGTCACTCCGCGCAGTCGTCGGCTACGGAAAGACACCTGACGCTTCCGGACGGCACCCCCGGGCGGTTACCCTTCCAGTACCGCTGGGGGTGACATCTGTGCTCATACCACCCAAAACACCCGAAGTGCGTGTGCCGAGGCTCGTCGGTCTGATGGCCGTGGACGCGCGCGAGGCGGCTGCGGCGCAGGGTGTGCTGCTGGCCGCGCCGGACCGGCCCGACTTCCACCGCGCGGTCGTCGACTACGTCGTACGGCAGTACCCCCCACCCGGCGTCGAGGTGCCTCGAGGCGCCGTCGTCACCGTGTGGTTCGAGTTCCGCGAAGGGGAGGGCGGCGGGGGCGCGGGCGTGCGCGAACCGCGCGTGCCGCGACCCGGCGGGGGCGGGCTGGAGCGCGAGCTGGACCGGCCGAAGGACCCCTTCGCGGCGATCACCGGGTGACGGCCTCAGGCCTCCTTGAAGCCCCGGTGCAGGGTCACCACGCCGCCCGTCAGGTTGCGCCAGGCGACCTTCGACCAGCCTGCCTTGCGCAGGTGCTCGGCGAGGGCGGGCTGGTCGGGCCAGGCGCGGATGGACTCGGCGAGGTAGACGTAGGCGTCCGGGTTCGAGGAGACCGCGCGGGCGACGGGGGGCAGCGCGCGCATCAGGTACTCGGTGTAGACGGTCCGGAAAGGCGCCCAGGTCGGATGTGAGAACTCGCAGATCACGACGCGCCCGCCGGGCCGGGTCACGCGGTGCATCTCGCGCAGTGCCGCGTCGAAGTCCTGCACGTTGCGCAGGCCGAAGGAGATGGTGACGGCGTCGAACGAGTCGTCCCTGAAGGGCAGCTTCGTCGCGTCACCGGCGGTGAAGGGCAGCCAGGCGTGGTTCCTCTTGCCGACCTGGAGCATGCCGAGGGAGAAGTCGCACGGGACGACGTACGCGCCGGTCTGCGCGAACGGCAGGGAGGAGGTCGCCGTGCCGGCGGCGAGGTCCAGGACCTTCTGCGCCGGGCGGGCGTCGACCGCCTTCGCGACCTCCTTGCGCCACCGCCGGTCCTGGCCGAGCGACAGGACGTCGTTGGTCAGGTCGTACCGTTCCGCCACGCGGTCGAACATCGAGGCGACTTCGTGGGGCTGCTTGTTCAGGGAAGCACGGGTCACCCGGTCATTGTGTCAGCCCCTCCCCCGCCGGCTCACGGCAGGAGCCTCGGCCTCCCGCGCGCCGCCGCGGCCCGCCCGGCGAGGGCGACCGTCCCCGTCGTCCTCCGGCGTGACCCCTCGTCCGTCGACCGCGGGCCCGGACGGCGTGCACCAGGTCGCGAACAGCTCCTGTTCGGGCGGACGGATGTCGTGTCCTGAACGCTTGCCGCCCTGAACCGACCGTGTGCCCGCGACTCCCCCGCGGCCCGCCGGGATGTGGGAGATTCCCCGGGTTCGGGAACGCACATCGCGTTTCCCGAACCGCGCGGAAATCACGAGAGCGGGTGCTGACGCAATGAGGAGTCTCCTGGTGCCGACGGCCGGGGTCGCCTGCCTGATATCCCTGATGTTGGCGGGATGCTCCGCGCAGTCCGGGGGCGCGCCGGACGACGCGGCGCCCGCGGCCGCCGTCCGGGCCGGCGGGCGGTCCGCGAACGCCTCGCCGACGCCGGACGCCTCGACGTCGGGGCGTGCCGGGAAGCACGGCGCCGGCACCCGGACTGGCACCGCCTACGCGCCCTACGTGAGCGCGGACGAGGCCTCCGCCAACGATGCCGCCGGCTCGCCGACGACGTTCAACCTGGCGTTCGTCATCGCCGACGGCCGTGACTGCGCGCCGAAGTGGAACGGCGTCGACGCCCTCGGGGACAAGGCGGTGAAGTCCCGCATCTCCGCGCTGACGAGGACGGGCGCCACGGTGCGGGTCTCCTTCGGCGGAGCCTCCGGCACGGAACTGGCGGCCGCCTGCGACAGCGCGCCGGCGCTCGCGAAGGCGTACGGGGACGCGCTCGACGCGGCCGGCTCCACGCAGGCAGACTTCGACGTCGAGGGCGACGAGTTGACGGACTCCGGCTCGGTCGCCCGGCGTTCTGCCGCGATCGCGGCACTGCAGAAGGAGCGTCCGGACCTGGAGGTCACGTTCACGCTCCCGGTGATGCCCTCCGGACTGGACTCCGCCGGTCTGGCGCTGCTGGAGTCGGCGAACACGTACGACGTCAAGGTCTCCACCGTCAATCTCATGACGATGAACTACGCCGAGTCGTACGCCGGCGACATGGGCGGATACGCGATCGCCTCGGCGACCGCCGCGCAGGCACAGCTGAAGAAGGTGTTCGGGACCGACGACTCCGCCGCGTGGCGGGGGATGGCGCTGACGTCGATGGTCGGCACGAACGACGTCGCCGACGAGACGTTCACGCTCGCCGACGCGGCCCAGGTGCGGGCGTTCGCCGAGAAGAAGGGCATCGCATGGGTGTCGATGTGGTCGACGTTCCGGGATCGGCAGTGCGCGGCCGGGACGGACACGGATGACGCGCTGAGCAACTGCAGTGGGGTCGCGCAGGAGGACGGGGCGTTCGCGGAGGCGTTCTCGCGGTGAAGAGGGAGGTAGGGGTTCAGGTTGAGGTGCGGTGGAGCACTCGCGGCCCTCTCCCGCGCTCCTGACGGGGCGCCCTCACCGGCGCCGGTAGACGAGGCGGCCGTCCGCCACCGTGGCCACGCAGGTGCCCGCGCCGCGCTCCGCGAGTTCGGCCTCGTCCCGTACGTCGAACACCGCGAAGCGGGCCGCGGAATGCCGCTCCCGCGGCTGCGCGAACTCCACCGGGATCCCGGCGGCGTACGGGTCGAGCGCGGGTGTCCCGCCGGGACGTCCGATCCGGCCCATGCCCGCCAGCGCGGACCGGTGCAGGGCCTCCCGCACCGCGCGGTTGCGCAGGTCCTCGCAGGCCGCCCTGACCGTGCCGTGCGCCAGCATGCGCTGCACACAGCGCCGCACGCTCGCACTCCATCGGGCGTCGTCCATGGTGAGGGCCGCCAGCGCCTCCCCGGTCAGCGGCTCGACGCCCAGTTCGTCGGCCTCGCGCGGGTCCGGGTGGTACGCCTCCTCCAGCAGCTCGTTGCCGTGCAGGTTGATCAGCCCCGGCGTCAGGATGCCGGGCCACGTCCGCACGCGCGCGCCCGGATGAGCGGCGACGAGTTCCGCGAGCGGCCCGGCGTCGGCGATCCACGCGCCCTTGACGGCCAGCGCCCGGTCCCTGGAATCCGCGTGAATGGTCAGCATGCGGCGGCTAGTTGGACGTCAGCAGCTTCAGCTCGGGGTGAGCCGTGCCGCCCTCGATCGCCGTGGACGAGATGTGGGACATGACCCGCTCGTCGACCGGGTCGTTCGCCGGGTCGTCGTGCACGACGAGGTGCTCGTACGTCGTGGCGCGCTGGGCCGGGACCCGGTCCGCCTTCCTGATCAGGTCGATGATCTCCATGCGGTTGGAGCGGTGCTTGGCGCCGGCCGAGGAGACGACGTTCTCCTCCAGCATGATCGAGCCGAGGTCGTCCGCGCCGTAGTGCAGGGAGAGCTGG
>NZ_JBIRUL010000040.1:0-59474 GCF_044335095.1 Streptomyces sp. NPDC020597 | reverse complement strand
CACTACATCCGCCACTACGCCTACCAGCTCCGCCTCGACCCCATCACCAACGCGACAGGCCGCAGCGACGCCACCTTCCGCCTGACCAGCTGACCCGACCGGGATTGCCGTGCCCTCACGCTGCCCCTCACCCCACCAGCGGGTGAGGGGCGGCAGCCGACGGCCACGAGCATCCGAGCCGTACGCGCAAAGGCCGCCGCCCGACCACATAGGGAAGGGCGGCGGCCTTGCGGGACGCGGTCACACGGCAGGGCGCCGGTTCGGAGCCCTGCCGCCGGGACACGTCAGTCCACGTACCACTTGCCGCACTTGGTGACGCCCTCGATCTCGGCGCAGGCGCGCGCGGCGAAGTTGGAGTTGAAGACGGACTGCGTGCGGCTGCCGGTGTAGGGGCCGCACATCTTCCAGCCCTCGCTCTTCGCCTGCTGGTCGCTGACGATGCCCTTGGTGTTGGGGAACGAGTGGAAGCTGCGGTCGACCCACAGTCGGTCGCCGGCCTTGCGCCCGGACTTGATCTCCGCGCGGCTGTAGCGGTCGAGCGCCGACTCGTTCTGCAGCTCGACGCGGCGGCCCCTGAAGTCGAACGAGGCTCCGGACTCGACGGCCCTGAAGCGGCCGATGACGGCAATGCCGTCGCAGTCGGCCTCGGTGGCCGACGCCGCCGACGCGGGGACGAAGACTACGGCGCCGCTGCTGATCAGCACGGCCGAGGCCGCAATGACGCGGCCCATACGGGGCTTCTTCACAAGGTTTCCTTTTTCGGTGACGTGTACAGGTGGGGGGTCTGCCGCTTCGCCGGACAGCTCGAGACCCGGCCGGACGCAGGGTGCAGCCATCTCGATTGCGCTCGGCGGCAGTCCGCGTTGCCCACCGAATCGTGCGCCACGGACCTTGTGGAAACCTTGCGAAGCAGCCGTGACCTGCGCTTTTTGGCAGTATGCGCACGTCACCCCCGTACCGCTCCGCCTCTGGCGGGAGGACGCTCCCGGCCATGGCTACGGCACGAGAACCACGGAGTTGATCGGCGTCATGTCGTACGGCGGGAAAACACCGGTCTGCCGCCCCACTTCGGAGAAGTCGACGCCGTTGTCCCGGCAGCAGACCCGGCCCCGTCCTCACCGGCTTCCTGTCGATCCGCTGGATGCCCTGGTCGCGTCCACGCGCAGTGCCAGAAACGGGACGTGAGAGAGTGTCAGGTCCATCATGCCTGTTCGGAGCCGGTTTCGGTAGGACTCAGCGCACGTCCGTTCGACCTTGTGGCAGTCGATTCCGCGCGCGAGACTCGTCGTCATCCACTCCCCGGTCGACGGGTCGGCAGCCCTTGGCGGTTGTCGACGCGTTCACCGTGCCGTCTCGCTGTGTGACGCGCGCGGACCGGGGGTGACGGGACGAAGGGGGAGCAATGGATCAGGACATGGTGGCGCTGGCGAGGGTCAGGCTGCTCAGCGCCAACCGGCGCGTGGTGCGCGGCGCCGAGGGGCTGTGGATCTACCGCCTTCTGGCGCAGGTCGAGCCGGAGGCGTACGGGTCGAAGCTGGCGTACGTCCTGGTGGAGGCGAGTGCGTCGCCCCTGGTGCGGGAGTCGTCGGAGCAACGGTTGGCCCTGTTGGACGAGGCCGTGGAGGCAGCCAAGGCTCTCAGCGCGTCGAATCCCTACCGGTCGACGGTGCTGGCGAGGGCCCTGGCCGCCAGGAAGCGGGAAATGGACCTGCTCGAACGGTGAAACGAAGGCTCGAGCGGTGAAACGAAGGGGGGAACCGGTTGCTGTCGTGTCTGCCGCCACTGCCGGTTCACTCCCGGCGAGTCTCGTCGATGCACGCCGCTCAGGACATTTGTGAGGCTCCCGGTAAGACATCTGTACCGCGGTATGCGTGCCTCGTGACACTGCACCGCGTCTGTCTGGCTTCGTAGGCTTGCGGCATGTTCACATCCCACAAACCAGGATCGGACGACGCCTGGGAAGGCGTTGTCGAGGACAAGTCGCGGGGCACGCTCGACGGCGCGAACATGTACCACTTCGTCAAAGTGAGGCGAGGGGACGGTCAGTTGATGAAGGTGCGCATCGAGCGCGGGCTGTGGAAGTCGATCGCGGTCGGCGATCGCATCGTCAAGCAGCCGGGGAGCGATCCGGTCAAGGCGTGATCCAGGGGGTCCCCGGCGCCCTTCGCCGAGCCTGCCGGGTATGGACATGACAGGTGGGTGCCCTCTTGAATGCCAGGGCAAGATCAGTGCCGCCCGCGGCACCGCTCCACCCTGCTCCCTGGTGTGCCCCCTGTGCCCACCCCCCCACACGCGCCCCCACGGCGCTCTCTTTCAGGAGACAGAAGACACTGATGAGTCGGATACGGCTGCACGTCCGAGGCTCCCGTCTGGCCACCGTCGGCACGGCCACCGCCGCCGCGTTACTGGCCGGCTTACTCTCCCCGGCCGCCGGCGCGGCCGACAGGCCGACCCGCGCCACCGCCCTCGACGACGCGGCGGAGGTCCTCGTCGACCGCGCCGCGGCCCTGGGCCTCACCTCCGGGCAGGCCACGTCCGTCCGTGACGTGGTCGTCGACAAGGACGGCGCCCAGCACGTCCGCTACGACCGCACCTACCGTCAACTCCCCGTACTCGGCGGCGACTTCGTACTTCACCTCACCTCCGACGGCGCCTATCGCAGCGTTGACCGGGCGACGAGCGCGGCGATCTCGCTGCCTGGGATCACCCCGAAGGTGCCGGCGTCCAACGCGGCCGACGCCGCCGTGAACGCTCTGCGCGCGGCCCACCACGGTGATGCGCTGAAGCAGGTGAAGGCCGAGCCGCAACTCGTCGTCGACGCCCTGCACGGCGCCCCGAGACTGGCCTGGCGCACGAACGCCACCGGATCGGACTCGCTCGGCAACCCGGTGGCCCGCACCGTGCTGACCGACGCGCGCACCGGCGCCCGGATCGACGCCTGGGACGCGCTGGAGACGGCGACCGGCGACGGCAAGTCCCTGTACGGCGGCACGGTCCCGCTGCAGACGACCCGGTCCGGATCGACGTACCAGCTCAAGGACCCCACGCGAGGGAACACGTACACCGGCGACGCGGCCGACAAAACCGATGTGTGCGGCGGCGGTACCTGCAGCGGCCGCGTCCCCGTGACCCTCTTCACGGACGACGACGACCACTGGGGCACGGGGACGACCGCCGACCGCTCGACAGTCGCCGTCGACGCCCAGTACGGCAGCGACATGACCTGGGACTACTACAAGGAGGTCCACGGCCGCATCGGCATCGCCGACGACGGCAAGGGCTCCTTCAACCGCGTCCACTACGGCAACAGACTCGCCAACGCCTTCTGGAACGACGGCTGCTTCTGCATGACCTACGGCGACGGCAACGGCACCAGCTTCGGGCCGATGGCCGCACTGGACGTGGCCGCTCACGAGATGACCCACGGCGTGACCTCGCGAACCGCCGGACTGATCTACTCGGGTGAGTCCGGCGGCCTGAACGAGGCGACCTCCGACATCTTCGGAGCGCTGGTCGAGTTCTACGCGGGCAACGCGCAGGACCCCGGTGACTACCTGATCGGCGAGAAGGTCGTCCGCTCCGGCTTCGGTCACGACGCTCTGCGTTACATGGACAAGCCGAGCAGGGACGGCGGCTCGGCGGACTACTGGAACAGTTCGCTTGCCAACCTCAGCGTCCACTTCTCGTCCGGCGTCGCCAACCACTTCGCCTATCTCCTGGCGGAGGGCAGCGACGCCAAGACGATCAACGGGGTCGCCTACAACTCCCCTACGTACGACCGGTCGACGATCGCGGGCATCGGCCGCGCCAAGCTCGGCGCGATCTGGTACCGCGCCCTGACCGTCTACATGACGTCCTCGACCAACTACGCCGGAGCGAGGACGGCGACCCTGAACGCCGCCCGCGACCTCTATGGTGCGGGCAGCGCGGAGTACACCACGGTGGGGGAGGCCTGGAGCGCGGTCAACGTGAAGTGAGCGTCACCACCACGACGCCAGACGCGTCACACGGCCGCCCGGTCCCGGTGTGCGGGGCCGGGCGGCCGTCCGCCGGTGTGCCGTGGGCGTCACGGCTTCGGCAGTGTGCACGCGGCGGCGTTCAGGTCCAGCTGGTTGCCGGTGGTGAAGCAAGCCGGTATCTGGTAGGTCTGCTGGCCGTAGTTGATGCCCTTGCGGACGGTGACGTCGCCCCTCTGGTCCACCTCGCAGGGGTTGTCCCTTGTGCAGGACGCGCCGTTCTCGTTGCCGGTGTTGTGGACGGCGACGACCTCGCCCGTGGCCTGGTCGACCACGGGCGAGCCGGAGGTGCCGCCGACGGTCTGGCAGGCGGAGGTGTAGCGGACCGAGTCCTTCCAGGTCCACTTGCCCTCCTTGAGGCGGTGGACGAACCCGTCGATGTGGCAGTCCAGGAGCTTCTTCCAGGCGCCGGACGCCACGGTGACGGCGGTGCCGGCGGCGGGGTGAGTGTCCCGCACGGTCAGCGCCGAGATCCCGTACGAGGTCTTGATCTCCGCGTAGGTGGCGGTGAGTTCGTAGATCGCCACGTCCGTGTCGGTCATCGTCCCGTACGCGAGCTTCGCGGCCTTGAGCGTGGCGACCTGGGCGCCCGTGGAGTCGAGCAGGTTGAACGGCCGGTTGGCCGGCCGGTCGGTGATGACCACCCCCGGGTCCAGGAGGCTGCTGCAGTGTCCGTTGGAGAGCACCAGCGCCGGGTCGGTGTCCACGGTTGCCGGGAAGCGGACGAGCGAGCCGGAGCAGTTGCTGAGCGCCACGGTGCCGGCGAGACTGACGGCCTTGAGCGGGCGCTCGGTCGTCCTGGCCGCGGGCTCGGCGCCGGCGGGCGCCGCGACCGCGGGCGCCACGCCCGCTCCGGCGACGGCCAGAGCGAAGAGCGCGGCGACGAGAGGCTTTCTCACGTGGGGGGTCCCCTCTTGCGAAGAGGCGACCGGAGTCCCTCCGGCCGCCCAAGTGTGGTCATGCGCATTGTTGATGTGGGGATGTGAGAGATCAAGGGTCGTCTTTCGGCCGCGAGCACGACGCGGACATCGCGATCCCGGCAACGTCGGTGATGTCGGCGACGTCCGTGAAATGAGTGACGTCGAATGACATCGGCGTCCGTGGGAGCCGCGGCGCGCCGGGCGCCCGCGCCCGGTCGTGCGGTTACGCCGGGGCCCTCAACGCGGTCCGCGCCAGCTCGCGCAGCCAGACGTGCGCGGGGTCGGTGTCATATCGCTGATGCCATGACAGGTACACCGCGGCCGACGGCAGTTCCAGCGGCAGTGGGAGCTGGGCCAGCCCGAGAACCGCGGCGGCTGAACGCGTCGTCGATTCCGGTGCCGTGACCAGGAGGTCCGAGTCGCGCACGAACGCGAACGCGGCCCCGTCGGTCGGCGCGGACGCCACGACATGCCGGGTGAGACCGAGCCGTGCGAGAGCGTCGTCGAGGGCGTTGCCGAGCCTCCCGCGCCGCGAGACGGTGATGTGCTCGGCCGCGGCGTACCGCGCGGCGGTGACCGTCTTGACCCGGGTGAGCGGGTGCCCCCGCCGCACGACGACGACATGCCGGGTGTCCGCCACCCGTTCAGCCCGAAGGTCGGGTGCGGTCGGGCGGTTCGCGTTCGCCTCCAGGTCGACCTCGCCGCGACGCAACTCGGGGGTGTCGGTGCTCGATTCCGCGATGAAGCGCAGGCGCACGCCCGGTGCCTGCCTGCGTACGGACGAGAGGAGCGCGGGGCCGCTGAGGGCGACCAGTGAGTCGTGCCAGCGGAGTGTGAAGGTGCGCTCGAGTGCCGCGAGGTCGAGCTCGCGACTCGGCGCCAGCACGCCCTGAACCTGCCGCAGCAGCTCGTGCACCTGTTCCCGGACGGCGATCGCGTACGGCGTCGGCGTCATCGTGCGCCCGGTGCGCACCAGGATCTGATCCCCCGTCGTGCGCCGGATCCTGCCGAGGCTTCGGCTCATCGCGGGGGCGGTGACGTGCAGGCGCTCGGCCGCTCCGGCGACGCTGCCTTCTTCCAGGAGCGCGTCGAGCGCAGCGAGCAGGTTCAAGTCCAATTGCATGGGAGTCATCCTAGGCGTGCTTTACATGCACTTGCAGTTAATGATGCGTCCTCCTACCTTCGAGATGCGGGCACGGAAGAAAATCACGGGTTCCGCCCGGTCCGCCTCACCACGCCCTTCCAGACGGGAGCACCGCCATGCCCGATTCCCTGCAGACCACCGCCGTTCGCGCAGCCGCCGCGTCCGCGTCGGACGCCGACCTGCTCGCGCAGACCGCGATCGCCGTGCGCGCGGCGGCTTCTGCGCTGCTGGAGGGATTCGGCGACGTGGTCCGCTACCGGACCCGCGAAGAGCTGATGCGCGCGCTCGCCGTCAACGACGAACTGGCCCTCGACATCCTGCGCCCCCGCCTCGAACTCCTGCGCCCGGAGGCCCGCTTGGTGGAGGACGAGCTCGCGGGCGGGGCCCTGCCGGCCGGCGAATGGTGGGTCCTGGATCCGGCCGAAGGCAACGTCAACCACCTGCACGGCCTGCCGGAGTGGGCGGTGACCGCCACCCTCGTGCGCGACAACCAGCCGGTGCTCACCGCAGTGCACCTGCCGTTGACCGGTGAGACCTACACCGCACTCGCCGGTGCCGGAGCCCACCTCGACGGCCGACCGCTGCACGTCTCTGGGACCACGGACCTCGGACTGAGCCTCGTCGCCACGAGCCAGGCCAGGCCGGACGAGGACGAGGAGGTCGTCCGGCGCATCGGCTCCTCGATCACCGCGATGCTCTTCGACGCGCTCGTGGTGCGGACGTCCGTGCCCGCCACCCTGCACCTGCTGAACGTGGCCGCCGGCCGGATCGACGCCTTCTGGCAGTTCGCCGGAGCCCGTGCGGATCTGCTTCCCGGGGCGCTGCTCGTCACCGAGGCCGGCGGGCGGATAACCGACGCCTACGGCCGCCCCTGGACCCCGGAGAGCGAGAGCTTCCTGGCCGCCGCGCCCGGCGTGCACACCGAAGCCGTCACCACGCTCTCCCGCTGACCCCCATCACCATCACCATCACCATCACCGGAAGGATCACATCACCATGACCACGATCGCCGTTCTCGGAAACGGCCGTGTCGGCGGAAGCCTCGCCCTGGCCCTCACCCGCGCCGGGCACGACGTGACCGTGGCGGACCGCTCACCGGGCTCTGCCGCCGACGCCGTCCGGGCAGCGCGGATCGTCGTCAACGCCACGCCGGGCGCAGGTTCGCTGGACCGGCTCGTCGCGCTGCGCGAGGAACTGCAGGGCAGGATTCTCGTGGACGTCTCCAACGCCACCGTCGACGGACCGGACGGGTTGCCGGCAGGCCTGCTCTACCCCGGCTCTAGCCTCGCGGAGCAACTGCAAGAAGCCCTTCCCGGCACGCACGTCGTCAAGACGCTCAACACGATGCTGTACACGGTGATGACCGCGCCCGCCGCGCTCAGCCAGACGCCGACCGCCTTCCTCTCGGGCGCGGATCCGGAGGCCAAGCAGGTCGTACGCGGGCTGCTCGCCGACCTCGGCTGGCAGCAGGAGTGGGTCACGGACCTCGGCGGCATCGTGACCGCACGGGCCGCCGAGGCAGCGATCCTGTTCGTGCCGCACGTGATCCGATCGAGCGGATTCGCGCCCTTCGCCGTCTCGATCACCCGCTGAGGGCCCGGCGCGACGGAGCGACGGAGGACGACGATCCGCGTCACGTGCCGTGGACCTGCCCACGCCAGGTCAGCGTCAGTTCCCCGACGACCGGCAGCCCGAGGGTGGGGGCCAGGGTTCCGCTCCCCGTCATGCCCGACGTCAGAGGCAGCGTGAATTGCTGGAGTGTGGCGATCAGATGGCGATGACCCTCACCGCCCGGCACCAGCACCCACAGGTGAAGGGTCTTCGCAGCGGGCTCCCACTCCCAGACCCCTTCCTGGCTGACGGCTCCGCCGATGAACGCCATGGTGCCGAACCACTTGTCCGTGGGATGAGGTCCTGAGATCCCCGTGTCCTCCCACTCGATCTCGATCTGAGCAGTCTGCGGAGTCCAGCTCGGGATGATGTCGATCTGCCCGCCGCGTCTCATGATCGCTCCTGATCATTGTGCCTGGAAGTCTCCCGGAGCGGCCCACAAGGCCCATGTCTCCAGCGTAGGGCGCAGGGGCGCTGCCGGCGACTTCACATGATCTCGTTGAAACGCTGAATCACCCTGCGGCATGCGAAGCCCTGGGGGCGGGCCGTGAGAGGGTGGGGTTCGGTTGGGCACAGGGGGAGACGTGGGGCTCATCTACAGCTACGACATTTACGTGCGTCCTCGGAACGTCGGCAGGGTGTTGGCCCATCTGGCCGAGCTGGCGCCACCGGCCCGTGCCGTGCCACCGTTGGAGATCACCCTGCCCGGCGGTGACCGGCTCGTCCTCCCGTTCACCTCCCGTTTCCAGAGCGAGCCGGTCGACTGTTCCACGAGCAGCACGCTCGAGCTCGACATGTCCCTCATGTTCGAGCTCGATGACGCACTGCGTGAGTACGCGCAGACGAACGGCTCCGACCCCGAGGACGACGGGCGCATCCAGATCGGGTACGTCTACGCGGCGATCCGGTTCGAGTCCCTGCTGCACCCCGGCTACGCGTCGGTGGAGTGCTGGGCGGCGACGACGGGCATGAGCCGTTTGTTCGCGCGGTCGGTCAACATCAGGAAGGCGTTCACCGACCTCACCGCCGACAGCGGGGGAGTGTGCTGTCTGTTCGACACCGGCGACGGCGGCCCCGAGCAGGTGTGCTGGCTCAACGGTGAAGCCACTCGGGAGATGGTCTGCGGTCCCCGCTTTCCCGATAGGCGAGCACTTGTGGCGACTTGGGCCGACCCGGAGAAGTGAGCATCGACGCTTCCTCGTGGCCGCCACGGATCGCGGAGGTCGCGTCCTTCAGCGGTGCATCGGCCCACCGTCCGGCGCCGGGCCGAACGTGTCGGCCAGGCTGGTCAGGACGGAGCCCGGCCAGCTGCTCTGCCCGAACACACTGACCGGCAGGGCGAGCACGCCGCACTCACGCCGGAGCGTCTCCGCCGGGATGCCGACCGGGAAGAAGTAGTTGCCGGGGCAGGTCCGGCCGGCCGTGGGAATGGCCCGGAGCACGTCGTCAGGCAATCGTTCGAACAGCCGCTCAGCACGCGCGGCCAGTTCGTCGGCGACTCGCCGGGGCGTGTCGCCGTGCTCGGTCAGCAGTCGGTGAGCGAGCCGCAGTTGCTCCGGAGCCGGCGAGTCCGAGCGGAACGCTTCGGCCCACTGCGCCCACTCCGCCCGTGGCGTCCACCCGGCCTGTTCGGCCTGCTCGGCCTGCGGACCCAGCAGGACCACGCCGAACGTGCGTGGCCACAGCCAGCCCTTGGTGACCGAATGCAACAGGACCGCGCAACCGGTGTCCAGCAGTCGCCGGGTGCCGGCGGCGAACGGGACACCCAGGTCGTAGACGCCGTCGATCAGCACACGGCGGCGCGGTGATTCGCGCAGCCACGAAATCACCGCGTCGCACTCGGTCTCGGACAGGTAGCGGCCGAGCGGTTTGCTGGGGTTGGCGAGCAGCAGGTATTCGGCCCGGTCGTCCGCCGGCGAGCTCGGCAGGGCCGGCGTCGGCAGCGTCGGGTAGGACCCGGGCTCCAGGCCCGCAGCGCGGGCCAGCTCGAAGTAGACCGGGTACACGTCGCCGGGCAGCCACAACCGCGCCTGCGCGGCGTGCAGACGCTGGAACACCACACCGAGCCCGTGCCGAACCCCTCGACAGACCATGGCGTGACCGGACCACTCTTCCGGCAGCTGAAAGCGCCGCAGCCAGGCACGGGCGAGATCGCACCGGTGCACCGTGCGCACGTCGGCCGGCGGTTGCGGCCGCATCGGCGCGAGCGCCCTGTACACATTGGTCTCGGCGGCGTCCAGAAGGGACGGGGAACCGAGGAGTTCCCGCTGCCGGAAGTCCTGGAACTCCTCGAACCTCATGCCGTCGCTCCTTCCGGCACGATCTCGCTGGCCCGGTCCTCCAGGGAGGCGTAGCAGCGCCCGTCGGCCATCACGTTCCAGCTGCGCGCGATCCCGTTGGTGCGTTCCCAGAGCAGGCTGGGCTCGGTGTATGCGGCGATCCGCATCGGCCGGCCGTCCCAGTCACCTTGGTAGACCGGCGCGCCCCAGGGCAGACGGCTCGCGAGTGCGAAGCCGTGCCGCTCGGCGAACCCGGTGACGACGGACAGCGACACCTGGTGCTCTCGGCTCCAGACGTTGGCGGCGCGTTCGAAGTAGAGCGACTCGGTGCTCGTGGAGACGTAGAGCTCCTTGAAGCAGACCTCCTCGACGCCGAGCGCGGCGGCCCACGAGAGGTAGTCGGCGACCCCGGCCGCGTCGGCGACGCCACCGTGCTGGAGCACGCAGATCAGCCTCATCCGCAGCCCCGGCCCGCGGTCACGTTCCGTGCGCCAGGTGTCGATCACCGAACTCACCGGCGTGCGCAGCATCATCAGCCGCTCGTTGACGTCGTCGTCCTGGTGGTGCCGGGAGACCGCCAGCACACTGAGGCCTGCCCCGCTCAGGGCCGCGAGGCGCTCGGCCCGGTCGGTGTGCCCGCCCTTGGCCAGGGTGTGCGCGTTGGTGATGAGGACGACCTTGGGGAAGGTCGCCGAGCAGGCGGAAACCAGTCGCAGCTGCTGCTCGAACGGTATGAGTGTGGGCTCCCCGCCACCGGTGATCACCGCCCGCTCGGCGCCCGCCGCACGGGAGCGCTCCAGCCAGTGGGCGACCGTGTCCCACGGCACCCGTGCCGGCGCCTGGTCGCTGGAGATCGAGGCCGAGGAGAAGCAGAACGAACACCTGGCCTGGCAGGCGGAGGCCACCGGCAGAATCGACACGGAGCGCGGTCGTGTGTCGGCGTAACGTCGCAGCGCCTCCCCCTGCAGGTGCAGGGAGGCCGCCATCGCATCCTCGACAGTGGTCGGGCGCAGCGTGAACCCGTCGCTCCCGTCGTTCCCGTCGCCCGCCTGGTCGAGCTCGTGGACTGCCGACAGCCGGATGCGAGGCTCGTGCAGTTCCCTGCCGAGGCCGGTCACCACGTTGGGCGCCAGCTTGCCGGGGTCCACGGTGGTCTCCAGCACCAGCAGCCGGTCTCCGGGAACGGCCAGACGGTCCAGCAGGCGTCGGGCCTTGCCGATGCCGATTCCCAACTCCGCACGGGTCAGCAGATGGAACCGGTCGGGATAGGTGCTCTGCGGAATGCCCGCCTTGCCGTAGGCGCACGCGTACTTGTCGAAGCCCTTCGCGAAGTTCGACAGCACGATGACGTGGAAGCGCTGGTCACCTTGGTTCATCCCGTCATCATGCATGAACGGGCCCCGGATGACAGGGGCCCGAACTGCACGCGGGATCGGAACGCGGTGTGCCGATCAGGTCCGTCGTCGACGACCGCTGTCAGCTGAGGGACGCGTCTATCGAGGACAGCGGCACGGAGAAGAGCACGCGCTGTGGAATCGCCGAATCGGTGCCGGACCAGTGGCCCGCGCTGTCCGCCGCCCATTCCGTGAGCGTCCAGACCTGACCCGTGCTCCACCAGTACGACATGCTCTCGGTGTGCTGGCCCCAGCAGGCATACGTGATGTCCTGCCCGCAGTTGGCGGCCGCCTTGGCTCCTCCGGCGTTCTGCCGCCACAGGATGCCGTGCTGGCCGACGCCGCCGCGTGCGTCGTCAACGTAGAAGTTCGGTGTGCCGCCGCTGGTGGCGCTGTGTGACAGCACGCCCTGGAGACCGACGGCCTTCGTCTCGTACGCCTGCGAGGCGTTCACGCGGCCGCTGCCGTCCGTGGCGAGGTAGCCGGGGTCGGAGCCGAAGTCGTACCGCCAGATGCGGGCCGGCTGCGTGCCGCCGGAAGAGAACCACTCGGTGGCGACGAGACTGTCCGGCGTGCTGCTGCGATCCAGTGAGATGGATCCGAAGCACGGCAGGGAGTCGTCATTGGCAGAGTTGCAGGCCCCGCCGGCGAGGCTGTAGGAGCCGATGGCCGGCATCACGTACTGGTAGCCGCCTGCCGACCATCCGCCGCTCACCTTGCCGACGGTCGAGCTGTTGACGGTCGCCTGGAGGATGCGCTTCATGTCGAAGACGTACATCACGTTGTTGTCGGCGTCCTTCTCCCAGGAAGTCACGATCAGCTTGTCCTGGTACCAGACCATGCCGCCCATGTGGGTCTTGAGGGCGCGGTAGTCGGTGCCGCCGTTCAGCGGGACGACCGGCAGCACCCAGCGGTATTTGAACGCGCCGGGGTTGTTGGCGTCGATGAACGCGATGCGGCCCATGTGGTCGGTGGTGGTCGTGCCGTTCTGCCCCCAACCGGACAGGATCACCTTGTTGTCGCCCCACACGCCGTCGTTGTCCGCGTCCCCCGAGGACGTCACGGACTGCGGCAGCCAGTCCTGTGTGACCGCGTCACCGGTGTCCCAGCAGTACGCGGCCTGAGCGGTCGGCTTCACCGGCAGCGCGGCGGTCTCCGTGCCGGAGCAGCTCGCCGCGTTGCGCATCGTGTGGTTGGCGCTGGCGAGGACCTGGTCGACCCCGCGGGACGTGCCCATCTGGCTGGCCAGGTTGTCGAGCGAGGAGGTGGGAACGCGGTGCTCGACCAGTCGGAGCTTCGCCAGCTCCGCGGAGGAGGTGAGCGCGGTCAGGGCTCCGGGGTTGTCGCCGGGAGCCGCCTCAGCGGCGTTCACCGGCGCCAACAGTGCGGCCACCGCCAGACAGGCGGTGGCCACTGTGGCTCGCAGGCCGTTTCTACGCATCCTATGGACCCTTGTTAGAACGGAAGTTGAGGCGGCTTCGACCGTGGTCGTCAGGTGCCGACGACGGATCCTGTCACAATGAGCCGTGCGCGGGGGAAGGGCACGGACAGCCGGGGCGGACTGGATGTGACGTACGGCGTCGCCAGGCAACTGGGCCTGAAACAGCGTTACTTGCTCAGCCGCTTGTGGTCTCTCGCGGCGATCACCATCATGATCCGCGGACATCCGTCTGTCGTTGGCGAGGGATGCACAATTCCCTATGCAGAGAGTCCACTGGACCCCACATCCCCAGGCTGCGCGCAGCGCCCCCGTCCGTATCCGTGGAGGAACGGGGGCCCGCGCATTGAACGGACGCGACGTCAGACCGTCGGCGCCGGGAGAACCGCGCTGAGTGAGTACAGGATGGGCAGGTACGTGTCGCTGAACGGGAACCGGTAGAGGCCGTCCGGGCCCTGCGGCAGGATGTGGCGCGCGTCGGTCTCGGTCTCGGTGTGCTCGCCGAGGTGTTGCACGACCAGTCCGGCCGAAGCGGCCGCCGTGACGATCTCGCCGACGGAGTACGGGTACTGGGTGGACTTCTTCGGCTCCGTCGGAGCTTCGGCGTGCGCGTACGTGCCCGTCATCGAGTCGTACTGTGGCGAGCCGCCGCCATAGTGTCGTGTCGATGCTTCCCTACCGGCCGGTTCGGGGGCATCGGCCGAAAAGCCTTCCGTGCGCCGGCATTCCGGGGGATCGGTCGCCGGCCCGCAGACCCGTCAGAGGAGCGAACCGCATCCTTGCGGACGTCCCGTGCCCGGATGCCCGGCCGGCCGGGCATGCTGGCGAGCCGGGCGTGCACGAGTCGTGCGAGCAGTGGCGTCGGCGGTTGGCATGATGGGCAGCTGCAGGTCGCAGATGTCTCTACAGGAGCAACTCGAAAGCCCTCCTGGGAGTCGACGCCTATGGGCGGACCGCCGAGACCAGGCCGCCGGGGTGCTCCTCGCGCTGGGGCGGGGTGGCGATCGGGCGGCCGTAGGCGGCAGCGCGCTCGCGCAGGGTGTGACAGGCGGCCTCCCAACCGTGCCCCGCCAGCCGGCCCACAGGGTCGTCGGGCATCTCCGAGATCCACATGGACGCTGCCGATCCCGGCACGGCGTCCGCACCGAAGCGCTCGATCACGCCGCGTGAGCCCCACGTCAGCCCCATCCGACTGCCTGTCGCCGACCGGGCGCTGATCCGGGCCAGCAGCAACTCCACCGCGTCCTCGGGCAGATAGATCAGCAGGCCCTCGGCGATCCACACGGTCGGCGCCGCCGGGTCGTGCCCTGCGGCGGCCAGCGCACCCGGCCAGTCCTCACGCAGATCCACCGCGACGGTGATCCGCTCGCAGCGTGCGACGGCTTGCTCCTGGCGCAGCACTGACGCCTTGAAGTCCAGCGGCGCGGCGGTGTCGACCTCGAACAGCCTCGTTCCCTCGGGCCAGTCCATCCGGAAGGCCCGGCTGTCCATGCCGGCGCCGAGCAGGACGACCTGCCGGATCCCGGACGCGGAGGCCTGCTGCAACAGGTCGTCGAGGAACTTCGTTCTGATGACGATGGAGAAGGACACGGCCAGCCGACGGCGTCGTCCGGTCTCGTCGTCCGGCGGCGGCGAGGAGGGCCACAATCCGCCGGCGGCGGCGAAAGCCCGTGCCAGCGGGTCGCGGAACAGCGCGTTCTCCCGCTCGGTCTCCAGTGCCCGCACCCTGGCCACTCCCACCGCCGTGGCCCACACTCCCGACGGCTGCACCCGCTGCTGCCCACCAGTCACCGCGCCAGCCTAGATGACCCGTTGCCAGGGGTCCGTCGAGTTCAGCCACGTCTCATCACGGTCGGTCGCGATCGATGAAGCGGCATCCTGCCGGACGGCGTGGGGCCGAACGCGGTCAGCGTCTGGTGAGCGGGAGGCTGAGGACTCCGCGGTCATGTCCGACGATCAGGTCCGCGCCCGCGACGGCCAGGCAGGTCGGCGACACCTCCAGGGCGATGTGCTGCACCGCGCCGGTCTCCGGTTCCCACAGTCGCAGCCGGTGACCGTGACGGGCGCCGGCGACCAGGACCGTGCGGCCGCCGTGCGGCGTGGCGGCGGTGAGGAGCGGCGGGCCGGCGGTGCCTGTGGAGCTGGGCAGACCATCGCCGACCGGGGCGCCGGTGGCCGGATCCCACAGCATGACGACGCCGAGTCCGTCTGCCGTGGCCAGCATGGTCCGGTCGGGCGTCGGGACAGCCGCCACGGCGGCCGCCCGGTGGTCGGCACCGGCGAGCGCCCCTGCGTCCAGGTGCACGGCCGCGCCGCTTTCCCACGGGTCGTCGACGACCGGATCCCACACGTGCACGCGGCCCGCCGTGTCCGCGGCCACGACAAGAGTGTGGTCGGCGGAGATCGGGACGGCGGTGATCGACCGGATCGGACTGCCGTAGGGGTTGAGGCGCCCGACGCACTCACCGCTTTCCGGTTCCCACACCCGGACGGCGCCACGTGGGGTGGCGGTGACGAGCAGGGTGCGGCCTTCGGGGACGACAGCCGCACACATCGCGGTCACCCCGCCGGTCCAGTCGCCGGCAGGTTCGCGCACCGGCTGCCCGGTGAGAGGGTTCCACACGGCGATCGTCCCGCTGTCGCCTCCGCTCGCCAGGAGGACGCGGCCGTCGGGCAGGGGCAGGGCCGTCATCGAGCGGACGGCGTCCGGATGTCCTGGCAGCGGGTCGTGGACGAGTCGGCCGTCTGACACGTCCCACAGGCACACCACGCCCTTGTCCCCGCCGCCGGCGACGAGGGTCGGCCGACCGGGGTGGGCCAGTACCGCCAATGCGCCGACACCCCCGGGCGAGCCGGGCACGGAATCGGAGAACGCCGATATACGGCCCCAGAGTGTGCCGTCGGCGGCCTTCACCGCGTTCTCTTCCTGCCGGAACCGGGTCGCCGCCCGGCCGGTTCCTCCGGCTGCCGCCGCTTGTGCACCGGCAGCAGCCGCCCCGTCGGAGTCCGCCGGCGCCCGATCCGGACGGTGTGGGGAGAGCGCACCGTCCGGGCTCTCCACCAGGCCTTCCGTGATCGTCCACGTCCGCTCGCAGTCCCAGCAGTCGAAGTGCCCGGTGAGGGACAGCAGTCGGCGGGCCAGATCCACCGCGGCCCGCTGCGGCGTGCCCCTGACCGCGACGATCCCGGCGACCAGGCACAGGACGGCTTGTGCCGGTGTTTCGGGGCAGACCCCCCGCGTCGCGACATCGCGCGCCACTCGCAGGAAGGGCTCCCAGCCTTCCCCCAGCGCCTCCTCCCGCAGTGCCGCGGCGGCCTCGCTCCAGGGGTGCCCTTCCTGCCGGACATGGGGGGAGGGGTCGGGCAGCAGTGACGCATCGAGGGGCGAACGAGCCGCGTCCACGAAGAAGTCGGCGATCTCCGTGTCGCTTCCGCAACCGGGACACGACAACAGGAGCTCGCTTTCCCCTTCCTCCGGGAACTGCCACAGCGCCTCGCCGATGTGGTGTCCGGCCAAGGCCACGCAGGAGAGGGCGAGTCGGGCACAGAGCGGTCCGGGAACTCCAGTGGTGAGGAGACTCCGGGCAGCCGCCCGCTCGGCCAGCCGCAGCGCGGCGCGGAAGACCGCCTCGAGATCGTCCGGGACGGGCGGCCGGTAATCGGCGGTCACGAGGAATCCGAGGTCCACCCAGAAATCCACGGTCTGTCCCGGAGGCAGGACCGCAGCCGCCTCGACGAGATGCGGCAGGGCCGCATATGCCCCGTCGGCGACGACTCCGTCATCCAGCAGGCCGCCGTACAGGTCCGCCCAGGACCGCTGCCACGCCTCGCCGCCCCCGGTGGCAGCCGCAGAGGCCAACTGCTCCAGGACCACCTGCACCTCCTCGGCCTTCACACCGTCAAGACCATGCCAGCGAGGGCTGTCCAAGGGCAGCTTCGAAATCATGGGACGAGTCTCGCAGACGGCGCCGACAATCAGCCGGCGGCTCGGGCCCGGCAGCTTTCCGCTCAGCTCGTCATCCGACCGACGCCCCCTCCGCCTGTGTCGCTGCGGGAAACCCTTCTCAGGAACGGGCGACCGCCCGGTCGACGAGGGGGCATGGCTACCATGCCGGTCATGTCTGGTGAAATCCGAAGGAGCGGTCCGGACCGTGAAGGTGCAGCGGCGGGCGGCCGTTCGACCGATCCGGGATGGCTGGTGCACGGGGATCCGGAGCTGATCCTCGCGGACCTGGACGGCGCTGCCGGGCAGGAGGAGACGCCCGCGGCCGCCGTGTACCGGACGTCGGGGCACGTGCACCGCGACGCCGGTGCGGGGGTGCGGCGGCAGGTCCTGGCGCTGGACGCCGCCCGGTACGGGAACCGGGAACTGGCGAGAGACATCACCGGGGTTGCAGTACGCCAGGGGTTGGACGACCCCTGGGTCGTGCAGTGGGCGACCGGCAGCGACGTGGACTCCCGGCTGCGGTACGCGTTGCCGGTGCCGGCCGAGGTGAGCGCGTTGGCGACCGTGGTCGTGGAGGGCCGCGGCATCGCTGTCGCCGGCTGCAAGGACGGCACGCTGCACGCGTGGGATCTGGCCACGGGCAGCCGGCTCGGCAAGGCCGTCACCGCGCGCAGCGGCGCCGTCGACGCGTTGGCGACGGCGGTGCTGGACGGCCGTCCCGTCGCCGTGACCGCAGGCTTCGATAGAAGCGTCCGGGTCTGGGACCTGGCACGGGGAGAACTGGTCGGTGAGTGCTCCACCGACGATGACTCCTGGGTGAAATCGCTGGCCGCGGGACTGGTCGAGGGCCGGCCAGTAGTGGTCGGCGCGTGCGTCGACGACGTGGTGAGAGTGTGGGATCTGGCCACCCTCTCCCAGCACACCGAGCCGTTGACCATCCGCACGGGCTTTGTGTCCGCTCTGGCGACGGCGGTGGTGGACGGCCGTCCCGTCGCCGTCACCAGCCACTCGAGGGAACTCGGGGCGATGGATCCGGTCACGGGGGAGGAGACCGTCCGGCTGTGGGACCTGATCGCGGGACGGGAGTCCGGTCCCCTGGGCGACCTTCCCGAGGAGCCTCCCGTGTTCGCGGACCGGAAGTACGACCGGACGGTGGAAGGCGGCAGCGACGGGGACGTGCAGGCACGGCGCTGCGCCAGCCTGGACATCAACGCCGCGGCGCACTTCCTGGTGACGGATCCGGGGTGCGAGGACCCGATGGCCGTCAGCGCCAACGCCTACGAGGTGCGCGTCTGGAACCTGGCCACGCAGGAGCAGGCCTGTGAGCCCGCGGCCGTTTTCGTGCAGACGGCGGCCGTGACGGTGCTGGACGACCGCCCTGCCGTGCTCGTCGCATACGGCCGTGGAGCGGTCGGCGTGTGGGATCTGCCCACCCTCCGCCCGTTGCAGCCGTCGCTGACGGGTCACGAGGCGACCGTGCGGGGAACGGCGACAGTGGTGGTGAACAGGCGTCAGCTCGCGGTCACCGGTGGCGACGACAGATCGGTCCGCATCTGGGACCTCGACAGTGAAAGGCGGACGGAAGGCCTGCTGACCGGTCATGTCGGCTCCGTGACAGGGCTCACCACGGCCGACGTGGACGGGAGTCGCGTCATCGTCACCGGCGGCTCGGACACGAATGTGCGGATCTGGGACCTCGACGGAAAGGGACAGATCGGTGAGCTCCCGACCGGCTACACCGCCGGAGTGGATGAGCTGGCGGCGGGGACGGTGGACGGACGGCCCACCCTCCTCACGCGCGGCGATTGGCCCAAAACGGTGCGGATATGGGACCTGACCACCCGTCAAGAGCTGCCCGGGCGGTCGACCAGCGAGTACACCAGCCTCTACATCGACTTCTTCGCGGTGGTCGACGGCCGCTTCGTGGGTGTGACCGGGGAAGGCCGCGTCTGGGACCTGACCGAGAGCCGATGGATCGGAGTACAGCCGCGGCAACGAGGCGCCCTGGCCCTGGAGCGGCTCGAAGGCCGCAGCGTCGTTCTGACCAGCCACGAGGCAGAGGGAGTCCACCTCTGGGACCTGGCCACGGGCGAACTGCTGGCACCGCCGCTGACGGGACACACCAGTGAGGTGCGTGCGGGGGCGACCGGCACCCTGGACGGCCGCCCTGTCGTGGTCGCGGGCGGCGACCGAACCGTCTGGACGTGGGACGCAGGCACAGGACAGCAGATCGGTGCGCACGCCTTTCCGTCCCGCATCAGGCGACTGACGGTGGCGCCCGACGGGCGGCTGGTGGTCGGTTTCGGCGCGGACGTGGCGGTCCTGACCCATCGCCGCTGAGAAGGGTTGATCCGAGAGGCCGACCACGTCGGTTCCACCGCGCACCCTCTGCGCTGCCGACCGTGTCCCGAGCTCTTGCAGGGAACCATGGGACATTCCTGCCGCGGCCGAGGCGGCCCGGCCTAATGCCCCGGGGCAACGGGTATCGCAGGCACATGCAGGCGTGGGGAAAAGGCATGGCGGCGGCGGGGCCCGGGCGGGAGCGTTTCCTGCGGATTGCAGTGAAGCGGGCGCTGGCGGGAGACGAGCCGCAACCGTGGTGGATGCCGCGGCGTGTGGTGAGCGTGGTGTCGGCCGATGTCGACGACGTCGCCGGTGTCGGTGCGATCTGGATCCGGTGGCGTCCGAAGGCCTCACGGACCCGTGAGTGCGTTGCACTTCTGGAGTGGTTCGGCGAGCGGTGGCGGTACGCGGGAGGCAGCAGCGGCGGAGGCTGCGAAGACGATTTTGCCGATGCCGATGCCGATGCCGATGCCGATGTTCTCGAGGTTCGCAACGGCGGGGGCGCACTCAGCCTCACCCGCACGCTTGACCCTCCGCGCTCCATCACCGCGGCCCCGTGGATCAGTTGCGTCACATTGCGACTCGGGCGAGACGTGCGTCGGGTTCTCCTCGGCGTTCGCCGCATCGAGGTTCCCGAGCGCCACCGCAGGCTCATTGCTGTGTGGGCGACTCCTCCCGGGCGTCGCGGAGTCCGTCCCGTGATCGTGGCCCTGGGACGTGATGACGTCGAACTCGCCCGGCTGGGACCCCAGGACGGCCTGGACACTCACACATGGGCGCGTTTGAGGGAGGAGTGACTACGGGATCGAGTGCCCCTCAAACCGGCGGACTCTGGCGTCGTTCCGCGGTGCGGGACGGCACCTGACCGTACGCCGCACGGTAGTACGCGGCGAACCGGCCCAGGTGGGTGAAGCCCCAGCGCGCCGCGACGTCGGTGACCGTTCCGGACGCGGAACCGTCCGCGATGCGCAGCAGGTCCTGGTGTGCCCGCTCCAGCCGTACGCGCCGCAGGTGGGCCGCCGGGGTGGTCCCGAGGTCGGCCCGAAAGCGGTCCTGGAGGGTACGAGGACTGACCCGGGCCGCCGCGGCCATGTCCGCCACCGACACCGGCTCGCCTGCGTGTTCCTCGCAGTACGCCATGGCCCGTCGTACGGCACCCGAAATCGCGGGACGGCCGTGCGGGGGCGGGACGGCGGGGTGGTCCTGCGTTCGGAGACCCACCAGGCTGTGCACCAGGGCCTGTTCGAACTGCGCGGAGGTGAGCGCGGTCCCCGGCCAGGCGACCACCACGAGGTCGCCGTCCGCGAGCGGGCCGAACCGTGGGTCGGGGACGGGCCCTTCGGGGAGGTAGGCCACAGCCACGTACTCGCCGGTGCCGGGGACCTGGCGCAGCAGCACCAGGGCCACGCCCCTCAGTGGATCCGGCTCCGGAACCGGTCCCCAGCCGAGCAGTTGAGCGCGGCAGGTCTCCACGGTGATGGCTCGCAGGATCACACCCCGGCCCCGTGCTCGGCACACGCGGCTGGGCGGAACGGGCGGCGCTGACACGGTCCGAACCCCTCCTTCTCCCCGGCTCGGTCGCGGGGACACACAGGAGGTTCACAGCGGTGCATGACCGCTCCACCCGGCGAACGTGACGGAACCATGACCGTTCCTCACCAGTCGCCGTCACACGGTTCCATGACGGCTGAACCGGTGCTTCGGGCTCGGCAGGCCGACTCGCCCGTCCCGCCCCAGCCGTGACGGATGCACACCGTCCCGGCAATCCGATATGCGCGGACCAGCCGGCGGAGAACGGATAGCGAACGGTCGTCCGCCATTCATATGCTGCAGTCGATCCACACATACGGCCGAACTCCGCTAAGGCGTGCAGCGCTTGTGAGAGTGCGGCAAAAGGCGACCCGGCAGAAGCAGGGGGATTCGAAATGCGAGCGAGTATCCGGTGGTTGATCACCGCCCTGGTCATGGGGCTCCTTTTGGGGGCAGTCGGACAGGGAGCTGCGGTCGCGTCCTCGACCGACGCGGGATTCGTGGCACAGGCGCGAGCGGCAGGTCTGTCGACCGACAAGGCCGCGGCATTGCAGGCCAAGGTCGACGGCTATCTGGTCAAGCTGCGGGGGAGGGGCGAGCAGGTCTCGCCGAACCAAATCAGCATGAAGGGTGCGGTCCTGAACGTCACCGTTCCCGGGGAAGCGCGGCCCCGACAGCTCACGCAAGGCAGCGGAGCCGTCCCTCGGGCGACCGTGTGCAAGGACTTTTCATCATGGAACCCAGTGCCCTACGGGTGGTTCTGCGCCTATCAGCTCCAGTGGGGTGGGGGTGACTCCATCGGCATGTACAACTGCGACAACTACTTCATCCCCTGGGTCTCACAGGGCTCCTGGATGAACAATCAGACCACCGGTACCGTTCCGCGGCTCTACTACAGGGACTTGAGCTGGTGGGACATGCCCCCCGCATTCTCTTCGCAGGGTTACCACGTGGACTGGTACCCCGTGAACTCCATCACCAACTGCCGGTAGGGAAGGTCGATGACGATATGCGTTCCACCGCCTCTCCCGAGGCCGCCGCGGGCCCCCGACGCAGAAGCCTTCTCGCCACGGTCACGGCGTTTCTCTGCGTGACGTTCGTCGGCATCGCGTTCTTCCCGGCGGCGGCCGCACCCGCACGATCCGACGACACCTCGGCCGTCAGAGGAACAAGTGCCGTCGTGCCCGTCGGCGTCACCGCCGGGGTCGCCGTCTTCGATCGTCAGACCGGTAATTTCACCGAGCAGTTGAACGCGAGCATGCAGTTCCGTTCGGCATCGATCGTCAAACTGCTGATGGCTCTGGACTATTTCTGGAACCGAGGCTCCGACTACGTTGTCCCGGCCGCGGACCGTGCCTGGCTGGAGCCGATGCTCCGCAGCAGCGATGACGACGCGGCCAATGACTACTGGTCGAGTCACGGCTATTCATCGATCGTCACCCGTATGCGCGGCAACCTCGGGCTGAGCGACACGGAGCCCCCTGCCGACCCGAACTTCTGGGGCTACACGGCCATTTCGGCCCGCGACACGGTGACGATCTACCGCTACATCCTCGAAAAAGCCCACGCGCCCGTACGCAACTTCATCATGGACAACCTTCGTCGGTCGACCCGCTGTGCGTCGGACGACTTCGACCAGCACTTCGGGATCGCCGGCGCCTTCAACCGGCCCTGGGCCGTGAAGCAGGGCTGGTCGGGCGACTCGTATCCGAAGGGCACCTGCGGCCCCACGAGCCCGGTCGCGCCCGGGCCGGCGGCCGGCGTCGGCCACGCCGCCGCGGCCGTGGATCTGACCCGTCCCGCCCTGCATTCCACCGGCACCGTCGGCGCCGGCGATCGCTCGATCGTGGCCGTCTACACACTGCACCAGGCCGGTACTTCCTACGGAAAGGCATTCACCGACATCGGTCGACTGACCCGTTCACTCAATGTTCCCGGTGGCGTCGCGCCGTCCGGAAAGTGGTACGGAACATGGAGTTCGGAGGTCAACGTCCGCAGTGAACCACGCATCGGTGACAACGCACTGACCCGACTGCCCGCGGGGGTCGAGGTACTGGTGGGCTGCCAGAAGAAGGGCCAGTCCGTCTCCGTGCCCCCGTACACCAACGACTGGTGGGCGTATCTGCCCCAGTACGGCGGCTACATCTCCAACATCTACATAAGCCATCCGGACAATCAATTGCCGGATGTCCCCCTGTGCTCGATTCCGCAATAGCAGCGGATCCAGAGCCAGAAGCACATGACCGACCGGAAACACAACGATCAGAACGGGGACGCACGGATGCTTTCACTGAACAGCGGCCGCCGCCGCAAGACGCTGGCGATGACGTTCGCCGCAGCCGCCTGCACGACGGTTCTCACCTGGCAGGGCGCCTCCGCCGCCCATGCCGCCAGCCCTTATGACGGCGCGGACCCGGCCGCCACAGGTTGTGCCTCGAACGCCAAGACTCTCGCCTCCGCGCCGCTCTACCTGCCCAACACGACCAGTCAGGTCGGCACCATCGAGATGCGCTACAGCAACACCTGCCTGACCCAATGGATCCGCGTCTACTCCAACACGACCCGTTGCAGCGGTGAGCCCTGCCGCAACAAGGCGGAGATCACCCGCCCTGCGGGCTCCGACGGCCCGGCCCTGACGGTGGGCCGCGGCAACGTGGCCGCAGGCGAGCCCTACCAGTGGAGCCTGATGGTCTACACCCCCAACACCCGCTCCTGCGGGACCGGCAACGCGGACACAGGCGTCAGCACGGCCTACCCGTACGGGGAGTGGGGACGCCAGATCTGCGGCTGAGCCCGGGCAGGGCCATGAACGCGGAGCCATGAACGCGGAGCCATGAACCGCGAAAACGCGTCCTGACCGGCAAAGGAACGTCCCCAGGAGGTTCGACGGCCGGGCCTGATCCCGCACGGATTCGTCCGTCGGCTCAGTCCCGGCCCTTCCTCCGCGCACCTTCCCCGTCTCACCGGATTCCGAGCCGCGCTGCGACCCCGCGGGCCTCAGGCCGCGGGCTCGCGGTCTCAGCCGGCGGGCTCCCAGACGAATCCGTCCGGGTCGGTGAAGGGCCCGGCGTCGCTGCCGATCGCGAGCCGGGACGATCCCGCTCCCTCCGGCGACACGCCTGCGACCTTGGCCAGGCCCCGACGCCCGTACAGCGACAGCTTGACGGGGCTGGCCGAGGCGTCGAACTCGACGTACTTGCTGCCGAAGCTCTTCGCCACCTTGAGGCCGCGCTCGACATAGAACTGCTTGCTCGCGGCCATGTCCGCCACCCCCAGCAGTACGACGATCTCGTCGATCCGCCGGCTGTCGGGGCCGGAGTCCTTCTTCGAGGAACTGGCGATCTGCCAGACGGTCCCGTCCGGGGCCTGTACGACGCCGCCGTAGCCCCACAACGACTTCTTGGCGGGCTTCAGCGTCGTGGCGCCGGCGTCGAGCGCGGTGCCGAAGAGGTTGTCCACGATCGACGGCTGGGCCACCACGAGCGAGACGGTGAAACCGCGGAAGCCGGAGGTCGGCTCTTCGGAGGCCCGCAGGCGTACCTCCTTGCCCAGGCCGAAGCCCTCCGCGTAGAAGCGTTCGGCGGCCGCGGGGTCGGCCACTTCCAGGGTGATGAAGTCGATGGAGGTCATGCCCTTCACGCTAGGCGTCCTCGGCGCCCGATGCTTCTCCGATCCTGACCGATGCCCCCCTTTCGACGACAGAGCGGGGCGGTCAGCGGGGCGGGATGGGGAACAGCATGCAGCTGCTGGTGGCGTGGGCCAGCAGCCGGTCCTCTGAGTCACGCAGCTCCGCCTGGGCGAGCGCGGTACGCCGGCCACTGTGGAGGACGGTCCCGATGGCACGGACCTTGCCCGTGTCCACGGTGATCGGGCGCAGGAACTTCAGGGTCAGGTCGAGCGAGGTGTAGCCGGTGCCCTGGGGCAGCACGGACTGGACGGCGCAGCCGGCCGCGGAGTCGAGGAGCGTGGCGAAGACGCCGCCGTGGACGCTGCCGATGGGGTTGTAGTGCTCCTCGCCCGGCACTAGCACGAACACCGCCCGGCCGTACTCGGCCTCATCGAGCGTGAAGCCCAGGGTGGCGGCGATCGGCGGTCCGGGCAGCCGGCCGGCCACGATCTCGCGGAGGAAATCGAGGCCGCTGTGATCCCCGACGGCCCCGGCTGAGACCGCCGGGTCCGACCACTCGAACGTTCGTGACCTGCGCATTCCCACTCCCATACCTGGCTGACTTCCGTAAGTGAAGTTAGCTGTGCACTCCTCTGGCTGTCAATGACGAAGCCAGCCTAGGATGGGCGCATGAGGTGGCTGGAGACGAGCGCGGAGAACTGCACGGTCCATCGCACTCTGGACCTGATCGGCGAGAAGTGGTCGCTGCTGCTGATCCGGGACGCCATGAACGGCGTCCGGCGTTTCGACGACTTCCGCCGGCATGTCGGACTGTCCGAGGCCGTCCTGGCGGACCGGCTGCGCAAGCTGGTGGCGGCCGGGATCCTGCAGACCGTCGCCTACCGCGAACAGGGGCGTCGCACCCGGCACGAGTACCGGCTCACCCGCAAGGGCTGGGATCTGTGGCCCGCGATGATCGCCCTCAAGCAGTGGGGCGACCAGTACACGGCTGACCCGGAAGGGCCGCCCCTGGAGGTTCGTCATGCGGACTGCGGTGAGCCTCTGGGTGCGATGGTCGTCTGCGTGGAGGGTCACGGCCCGTTGAGTCCTTCGGAGGCCCGTACGCGCCCGGGCCCTTCGGCGGTGCCCCTCGGCTGACGGCCCGGACGCGGTGCGGGTCAGGTGGTCGGGCTGCCCGCGACCCACTCGCTCCACGGCATGTTCCAGTCGCTGAGGCCGTTGCCCGGCGCCAGCATGGTCTTGTCCGCGGAGTTCTTGACGATCACGAGGTCACCGATCAGCGAGTGGTCGAAGAACCAGGCGGCGGGCTGCCGGTCGGTGCCGCCACCCCTGACGTCCTTCAGGCCCACGCAGCCGTGGCTGGTGTTGACCTTGCCGAAGACGGAGTCGCCGCCCCAGTAGTTGCCGTGGATGAACGTGCCCGAGTCGGTCAGGCGCATGGCGTGCGGTACGGCCTTGATGTCGTACGAGGGCTTGCCGTTCTTCTCCTTGAGGCCGACGCTCGCACCGTTCATGTGAATGTGGCTGAACTTCTCGGAGATCACCATCTGGCCGTTGTACGTCGGGTGCTCGGCGCTGCCTGACGAGATCGGGATGGTTCTGACCGTCTTGCCGTTGCGGACGACGGTCATCTGCTTGGTCTTCGCGTCCACGGTGCTGATCTGGCTCCGGCCGATCGTGAAGGTGACCGTCTTCTGGACGCCGTAGCGGGTGAGCGTGACGGTGACGGTGGAGCCGGGCTCCCAGTAGGTCTCGGGGCGGAAGTCGAGGCGGTGATCGCTGAACCAGTGACCGACGGCCTGCTGGCCGCTGCTGGAGCTGACCTGGATCTCCGACTGCACGGCGGCCCTGTCGCCGACCGCCCGGTCGAAGGTGATCGACACCGGCATGCCCACGCCGACGGTCGAGCCGTCCTGGGGGGAGAGGTGCCCGATGAAGTCGTTGGCCGGGGAGACCGTGGTGATCGTGGCGTTGTCGCTTGCCGAGCGGCCCTTGGCGTCCACGGCCTCCGCGGCGATCTGGTACGCGGTGGCACGCTTCAGGTCGCCGTTCGGCTTCCAGGAGGTGCGGTCCGCGGACACGGTGCCCGGGACCTCGGCCCCGGTCGCGACGGCGGTCATGGTCACCTTGGTGAGCTTGCCCTTGTCGACGGTGACGCCGACCGGGTCGTTCACCCCGACGTTGTGGGCGCCCTCCCCGGGCGTGATCTCTATTCGGGCCTCGGAAGCCTCCACGGCGTCCGCCCGCTTGGCATGCGCCGGCGGTGTGGGGTGGCTCCCGGCGTCGGCGGCCCCGGTGGCAGCGATGCTCGTACCGCCGAGGGCCGTGACCGCGAGTACGCCGCCAAGCACGCCGGTCGTAGCCATCAGTCCGGTGCGTCGTTTCCTCAGCATGATCAAGCACTTCTCCCATGGGACGGTCTCTGGATCTCTGTGCCGATCACCGCAGAAGCGCGACCAGCCTTGAGACTACTTATAGACCGCCCTATGTCCATAAATGGGCAAATTGTGGTGAAGGCCACCCGTTGTCGAATGCTTGCGCGACGCAGCGGTCACCGTGTCTCGGCCCTCGAGGCCCCAGGCGCTCCCTGGGTGTCCGTTGCGGCGGACGCGTCCAGTGCGCCCTGTGCGTCCGCGGCGACGGCTGCGTCCCGCAGGGCGTCCAACAGGCCTCGCAGGGCGGGCTGTTCGAGGGCGATCTCCCGCACGGCCGCCGAGATCGCTCGGACCGGTTCCGGATTGCGGACCGGCCGTACGACGACGCCGGGGTGCCGGTTGCGCAGTCCGAGCCGCGGAATCAGGGCCACGCCGAGACCTGCCGCGACGAAGCCCTGGGCGGTGGCGTAGTCCTCGCTCTGGATGACGAAGTCGGGGCTGAAGCCCGCCGCCGCGCAGGAGTCGATGACGGGTTCGAGGCAGGGGCCGGGGGGCTCGCTGCCGACCCACTGCTCGCCGGACAGCTCGTGCAGGTCGACGACCTCCCTGCTCGCGAGCTGATGTCCCTGGGGCAGTACGGCGGCGTACGGATCGTCGAGGAGGGGGACGAGCCGGAAGCCTTCGCCCGCGTGCTCCCGTGACCGGACCACGACCGCCAGGTCGGCCCGGCCCCGCGCCACCTCCTGCAACGGGTCCAGCGGGTCGGCCAGTTCGAGGTCGACACGGACTCCCGGGTGCTCGGCGCGCAGCCTGGCCATGGCGGGCGCCATCAGCGTCGAGCCGGCCGTGGCGAAGTAGCGGACCGACAGCCGGCCGGTGCGTCCCGCGCGCAAGTCGGCGAGGGCGGTCTCCGCCTGGGAGACCGCCGCGCTGATCAGTGCGGCGTGCTCGGTCAGCAGGAGCCCGGCCGCCGTGGGGCGTACCCCGCGGCCGACCCGCTCCAGCAGCGCCGTGCCGGCCTGCTTCTCCAGCGCCGCCACCTGCTGGCTGACGGCGGACGGGGTGTAGCCCAGGTGTGCCGCGGCGGCGGTGACCGTGCCGCTGGTGACCACCGCGCGCAGGACCTGCAGTCGTCTCACATCAAGCATGTAGCTGAGCTTAACAGTATGGGTAGAACCATTTGCTTGTCCTCAAAGCTTTGCTGCGGCACCTTCCTAGGCAAGGACCCAGGCGGGACGGTGGACGACCACCAGGTCACCGGACGCGGGACACGGGACGCGGGAAGCGGGAAGCGGGGCATCATGAACGACGGCAGCGGGGCGAGGGGCCTGTGGGGCGGACTGCGGGTGGCCGTGCTCGCTCTCCTGTGGGGCTCGACCTTTCTCTGGACCGAGTTGGCACTGCGCGGGCTCTCCCCGTTGCAGGTCACGTTCGCGCGCTGCACCCTCGGCGCGGTCGTCCTCTTCGTCGCCTGCTGCGTATCTGGGCGCCGGCTGCCCACGGGCGTAGCCGTCTGGCGGCACATCGTGATCGCGGCGTTCTTCTGCAACGCCCTGCCGTTCGCCCTGTTCAGCCTGGGTCAGCAGACCGTGGACTCCGGGCTCGCAGGTGTCCTGAACGCGACGACCCCGCTGTGGTCGATCGTCCTCGGACTGGCCCTCGGCTCCGAGCGCGGGCTGCGGACGGTACGGCTGGCGGGTCTCCTGCTCGGCTTCACCGGCACGATCGTCATCTTCGCTCCCTGGCAGTCTTCCGGGGCCAATGGCTGGGGCGCCCTCGCCATCCTGGGCGCGGCCGCGAGTTACGCCGTCGCGTTCACGTACATGGGCCGCACCCTGGTCCGCAGGGGAACCCCCACGATCTCGCTGTCCGCCGCCCAGCTCGTCGCCGCGAGCGGACTGAGCTCCCTCGCGATGCCCGTCGCAGGCCTGGACCCGATCGAGCTCGGCCCGACGGTCCTGATCGCGGCCGTCGTCCTCGGCGTCTGCTGCACGGCGGTCACCTTCCACCTCACCTATCGGATCATCAACGACGAGGGTGCGACCAACGCCGCGGTCGTCGGCTATCTGCTGCCGGTCGTGTCCGTACTGCTCGGCGCGGTCGTCCTGGGCGAGGACCTGACCGCCCGGGTGGTGCTGGGGATGATCGTGGTGCTGGCGGGAGTGGGGATGACGCGGAGGCAGGGCGCGGCGGCGGCCGCCAGGGAGACGGCAGACCGGGAGCCGGCCGCCGGAGAGGCGGCAGTGTCCCGGACCGACCCGGAGGGTCACCCGGCCGACGCCCGGCGCCCCGCCGTGGGGCGTGCACGATGATCCCGGTCGCGCCCGGGGCAACCAGGAGGCGGCCGGACGCGTCTCATCGTTGACCGGTCTCATGGCCGGTCGCGAGGGCATCGAAGGTCTGCCCGCGTCGAGGCCCGTTCGAGACGATGACGGGCCCCACACGAATGGAGAGCAGTGCGTGGTCGTGCTCATATTGGTGGTCGTCCTTCTGCTCGTCATCGGCGGCTGCGTCTGCGTCTATTGGGAGGCCCGGGGCGACGCACCCCGCTGGGCGCGTGGTGTCGCGAAGGCGACGATGATCGGCAGTGAGCTGGCGCGCAGCGCGAGCCGGGGTTCCCGCTCCCGGCAGAGCGGTGGCGACGACTGAGGGCTCTGCGGCCGATCGACGCCGAAGCGGCAGGGGCGCGCGCACGTTCGGTGGCGGGAAAGGCCCAGGTGGCGTGCCGCTGTCCGGGACCTTCGCGTGGGCGCCGTCCCGGCGGACCGCGGGTGATCGCCGGTAGGCTGCGAGGGTGCGCACGGTCGAGGTTCTGCTGGACGAGGCGGCGGACGCGGCCGTACGGGAGGCATGGCGGCGGCTCGCGGACGCGGGTCTGCCCAGTCAGGCGCGCCACCGCTCTCCGACCAACAGCCCGCATCTCACGCTGGCCTCGTGCGAGGAGTTGACTGCCCCGATTCGCTGGGAGCTCGCCGAAGTGGCGGCCGCTCTGCCGCTGGCGGTGAGGTTCACCGGCGTGGTCCGCTTCGAGCGGCCCACATCGGTGCTGGCGTGGGCGCTGGACCTCGACAGCGCGCTGGCCGGCCTGCACCGGAGGGTGTGGGAGGCGGTCGCCGCGGACAGCCGGCCCGAAGCGCTCAACCCGTTCCACAGGCCCGAATGCTGGAGCCCGCACGTCACCCTCGGACGGACCCGGCGGGCCGGCGCCTTCGCCGACCGGCGGATCCCCGCATTGCTGCCGGCGCCGCCGTTGCCGGTCCGGCTCACCACCTTGCGCAGTTACGACACCGAGACCGGCGCCCTGGAGGTGCTGGCGCCCCGCTCCTGAGACCCGCCGCCGGCAGGGGGAGTGCCTGACGGTGTGACAGCACGTGCGCGGGCGACCGTACTTGCGGGCCGCCCCCTGAACGTGACGTCGCCATCGTCACCACTACCGCCTCCGGTCGTGCCCGGGCGGGCGTCGCGTCAGATCACCCGGCGCCGCAGGGTCCACCGCCGAGCCCGAGGAGCCCGGCCGACAGGGCGAGGAAGACGCCGCCCTCCACGGCATCAGCTCCTGCATCACCTCTTCCCTGGCCAGCGGATCGAGGTCGGCCAACGGCTCGTCGAGCACGATGAGTTCGGGCCGGCGCCCCAGTGCCACGGCCAGTGCGACCCGGGTGCGCTGACCGCCGGAGAGGGTGGAGATCCGGGCCTTGGCGGGGATTCCGGCCGCGTCCGTCAGGCTCCTGGCGTAGGCGGCGTCCCACCGCTGGTTCGGGGCGCGTCCGGCGCGCAGCATCTCCTCGACGGTGAAGCCCCGGTACAGGGGTTTGTCCTGGGCGAGGAAAGCGAGCCGCGGGTGGGCGCCCCGGCGTCCGGGGCTTTCCCGCAGCACGCGCATGGTGCCTTCGGTCGGCGTCGTTACTCGTGCGGACCTTCCTGTTCTTCGGCCGGTCGCGCGAGCCGGAGATCAGGCGGTCCCCCCTGGAGATCCGGGCGTGCGCGCGGGTCAGCGCGCCGGGTCCTCGCGCCGACCTCCCTTCGCCGCCTGGACGGCACGACGCAACGCGTCCTTGAACCAGACCCCGGCCGCGTCGTCGCCGAGGCCGACGTGGAGCGAACCGGCCTCGGAACGGTCCGACCAGCGCGTGGTGACGGAAACGCCGCTGTCGACGACGAGCCGTTGATCGACGTCGGTCACGGTCATGTCGTCCAGCCGCCCGCAGTGCGCCGTGGTCGATCCCGTGCGCACCCGGGTCACCGCCAGCAACAGATGCCGTGGCAGCAACACCGCGGCGGTCAGGGACTCCTGGGCCGGGCCGCCGCCGAGCAGCCGGGACAGGACGCCGGGACGACGGCGCGGGACGCTTCGGGTCTCCACGCAGGCGGTCACCGGGGCCGAGAGGTCGCCGAGACCCTGAAGCTCGGCCTCGGCCAGCAGCGCCGCGTGCAAGGAGGGATCCAGGGCGTCCGGCGCGCATCGACGGCTCGTACGGTCGTACAACGACTCGGGCATGCGCGGCCCCTCAGGGACAGTCGTACGTGAGATCGGTGACGACCGTGCGGTCGACGGGGGAGAGGAGGTGCAGCTCGGCGCGGGCCGCGTAATGGCCCTTGCCCTGGAAGGTCCACAGCAGGTGCAGACGCGCCTGACGCCGGCCCTCGGCCACCACTTCCCTCAGGACATCCGAGGCCGTGCCGTCGCTCCGGGTCCAGCGGTACGAGAGCGTGCCCGCTCGGCCGTTGGTGGCGACGACACCGACGACGTCCGCCGTGTCGTCGCACCCCACGACGGCCGGCCGCGCCACGACCCGCACCGAGCCCGTGGTGAGGGAGGGGCCGATGCGCTGCCAGGCGAGAAGCGCGATGACGCCGATCAGCACCAGCACCGGCAGCGCGTGTCTGCGCAGACGCCGCCGCGGCGGCGCGGGACGAGGCGGCATCGACGCCAGCGTCCGATGAGTGCGCTGGGCGACGGCCGCGGTCACGCCCGGTCCGAACCGCAGCATCGTGCCCTCGACGCGGTCCGGTGCGGGAGCCGGTGCCGGTGTCGTCGGAGTCTGCGTGCAGGGCGGCGCGACGAGGGTCGTGTCCGCATCGGGCGACCGCTGGATCCAGTGACTGGCCAGCACGGTGGCGCTGTACTCGGCGTCTTCCGGGCCGGCCCCGGCGCTCGGGACGCTCCCGGCGACGCCGCCGAGCACCTGGGTGGGCTCGCCGTCCTCGGCGGAGGCGGGAGTGCGGTCGTGGTGAGCGCGGTCGTGGTGAGCGGTCATCGGATTTCACACTGCCTGGTCAGGAGCTGTTGCGAGGCGCCGCCGTCGGCGGAGGCGGGGTTTGTGGTCGCCCCGATCGCCCAGTAGCAGCCAGTGCCCCGAAAGGTGTGGTCGACGGCGAGGGTGTACTGGGTGGATCCGCTGCGTGCGAAGGACTGGGACGCGCCGTCCGCCGTGCCGAGTCCGCGCCCGCCGGCGCCCGTGTACCACGACACGTTGATGGTGAGCGGGCCGGTTCCGTCCGTCGTCACGGTGAGGGTCGCCGTGCCGGTCGTCGACCCCGTCTGCCGGAAACCCGTCACCGCGACGTCCTTCACGGCGGGAGCGGACGGCGGGGTCGGGGAGGCGTTCGTCGGCGTGGCCCTGGCGGTCGGACCGCCGGGCGTCGTCTCCCCGGCCGGAGTCGTGACGGCCGACGCCGAGGGCTCGTCCGGGTCGGCGGTCACCGGGGCGGAGGCCGAAGCCGAGGCCGAGTCCGAGGGGCCGGGTGACACGGTGGACGACGCGGTCGAGGACGGGGACGCGGAAGGGCCGGCCGACGTGCTCGGAGCGGCGGACACCACCGGCCCCGCGGCAGCCTCGGCACTGCTGGTGGCCAGCGCCTGCGCCGCCTGTTGCGGCGAGGGTTCCGGGGCGCGCTGCTGCTGGTAGGTCAGGAGGACGCCCAGCAGCACGACCGCGGCGGAGACGAGGACCCCCGCACGGCCGGGCAGCCACGACCGGGCCCCGCCTGGAGCGGCTTCGCGGCCCAGGACCGTGCGCGCGGTGTCCGTCGTGCTGCTCGGCGGGGCACTGCGGGCCGAGGGCAGGAGCAGCGGCGCCAGCGCCACCAGTGCGGCGAGCCGGCCGCGTCCGCGCTCCTCCCAGTCGGAGCCGTAGGTGGCGCCGGCCGCCGCCTCCAGTGCCGCGACGAAGGCCTCGGCGTGTGCGGGACGCTCGAGCGGGTCCTTGGCGAGGCCGCGTCGCACCAGTTCCCGCACCGCCTCGGGGGCCTCGTCGGCGGGGATCGGCCCGTCGACGTGCTGCAGGGCGAGCTCGGCGAGATTGTCACCGGTGAACGGCCGGCGGCCCGTCAGGCACTCGAAGAACGTGGCCGTGGCCGCGTACACGTCGGCTGCGGGGGAGACGGGGGACCCGGTCCACTGCTCCGGGGCCATGTAGGACGGGGTGCCGGCCGCGCTGCTGCTGGCGCCGACGTCCACGGCGATCCCGAAGTCGACGAGCCTGGACGATCCGTCCGGCACGACCAGGACGTTCTCCGGCTTGTAGTCGCGATGGACCACACCGACCCGGTGCGCGTCGGCCAGGCCGAGCAGCGATCCCTTGAGGATCACGAGCGCCGCCTCGGGCTCGAGCGGCGCCGACCTGCTCAGCAGGGTCCGCAACGACACGCCGTCCACCAGCTCCATCACGATGGCGGCGCCGTCCGGGCTCTCCACGTACTCGTACAGGTCGGCCACGTAAGGGCTCTCCAGCCCGCCGAGCAGGCGAGCCTCAGCCCTGAACCCCTGCACGAAGCCGGGCCTCGTACGCAGTGACTCGCTGAGGTACTTGACCGCCACCGGAACGCCGGTCTCCTCGTGCACGGCCAGGACGACCCGTCCGCTCGCCCCGGCGCCGAGTTCCAGTGACTCGGTGTATCCGGGCACTGCCCATGTGTCCATTTCCATCCCCCCACGGCCGCCGTACGGCCCGGTGTCCGCCCCCTGCGAAGCATCGAGCCACGCGTGAGGAGACACCTTTTCGGCCGCTGCGGTTGCGGTGCGGCGCCGCGGCCCGCGTTCTGGACCTGTCGCCGGCGCGCGCGGTGGGGAGCGTACTCGCTGGGGAGAACCGCTCGACAGTGCCGCGGCGTGTCCGGCGGGCGTGGGGTGATCGGCCGGACCGCCTGCCGGGCGCGCGGGCGCGCCGGTAGCATCGCCTGGTCGCGGACGGAAAGCGAGTCGACGCCAGCATGACTGACGAAGTGAGAGGCAGGCCCGTCGGCGCTTTACCCGGCAGGGCGCGAGAAGTCGCGATCCTGCGCGGGGTGCTGGCGGGCGAGGACGACACGTGGTGTGTCGCGGTCACCGGCGAACCGGGGATCGGCAAGAGCCGGCTGCTGACGGAGCTGGGGAAGTTCGCGGACACCGAGGGCTGGACGGTCCGCAGCGCCCGTGCGGCGGAGTTCGAGTCCCACATCCCGTTCGGTGTGTTCGTCAACGCGCTCGACGACCGGCTCGCCGAACTGGGACCCGAGCGTCTCGCCGCCCTCGGGGGGCAGCAGCTCGCACTCCTGACGACCATGTTCCCGTCGCTTCCCGCCGCCGGGCCCGCCGACCTGGTCGACGCGGAGCGGTACCGGCTGCACCGGGCGGTCCGGGCGTTGCTCGAGCTGCTCGCCGAGCCGTCCGGGCTGGTGCTCGTCTTCGACGATCTGCACTGGGCGGACGAGGGTTCGGTGGAGCTGCTCGACCACCTGTTGCGCCACCCGCCCCAGGCGCGGCTTGTCCTGGCGTTGGCGGCCAGGCCCCGGCAGACGTCGCTGCGGCTGTGGCACGCGCTGTCCCGCGCCGCGACCGACGGGGCGGCCGAGCTCCTCGAACTCGCTCCACTGAGCCGAGCCGACGCCGGCCACCTCATGCCGGAGAGGCTGGGCCGTTCCCGGCGGGAAGAGCTCTACCAGGCCAGCGGCGGCAACCCGTTCTACCTGGAAGCTCTCGTGCGGGCCGGAGAGCGGGGCATCGCCGTCGGTGACGCGGCGCTCCACCCCGACGGGGCGCTCCCGGTGGCGGTCCACGGGGTACTGGCCGCCGAGCTGGCCGCGCTGACCCCGCAGGAGCGCGTCGTCGCGCACGCCGCCGCGGTGGTGGGCGACGACTTCGAGGCTGATTCCCTCGCCGAGACGGCGGCGATGGACCCCGGGCCCGTCCTCGTCGCGCTCGACCGGCTCGCCGAGCGCGACCTGATACGGCTGGACGGCGCGACCGGCCGGTTCCGCTACCGTCATCCGCTGGTACGCAGCATCGCCTACCAGGATGCCGGTCCGGGCTGGCGGCTCCAGGCACACGGGCGGGCCGCGTCGGCTCTGCGCAGCAGGGGCGCGCCGGCGGCCGAGCTCGCCCGGCACGTGGAGCGATCCGCCGTCCGCGGTGACCTGGGAGCGGTCGCGGCGCTCACCGAGGCGGCCGAGGCGACGATGGACACCACGCCGACGACCGCCGGCCACTTCCTGCGGGCGGCCATCCGGTTGTTGCCCGACGCGGAGTCGGCCACGCCGCAGCGGCTGATCCTGCTCGGACGGCTGGCACACGCACTCGGCGCCACGGGCGACCTGCGGCAGGCCAGGGAGACCATGCACGAGGTGCTGCGGCTGCTTCCCGCAGAACTCACCCAGATCAGGGCGCAGACGGCGCGGGCCTGCGCGACGGTGGAGCAGATCCTCGGGCGCTACACCGAGGCGAGGGCGATGCTGCACCGCGAGTGGAAACGCGTCGAAGGCGTCGACGCCCACTCCGCGGCAGCCCTGCTCGTCGCGCTCGTCGCCGGTGAGAGCGTCGAGCGCGAGCACGGACACGGCCGGGTGGCCGAGGCGATCGCCGCCGCACGGGACGTCGGGGATCCGCTGCTGCTGGCGACGGCGTTGGCGGCCGCGACGCTGATAGACCGGCAGGCGGACCGGCTGGACGAGGCGGCCGTACTCCTGGACGCGCTGCCCGACAGCGAGCTCGTCCGTGACATCGACGCGGCGTTCTGGCTGAGCTGGTCGGAGATCTCCGCCGACCGGCTCACGGCGGCGAGCCGGCACGTGAGCCGTGGCCTGCACCTCGCCCGGGCGAGCAGACAGTCCCACAAGATCGCGCTGCTGATCGCGATCCGCGGCATGGTGCACGCCTATCTCGGGGAGCTGGCGGAGGCGACGACCTGCTTCGACGACTGCCTGGAGTCGGCGGAACTGACCGGCAGCGAGGAACTGCGCGTCATGGCGCTGACCTTCGGCTGCTGGATCACCACCTGGCGCGGCGACCTGACCGAGGCGATCCGGCTGGGCGAGGAGGCCATCGTCGTCGACGACCAGGCGACGGCCATGAGCTCCTGGCGCAGCGGCCAGGCCGAGGCGATGCTGGCGCAGGCCATGCTGCACGCGGGTGATCCGCACGCCTGCATCGAGCTGCTGCTCACCCGTGGGGGTGGCGCCGAGCTGCCCGCGGTGGGCGTGCGCACCAGGCCCCTGGTGTACCTGATGCTCACGGAGGCGGAGGTCGCGGCCGGCCGGGTCGCCGCGGCCACGGCCTGGGCCGACCGGGCGGAGGAGGCGGCCGGTCGGCTGGAGCTTCCGCTGCGTACCGCCATGGCACAGCAGGCCCGCGCGATCGCCACGCTGCCGACGGATCCGGCGGCGGCCGCGCCGCTCGCCATCGCCGCAGCCGCCGGGTTCGGCCGGATCGGGGCGGCCGTGGAGGCCGGGCGGGCGCACTTGCTCGCGGCCACGGCGTTCGGCGCCGACGGAGCGACCGAGCAGGCCCGCGCACATCTCGTGTCCGCCCGCGCGTTGTTCACCCAGTGCGATGCGCGGCTGTTCCTGCCGATGGTCGCGCGTGAGGAGCGGCGCATGAACGCGCGCGGCCCCCGGCCAGAGAGCGGCGCCGAGCGATTCGACCTGACGGCTCGTGAGGTCGAGATCGTCCGACTGGTCTCGGACGGGCTGACCAACCGTGACGTCGGTCTCCGGCTGCATCTGAGTCCCAAGACCGTCGAGGTCCACCTGAGCCGGGTCTACACGAAGGTCGGCGTCTCCGGCCGCACGGCCCTGGCCGGTGTGTGGGCCGCCGTCGCGCGTGACTGAGGACGCCACGGCGGCCCGCCCCCTCAGTTGCCGAGGTCGCGTACGTACAGGTTGTACCTGCGGCTGGTGCCGTCACCGCCCAGGTTCGTCGCGCTGGTCGTGAAGGCGACGTGGCGGCCGTCGGCCGAGATCGAGGCGCTGAAGCTGGAGCCGTCGCTCTGGGCGCCGTCACCGGCGACGCTGACCCTGGTCGTGGTGGCGCTCACGCGGTCTCGCACGAACACGTCCCAGCTCGAGTTGGTGTCGCCGGCGATCAGCTTGTCCTCGCCGGACACGAACGCGATGTAGCGGCCGTCGGCGGAGAGCGTCGTCCGCTCCTGGCCGGGGGTCCTGCTGTCGCCGAGGCCGTCGGGGCCGACGTTCACCTGCGTCGTCGTCCTGGTGACCCGGTCGTACAGGAAGATGTCGGTGTCGGTCGAATTGCCCGTGTCGCCGGCCACCAGATTGGACGCGGTGGACTCGAACGCGACGTAGCGGCCGTCGGCCGAGATGGCCGCCGTGCGGCTGGCGGAATTGCCTTCCTCGCCCTGGGGACCGACGCTGATCCGGTCGGTGCGGCCGGTCAGCCGGTCGTGCACGAACACGTCGTCCGCGTGATTGTTGTCGGGGAACAGGGCCAGGGTCTTCGCCGAGGAGGAGAAGGCGACGTAGCGCCCGTCCGCCGAGATCGACGGCACCTGGCTGATGTCGTCGCCCTGGCGGCCGTTGGAGTCGACGCTGACCCGGGTGGTCTCACCGGTCTGCCGGTCGCGCACGAAGACGTCATGGATGTCGTTGGTGTCGCCGAACACCAGGTTCGACGCGGGGGAGTCGAACGCGACGAACCGGCCGTCGGCGGAGATCGACGGATGGAAGCTCTCGCTGTCGGCCTGCTCGCCGTCCCTGCCGACGCTGACCCTGGTCGTCTCACCGGTCTGCAGGTCGTGAACGAAGACATCGCGGTAGCGGTTGGTGTCACCGGCCGTCAGGTTCGTCGCGAAGGACTCGAACGCGACATAGCGGCCGTCGGCGGAGATCGACGGATTCCGGCTCACGTTGTTGGCCTGGCCGCCCGCCGAGTCGACGCTGACCCGGGTGACGGCGCCGGTCTGCCGGTCGCGTACGAACACGTCGTCCGCTCGGTTGGTGTCGCCGGGCACCAGGTCCCTCGCCAGTGAGGCGAAAGCCACGTAACGGCCGTCGGCGGAGATCGACGGGCCGCTGGCGGAGTTGCTGATCGGCGCCGTGCCCGCCGCCCCCGGTTCGTCGTCCGTGGCATGCGCGACGCCGCCTGACAGCAGCGCCGCCACGATTCCCGACGCGAGCCCTGCGTTGCGGATTACGGAGTGACGTCTCATGAGTGTCCTTCTGTTCGGTTCGCCGCCGCGGCAGCGGGTTGCCGGACCAGCGTTCCGCGTCGGACCGGCCGAAGCATGAGGGAACCCCCTATGCCTTACCGGTCCTCGCCATCTCGCGCGCCTTCCTCGTGCTGAACACCCCTGCTGAACAGCCCCTGCTCCCGACTGTTCCGGGAACCCGCGGGGCTCCTGCGCCCTTGTCGGAAGGGCTCTGTCGGTCCGGCTGGATAGCATGCGAGGCATGGCCATCAAACTGGAGAACGTCGGGATCGCCGTGCGCGACCTCGAAGCGACGATCGCCTTCTTCACCGACCTCGGCCTCACGGTCGTCGGCCGTGACACGGTCAGCGGTGAGTGGACCGACACGGCCGTCGGCCTCGACGGCAACCACGCCAACATCGCGATGCTTCAGACACCGGACGGCCAAGGTCGCATCGAGCTCTTCGAGTACATCCACCCCGAGGCCGTCGAGACGCAGCCCACCCGGCCCAACGAGATCGGCATGCATCGCGTCGCCTTCTCGGTCGACGACATCGACGAAGCTCTTGAGAAGGCCGCACAGCACGGCTGCCATCCGCTGCGCGGGGTGGCGACCTACGAGGACATCTACAAACTCACCTACGTCCGCGGTCCCAGCGGCATCCTGGTGATGCTCGCCGAGGAGCTGAAGAAGAACTGACGACCGGTCGCGTCATCCCCCTCGGGAGCAGGGCGTGCCGCGCTTCGCGGCCGCCCCACCGGCGCGGTTCAGAATGCGAGGCGGTGGGCGAGCCGGAGCAGATCCGGCAGGCGCAGAACTCGTCCGTCGGAGCCGGGGAGAGGGACGTGGAGCGGCTGGGTCCAACGGGCGGGGATCGCCGCCGGCCCGTGGTACGCCCCTGCGAGGCCTCCGGTCACCGCGGCGACGGTGTCGGTGTCGCCGCCGAGGTCGACCGCTGCGCGCAGTGCGTCTTCGAAGCTGGTGGTGGTGCGCAGGGCCCAGACCGCGGAGCCCAGACAGGGCCATACGGCGCCGTTGAACTCGGTGGCCTGATCGGGGTGCCAGTCGGGCGCGAGGACGGTGGCGAAGCGGCCGCGGTGTTCGGGGTGGACGAGCTCCAGGATGTCCGGCAGCGCGCTGAGGGGATCGGTGTCCTCGAGGGTGACCCGGATGAGTTCGTGGAAGATCGCGGTGCCTTCCCAGGCCGCGCGGTCGCCGTGGGTGAGTGCGGCGATGCGGCGGGCCGCGTCCATGGTGGCCTTTTGACCGGCGGGCGCGAAATACACGGCGGACGTCGACGCCCGCATCAGAGAGCCGTTTCCCGCTGCTCGTCGGTTGACCTGGAAATGGATTGCGGCGGCGAGGTCCCAGGGCATGCCGTTGGTGAGGACGTCCTCGGTCTGCAGGCCGATGTCCTTGGGGTCCGACGCCGCCCATCGCTGGAAGCGGCTGAAGACGTCCGGCAGGTCAAGTCCGCCCCGTTCGAGCAGGGACTCCGCGACCAGGACGGCCATCTGCGTGTCGTCAGTGGCCTCACCGGGGTCCCAGCCACCGCCTCCGCACATCTCACCGCCGGTGCCGGGCGCGGGAAACCGTGCGGAGAACGCTCCTTGGAGCCCGAACTCGAAGGGACCGCCCAGCGCGTCACCGACCGCCGAGCCGACGACCGCGCCTGCGGCGCGTTGCACCCGCTTCATGCACGCAGCCTGTCGATGCTGCGGCGTGCCGCTCCGTTGGGTGGACAGGGCGATGGAGGACGTGACGCCAGGCCATGTCCGTCGCGGGAGGCGTTTCTCGCGCTCCATCGCCCCCTCACCGGCAGGACCGATCCGGCCATGGGCCGGGGGCAGCGGTCACGCCTTGCGTGCCAAACCGGCGGCGATGAGGTGTTCCCAGACGGTGAGCTCTCGTCTGCCGCCGCGGGACCACGGGTTGTCGCTCTCGTCGGGGCGCCACAGGGACGCGGGGACGATCCCGGGGTCGAGGATCTCCAGGCCGTCCAGCAGGGCGGCGATCTCCGCGTCCGTGCGCCACCGGCCGCGGCCGAACGTCTGCTGGAGGACCTTCTCGGCCTCCTCGGTCTCCGGGTTGTTTCCGGAGCGGAAGTGGCTGATGAAGAAGTAACTTCCGGAGGGGACGTGGTCGCGCCAGTAGCGGACGATGCCGGCCGGGTCCTCGTCGTCGTTGACGTGGTGGAGGATGGCGCTGAGGATGACGGCGACGGGACGAGAGAAGTCGATCAGCTCGCGGGTGTCGGGGTGCGTGCGGATCCCCTCGGGGTCGCGCACGTCGACCGCGACGACACGCGTCCGGTCGTTGTTCTCGAGCAGCGCGCGGCCGTGGACCAGTACTTGGAGGTCGGTGTCGACGTAGACGACCCGGGACTCGGGAGCGTGGCGTTGCGCGACCTGGTGGACGTTGTCCGCGGTGGGCAGGCCACTGCCGAGGTCGATGAACTGCCGGATGCCGGTGGTCTTCGCGATCTCCCTGACCGCCCGGGTCAGCGCCGCGCGGTTGGCGAAGGCGATGGCGACCGAACCGGGCAGGTCGCGCTTGAACACGTCGCCGATCTCGCGGTCCACGGCGTAGTTGTCCTTGCCGCCGAGCAAGTAGTCGTAGACGCGGGCGATGCTGGGCTTGGCCGGGTCGATGGAGGAGCCTTCGTACGTCATGGCGGTCATTCTCCCCCCAACGCCGCCTGCGCACCCTCCTTTTGAGGTCCTCCAGCTCCTTGGACGTGATCGAAGGGGACCACGGGGTCAGCCGGCTCGCAGCACGTCGAGGGCCGTGAGAGCCACGTGCAGCTCGGTGCGCTGGTCGCCTGATTCCAGGTCGCGCGCGAGGAGACGCTCCATGGTGCGCAGGCGCTGGTACATGGTCTCCCGGGAGAGGCCGCCCCGGCGGGCGGCGGTCGTCTTGTTGCCCGCCGCCTCGAGGTAGTGGCGCAGGGTCGCCAGCAGGTCGGTGCCGTGCTGGGTGTCGTGGTCGACGAGGCGCCGAAGCTGCCGCTCGGCGTACTCCTGCACCCGGGGATCCTCGCGCAGGGCGTACAGCAGTCGGCGCAGACCGACGTCGGACAGCTCGTGGAAGGAGCGGTCCGCGGGGAGGGGCTGGCCGGGCGGGGTGGCCTCGGCGACGCGGGCCGCGGCCCGGAACGAGCGGACGGCGTCGATGAGGTCAGCGACCTCGCAGCCGACGCTCATGACGGCCCCCTGGACCAGACCCAGCACCACGGCGGACAGTCGCTCGACGACGGGACGCCACGGCTGGGTGGCGCGCAGCCCCAACAGCACGCCGACGCGCCCGGGGGCCAGTTCGCCGACCAGAGCCGCCGCGCCCGCCGTGCTCAGCTCCCGCATCAGGCGGGACTCGGTCTCGGCTCCCTCCGCCGCCGCGCCCAGGTCCACCAGGACGGCGACGAAGCGGCTCCGGTCGGCCGGCAGGCCCAGCGCGGCGCAGCGGGCGCGGGCGTCCTGCGCCGAGCGGTGGCGCTGTTCCACGAGGTCGAGCAGCGCGTTGCGGTGCGCGGTGCGTTCCCACGGGGTGGGGTGGATGAGCCGTGCCACGGTCAGTGCCATCGCGGCCCGCTCCAGCACGGTCACGTCCTCCGGGCCGAACGACGGACTTTCGGCGCGCGCGGGGAGCATGGCCACGCGTCCCCAGCGTTCACCCCGGTACTCGACCGAGGCGGTGAGCCAGCCCTCCGGGCCTCGTATCGCCGTGTGGTCGCCGGACCCGGTCGCCCTGGAGCGCTGCTCCCAGTCGGCGAGTGCCTCCTCGACGGTGAGCCCGGACGGTTCGCAGATCAGCGCCTGGTGCGCGAGGTTCTCCAGGACGACCGTGCGCCCGCTCGTCTCCGCTGCCGCGCGCATCACGTCCTCCGGGCCGGCGCCACGAAGGGTCAGGGCGGTGAACGCCTCGTGGATGCGCTGGGTACGGCGCATCGCGTGGGTCTGGTTGCCCAGCAGCAGGGCGTGCACGACCTGGGTCACCTCGAGGAAGTTGACGTCCTTGGCGAGGGTGACGAGGGGGAGGCCGCGCAGGCGGCAGGCGTCGACGAGCGCGTCCGGCGGGCGGTGGTAGCGGCGTACGAGCTCGATGACCAGCGCCGCGGCCCCGACGTCGGAGAGTTCGTCGACGTACCGGCGCACGCCTCTCGCGTCCTCCGGGAGCGGCATCCCGGTCGTGAGGACGAGTTCGCCGCCTTTGAGGAAGGACGCCGGGTCGGTCAGCTCGGTGATGTGCACCCATCCGACCGGCCGGTCCAGCTGTGCCGCACCGGTCACGACCCGGGGCTGCCCCGCGGCCAGGACCGGAAGGGCCAGGACGTCGGCCACGGTGAGCGGCCGGACGGGCCCATGGTCGGCCGGGTGGTTGTCGTTCACTGTGTTCTCCACGGGGTCCCTGCCGGCACGGCCGGCACCGGGAAGTGCCCGGCCACTGTGACAAGCGTCGCTGACCGGCGCAAGAGCTGTCCGTGAGCGGGGGAGCCCGGCAAGCCCCCGGGAGGCTGACACATCGTCCGGATGCCGCGAACCGGCCGGACAGATCGCGGCTTGGCGCACCTCCCGCCTGCGGAGATGCTCAGAACCGAAAAACCGCAGACCGCGACCGCAGACCGCGACCGCTGACCGCAGGCGGCGGGCCGCAGTGCGGCCGCACCCCACAGACCGCGGGCCCCACCGCGGACGCACACCGCACACCGCACACGCCAGGCCGGACACCGCGGTCGCCCACCGCGACGGCCGGGCCGCACACCGCGGACGGCACGCCGCACGTCGCGCACCGCGCACCGCGCACCGCAATCGAACACCGAGGCCGGGAGACGAACATGACCGCACTGTCGCCGCACCTTCGCCAGGCCACGCCCGTGGTGGCAACCCGTGGCGAGGGCGTCCATCTCCACGGCGAGGACGGCCGCCGCTACCTCGACTTCACTGCCGGAATCGGCGTCACCAGCACCGGGCACTGCCACCCCAAGGTGGTCGCGGCGGCCCAGGAGCAGGTGGGCGCCCTCATCCACGGTCAGTACACGACGGTGATGCACGAGCCGCTGCGCCGCCTCGTCGGCAAGCTCGGCGAGGTGCTGCCGGCCGGTCTGGACAGCCTCTTCTTCACCAACTCCGGCAGCGAGGCCGTCGAGGCCGCACTGCGCCTGGCCCGCCAGGCCACCGGCCGGCCGAACGTCCTGGTGTGCCACGGCGGCTTCCACGGCCGTACCGTCGCCGCCGCGTCCATGACGACGTCCGGCACGCGATTCCGCTCCGGTTTCTCCCCGCTGATGAGCGGGGTGGTGGTCACCCCCTTCCCGGCCGCCCACCGGTACGGCTGGGACGAGGAGACGGCCACCCGCTTCGCCCTGAAGGAGCTGGACTACACACTCCAGACGATCTCCTCGCCCGCCGACACGGCCGCGATCATCGTCGAGCCGGTGCTCGGCGAGGGCGGTTACGTGCCCGCCAACCGCGCGTTCATGGAGGGGCTGCGGGAGCGGGCGGACCGGCACGGCTTCCTGCTCATCGCCGACGAGGTGCAGACCGGCGTGGGCCGCACGGGCCGCTTCTGGGGCCATGACCACTTCGGCGTCACGCCCGACATCCTCGTCACGGCCAAGGGCCTGGCCAGCGGTTTCCCGCTGTCGGGCATCGCCGCCCCCGAGGAACTGATGACCAGGGCGTGGCCCGGCTCGCAGGGCGGCACGTACGGCGCCAACGCCGTGGCCTGCGCCGCAGCCTGCGCCACCCTCGACGTCGTACGGGACGAGAAGCTCGTCGAGAACGCCGAGGCGATGGGCGGGCGACTGAGGCAGGGCCTGGAGGCGGTGGCCGAGCGGACGCCCGGCATCGGCGACGTGCGCGGCCTCGGCCTCATGCTCGCCACCGAGTTCGTCACCGAGGACGGCGGCCCCGACCCCGAGACCGCCGCCCGCGTCCAGCGCGCCGCCGTCGACGAGGGCCTGCTCCTGCTGCTGTGCGGCGCCTGGAACCAGGTCGTCCGCATGATCCCGGCGCTCGTCATCGACGAGAGCGCGGTCGACGAGGGACTGCGGGCCTGGGCGGCCGCGGTCGAGGTCGGCACATCGGGGGCGGCACGGCGATGAACGACACCACCACGGCCCTGGAGCCGCTGGCCGCGATGCTCGCCGAGACCGCGCCCGGCCTGCGCGTGGAGACCGGCCCGGGATCCACCGGCCCCTACGCCTACGACGCCTCCAACTACCGGGTCCCGCCGCGGGCCGTGGTGTTCCCCCGGAGCGCCGACGACGTCGTCGCGGTGCTGCGGGCCTGCCGGGCGACGGGCATCCCGGTCACCGCACGCGGCGGCGGCACCAGCATGGCGGGCAACGCCGTCGGGCCGGGCGTCGTGCTGGACTTCTCGCGGTACATGAACCGCATCCTGGACGTCGACCCGGTGGCCCGCACGGCCCGCGTCGAGGCCGGAGTGATCCTGGACGCGCTGCGGTCGGCGGCCGCCCTGCACGGGCTCACCTTCGGCCCCGACCCGTCCTCGCACAGCCGCTGCACCCTCGGCGGCATGATCGGCAACGACGCCTGCGGCAACCGGTCGGTGCGGCACGGGCGTACCGGTGGGCACGTCGAGGCGCTGGAGATCGTGACGGCCGACGGCGTCCGCGCCGTCGCCGACCGCACCGGCCTGCGCGCCGCCGACCCGGACGACACCCACGCCGTCGAGCGGATCACCGGTCTCAGGGCGGCCGTGCGAGAACTGATCGACGCCGACCTCGCCCCGATCCGCACCGAGCTGGGCCGGGTGCCCCGCCAGGTTTCCGGCTATCAGCTGCACCACCTGCTGCCCGAGCGCGGCTTCGACATGGCGCGTGCGCTGGTGGGCACCGAGGGCTCCTGCGCGGTCGTCACCGCCGCGACGGTCCGCCTGGTGGCGACCGCGCAGGCCTCCACCCTCCTCACCCTCGGCTACGACGACGTCGTGGACGCCGCCGAGGACGTGCCCGAGATCCTGCGCTGGAACCCCGCCGCCGTGGAGGGCATGGACGAGGCGATCGTGGCCACCATGCGCGCCCGGCGCGGGCCGGACTCCGTCACCGGGCTGCCCGAGGGGCGCGCGTGGCTGTACGTCGAGCTCGACGGCGACGATCAGGCGGCCGTCGACGCCCGCGCCGACGCACTGCTGGACGAGCTCAGGGCCAGGGGCCGGACGATCGGCGGGCGCGTCGTCCACAGCCCGGCCGAACGGCGCTCCCTGTGGCGCGTCCGCGAGGACGGGGCAGGCCTCGCCGCCCGGCTCGTCGACGGCTCGGAGTCCTGGCCCGGCTGGGAGGACGCCGCCGTCGCGCCGGAGAACCTCGCCGCCTACCTGCGCGACTTCCGCAAGCTGCTGGCCGCGCACGACCTGACCGGCGTGCTGTACGGGCACTTCGGAGCCGGGTGCGTCCATGTGCGCATCGACTTCGACCTCGCCACCGACTCCGGGCGGGCCGCCGCCCGCCGGTTCCTGGCCGAGGCCGCCGCGCTGGTCGTCGGGCACGGTGGAAGCCTGTCGGGCGAGCACGGCGACGGGCGGGCCCGGGGCGAGCTGCTGGAGGTCATGTACAGCCACCGCCTGATCCGGACGTTCGCCGCGTTCAAGGAGATCTTCGACCCCCACGGGCTGCTCAACCCCGGCGTCATCGTGGCCCCGGCCCCCCTCGACGCCGATCTCGCCCTGCATACGCCGCCCTCCGGGGTGCTGCCCGTCGAGACGCTGTTCTCCTTCCCGCACGACGAGGACGGCTTCGCGGGAGCGGTCCGCCGTTGCGTAGGCGTCGGGCGCTGCCGCAGCGACGCCGGCGGCGTGATGTGTCCCAGCTACCGCGCCACGGGAGAGGAGAGCGACTCGACGCGGGGCCGGGCGCGTCTGCTCCAGGAGATGGTGCGGGGCGGAACCGTCCGGGAAGGCTGGCGCTCCCCGGAGGTGGCTGACGCCCTCGACCTGTGCCTGTCCTGCAAGGCCTGCTCCAGCGACTGTCCGGTCGGCGTCGACATGGCCACGTACAAGGCGGAGTTCCTGCACCACCACTACAAGGGCAGGGTCAGACCCCGCTCCCACTACTCCCTGGGCTGGCTTCCCCTGACGTCCAGGCTCGCCGGATACGCGGCCCGCCCGGTCAACGCGCTGCTGCGCGGGCCCCTCGGGACGCTGCTCGCCCGCCTCGGCGGCGTCACCACCAAGCGCGCGATCCCGGCGTTCGCCTCCCGGCGAGCATTGCGCCGGGCCCTGCGCGGGGAGGGGAGCGGCGAACCGGCGAAGGCGCTGCTCTTCGTCGACAGCTTCACCCGTGCCTTCCGCCCCGAGGTGGCCGGTGCGGCGAGCCGCGTGCTGGCCGACGCCGGTATCCCCTGCGTCGCGCAGGACGACCTGTGCTGCGGTCTGACCTGGGTGAGCACCGGACAGCTGAACCGTGCGCGCCGCGTCATGGCCCGCACCGTCGCCCGCCTCGACAACGGCGACGACCGGCCCGTCGTCGTGGCCGAACCCAGCTGCGCCGCGGCGCTCAAGCGTGACGTGCCCGAACTCCTCGGCACCGACGCCGCCCGGCGTGTCGCGGCCCGCGTCCACACCCTCACCACGGCTCTGACCGACCTCGCCGCCCCCGACTGGACGCCCCCGCCGCTGCCGGCGGACGTCGTACTGCAGACCCACTGCCACGAGTACGCCACCTTCAAGGGCCGTCACCCCCGTGACCTGCTCGGCCGCCTCGGCGTGCGGAGGATCGACGAGGCCGAGGGCTGCTGCGGACTCGCCGGCAACTTCGGCTTCGAGGAACAGCACTACGACACCTCGATGGCCGTCGCCGACCTCGCCCTGCGGCCGAGCCTGGACGGCGTGGACCCGGGCTCTGCGGCCGTCGTCGTGGCCGACGGCTTCAGCTGCGCCACCCAGATCGACCACCTCGCCGGGGACCGGGGCATCCGCGCCGTGCACCTCGCGGAACTGCTCGACCCCGGCGCGGACCGGCCCGGAAGGCCAGGAGAGAGCGCATGACCGACACGCCCGGGTAGCCGGCGGAGCCCGCGAACGGGCGGCTTCCGTTCGGCCCTCGGGAAGGCAGGACTCCCTGCCTTCCTCGCGGGCTCCGCCGGCACGGTCACGAGCCGGTGATCACGGGCGCACCGGTCAGCGCTGCAGCGTGAGCACTCCGGGCCGGTAGGGCAGCTGCTCGTAGGGGGTGCCCTGCGGCGGGTTGGGAGCCTGGCCCTGGTAGAGGAACTGAAGGTTGCAGGGGTCGATGGTCATGGTCTGGTCGGGGTTGTCGCGGACAAGGTCGCCGTGGCTGATGTCGTTGGTCCAGGTGGCGCCGCTGTTGGCCTTGCCCGCGAAGGGGCTGCTCTCGCTGGTGGCCTGGGGAGTCCAGGAACCGTTCAGGCTGGAGGCGGTGAACGAGCGGAAGTAGCGCACGTTGCCGGACGTCTTCGCCTCGACGATCATGAGGTACTGGTTCTGGCCCTTGACCTTGTAGACCTGGGGCGCCTCGAACAGCTTGTCGGCGGTGTCGCTCATGACCGTGGTGAACGAGGAGCCGAAGTTGCCCGGGAAGTTCCCGATCGGCATGGTCGCCTTGTAGATCTTGCCGTTGTCACCGGCGAAGAACAGGTACATGTTCTGGTCGTCGGCGATCAGGGTCTGGTCGATCGGCCCGGTGCCGGACTCGGTGCGGGGGAGGGTCCCGGTGAACAGCGGCTGCGCCGCGGACCAGCCGTTGGCGTTGGTGGGGTCGCTGGAGGTGCGGTAGATGAAGGGCCACGCGCCCCACTGATAGGCCAGCACCCAGATCTTCTTCGGGGCGAAGTAGAACAGCGAGGGCGCCACCGCGTTCTCGTTCATGCCGGTCTGGGGGGCCGATGCCATGTCCGACCAGTTCGTGAAGGGGGCGAACGCCATCGAGCCCCACTTCCCGGTGGCCGTCGAATAGTTCGTCCCGTACACCAGGTGCTTGCCGTTGTACGTCACGGTGGTGAAGTCCTTCAGCGAGGACCATCCGTTCGAGGGCTGCGCCAGGGCGCCCGTCGAAGTCCACCGGTACGTCGACGGCAGGGAGCACGTGGTGCCGGTCGACGCCAGGCCGGTCCATTTCTGGTTGTTGCCGCCGTTGCACGTCGCGATCTCGATCGCCGTGCCGTTGGCCGTGCCGGATCCCGTGGTGGCCAGGCACAGTCCGGATTCCACGCCGACGATCGTGCCGTCGGAGTTCACCCGCCACTGCTGGTTCGCACCGCCGGTACAGCTCCAGATCACCGGCTTGGTGCCGGGCGTGGTGGCGTGGCCCGGAGCGTCCAGGCACTTGTTGCCGTACACGGTCAGCTGGTTGCTGTCCGTCGCCGTCCACTGCTGGTTGGTACCGTTCCAGCAGTCCCAGATCTGCAGACTCGTGCCGTCGGTCTGGCTGGCGCCCGGAACGTCGAGACACCGCCCGGAGCCCGTACCGCGCACGGCGCCGCTGCTGGCCGCGTGAGCCGGGTTGACGACGAGCGTCGCCGCCGAGGCGACCAGGGCCGCGAGTGCCACCGACAGATGCCTGCGGTTGAAACGTCGTCTGTGCATGGGGCCTGCTTTCTTCGAGTGGGCGACTCCGGCCGGCCCGTCAGAGGCCGGCCGGACTGTTGATGCGTGGCACTCGACCCAGTTGTCCGTCATATCGAACGAGGGTCGAAGCGTCGAGCAGCGTGAAGGGCGATGTGCGATCAGGATCCGCTGGGAGGCGGACCTCAGTTCCGCACGATGCGCCAGCGGTTGTCGGCGGTGCCGTCGTCGGAGTCCTGGACGGCGAACGCTCCGACAGCGGTGGAGCTGTTCGCGATGGCGAGCAGCTTGCCGCTGTTCTCGTTACGGATCTTGTAGGTCCCGTCGCCCTGGTCGAGCAGCGTCCATCGGTGGTCGGCGGTACCGTTGTCCGACCACTGCAGGACGGTCGCGCCGTCGGCCGTGGACATGTTCAGGACGCCGAGCACCTTGCCGCTGTTGACGTTGCGGAAGCGCACCGCGCTTCCGTCGGTGATCATGTACCAGTCGTGGTCGGCGGTGCCGTTGTCCGACCACTGGAGAGCTCGGCCGCCGTCTGTCGTGGACATGTTCTGGATGCCCAGCAGGAGACCGCTGGCCGCGTTGGCGAGACGGAAGGTGCCGCCGGCGTTCCAGTAGACCGTGTAGTTGTGGCCGTGCGCGTCGTAGAACGGGCCCAGGTTGACGGTGGAACCGCCGGCGGTGGCGGTGAAGGCGAGTGAACTGCTGCTGGTCCGTGTGATGGACGAGGTGTCCAGGGTCGGCAGGGAGCCGAGCGTGGAGTCACCGTAGTTGCCTGACAGGACCACCGGCCCGTAGGTGATTGCGGAGACGTTCGCGTTGTCGTTGGCCGCTCGCATGACGACCCGCATGGGCAGGCGAACGGTGACCGTGTCGCCGGAGGTCCAGGAGCGGCTCAGGGTGGCGTAACTGCCGGGATTTCTGGCGATGTTCTGAGCGACGCCGTTGACGCTGACGGTGGCCCCGCTGGTCCAGCTCGGAATACGGATGCGCATCGCCCAGGTTCCGCCGACGCTGCCGGTGACCTGCAGGGTCGTGGTGTCGCTGACGGGGTACGACGTGGTCTGGGTGACGGTGATCCCGCGCTCCGACCAGTTGAGCACCGAGGGCACGAACATGTTCACGATCAGCGTGTCGTCGCTGTGGAAGTAGATCGAGTCCATCAGCCTGGTGTGCATCTCCAGGCCCGTGCCCTGGCAGCACCAGAAGGTGCCGTAGTCGGTGCTCCAGGTGCCGCCGCCCAACGCCGGGCCCACACCGCGTCGGCACCCCGGGTTGAGCGGGGTGAAGTAGGTGACGTGACCGTGGTTGTCGGCCGGGTTCTGCTGGCCGATCATCTGGTTCAGCCAGGCCCGCTCGTAGTAGTCGAACAGCGCGGTCCGGTTCGGGTCCAGCGCGAACAGCTCCCGGGTGAGGGTGAGCATGTTGACGGTGTTGCAGCTTTCGCAGGTGTCCTTGACCAGGTACCCGGCGAGGGCGTTCGGGGCGCGGAAGTGCTCCGCCTGGCTGTTGCCGCCGATGGCGTAGGAGTGCGCGTTGACGGTGAAGTTCCAGGCGTTGGTGGCGATGTCCCGGTAGCGGGTGGTGCCGGTGGCCTTGTACTCCCGGGCCGCCCCGATCCACTTGGGTACCTGGGTGTTGGCGTGCAGGCCGTTGAGCTTGTCCTGGTTGGACGCCAGCGGGTCGAACACCGCGGCGTGGTCGAAACGTTGGGCGACGGTGAGCCACCGCGCGTCACCGGTCTGCTGGTAGAGATCGGTCAGCACGGTGTTCATGCCGCCGAACTCGATGCGCAGCATGGTCTGCATCTGCTGGCTGGTCAGCCGGCCGGTGCGGAAGTCGACCCATCCGGCCAGGGCGAGCAGCACGTCCCGGGCTTGTGTGCTGCCGATGTGGCGCCATACGTCCAGCAGGCCGGCGAGGGTCTTGTGGATCGTGTAGTACAGCACCTCGCCACTGGTTCCCTGCTCGAGAGCAGTGAAGTTGGACTCGGGGTAGCCGGAGAGGTACCCGGGGTTGAAACCGGCGGCGCTGTTGTTGGCCTGGCACTTGGCCAGCTCCGCGACCATGTAGGTGGCCTTGTCCCGGCAGGTGGTGTCCCCGGTCACGGCGTACAGCTGTGCCCACGCCGTGAGGAAGTGTCCCTGGATGTGGGTGCGGAAGCCGAAGTTCGGCGCGTCCCACCCGCCGTTGGCGGCCGCGCCGTTGGTGGACAGCTTGTGGTTGGCGCGGAAGTTGTACAGCAGCCGGTCGACATCGATGAACCGCAGGTAGTTCTGCGTGCGGTTCTGGTTGTCCAGCCACCGGCTCGCGGTGAGCCGGACCTGGCCGAGTTCGAAGGGGTACGCGGAGACCCCGATGTCGGCCCTTGCGGCAGGGATGGCTGCCTGGGCGGGAGAGGCGCCGATGACGGATCCGGTGGCAGAGGCGGCGACGGCGGCCCCGGCTATGTGCAGGAGGCGCCGTCTGCTGACGGAGAAGGCCATGATGCACCCTTCAGTGAGGAGCGAGCGGCAGCTTGGTCGTCGGTGCGTCGGCTCATGGGTCAGGCGGCCGGATGCGGCACGTCACGGACCGGTCTTCTGCCGATGAGGCGTCAGAGGTCCCGCTCCCGTCGATCCGCACCGCTGATACATGGGATGGATTAACGGGCACGATCACCGCTTGTGTCTAGTCTTGTGACACGAAATCCTTGATCTTGCGCGAATGATCCGTGCTCGAAACCGACTTGACGACCCGTCGGACATGGGATGCCCGCCGGGCGGCGCGAGAGACCGCGCCGCCGCGGGTGGGGTCCGCGGCGGCGCTGCAGGGGTGGATCTGACAGGTCAGGCCCAGGGGCCGACCGCGGTGAAGGAGCTGTCGGCACGGAAGGCGGCGGTGTCCTGGAAGGTGTCCACGCGCAGGCCGTAGTTGTAGTGGCGGAGGTAGCGGCCGGGGTAGTTGTAGGACTCCAGGCTGACGGAACCGGAGGTGCTGCCGGTGCGGGCGCAGAAGGTGGCGTCCTTGTTGAAGGTGTCCGTTCCGTTGCTCGCGTCGAAGCGGATCCGGAAGTCCCAGTGGCGCATGTAGCGGCCGGAGGAGTCGCGGAAGGAGTAGCACTTGGCGTCGGCGAGGCCGGGTACGACGGTGAACGTGGCGCTCTGCTTGACGGCGGTGCTGCTGGAGGAGCTCACCGGGTCGATGTAGCCGAGGTTGTCGGAGCGCACCACGGCGTACCGGTCGGGGTAGTTGACCGAACGCAGCGACTGGGTGGTGTTCACGGGCAGGGTGACGTCGACGGTCTCCTTCAGCACGGTGGCGTGGCGGATGAAGCCGGACAGCGCGGGCACCTCGGTGGGCGTGGACCAGGTGGCGAAGTTGTCGTGGCTGTCGCTGTACCAGTACTTCCCGGCGCGGTAGCCGTCGTAGTAGATGCGCCAGCCGCCGTCGTCGAGCCGGACCAGGGCCGGGCCCTCGACCCAGTTGCCGAATCCGGCCCAGTCGCCCGTCTTCGAAATGGTGTAGGGGCCGGTGAGGCTGGATGCTGTGGCGTACTCGATGTACTTCGTCGTCTCGTTCTTGGTGAAGGCGTGGTACGTGGAGCCGACCTTGACGATGAAGGTGTCGATGTTGTTCGGCCCGATGCCGGCCAGCTGGGTGGGCGCGGACCAGGTGGTCAGCGCGGAGTTCGTCGCCGTGATCTTGAAGGGGGTGAAGTGGGTGGCGGTGCTCGCCGAGGACAGGGTCACGATGACGTTGACACTGCCGTCGGTGTCGATGAACCACTCGGGCGCCCAGGTGCGGGTGAGACCGCTGATCGGGATCGTGTAGTTGTACAGGAACGTCCAGTTCACCCGGTCGGAGCTCCGGGCGAAACCGATCGTGTTCCCGGTCCAGTTGGTCGTGTACGTGAGGTAGTAGAAGCCGTCCGTGTGCTTGAAGACGCTGGGGTCCCGGATCAGACCGGACGGCGGGGTGTAGGCGGGGCCTTTCTGCAGGGTGAACGCGGTGGCGTCCGGCGAGTTGTAGACGTACAGGTTCGACTCGCTGGTGTTCGTGAACGCGGTCATGGTGTACCGCGTGGTCTGCGCGGCCGGTGGGGCGGCGGCGGAGGCGGTTCCCTGTAGGCCGGGGATGCCCAAAAGGAGAAGGATCGGGCCCAGCAGGGCGAGCAGGGCTCTGACGGTTCTGTTCAACTCTTCCTCCGGGACTTCGGCCTGTCCGCTTGGGCCGATCGCCGTGCTGAAGAACGCATTGTTCGAAATAACGAACGATGTGCGGCAGTTCGACCAGAAGATAGGATTGGGTCAGGGTTCCGTCAATGTTTCCGACGGGTTCCGTTCCGGCATGGTTCGCACCGCCCCGGATCTCGGGCATGTCGTATCGCCCGGGGTTGACGTGCCCGCATGGCACGCTTTAGGTTCAGGCGATCTTCTCCGCGTATCGATCCATGTTCGAAATGTCGGATAAGTAGATGTTGGGGCGGTCCGGCCCTCTCGCTCGGCTCTCAGTGCGGCTTACCCTCGGGGAGGGTCTGCGCGCACCAGATCGTCTTGCCGTTGCTGGAGTGCCGCGTCCCCCACCCCTGGGTGAGCTGGGCGACGAGCAGCAGGCCCCGGCCGCCCTCGTCGAACGCGCGGGCCCGGCGCAGATGTGGAGCGGTGTTGCTGGCGTCGGAGACCTCGCAGATCAGGGAGGTGTCGCGGATCAGCCGTAGCCGGATCGGCGGCTCGCCGTATCTGATGGCGTTGGTGACCAACTCGCTGACGACGAGTTCGGTGACGAAAGCCGCCTCATCCAGCCCCCAGGCATCCACCTGGTCGACGGCGAACTTCCTGGCGCGCGGCACCTGTTCGGTGTCGGGCTCGATGTCCCAGTCGGCGACGTGCCGGGGAGCCAGCGCGTGTGTGCGAGCGAGCAGCAGCGCCGCGTCGTCGGTGCGGCGATCGGGAAGCATCGCGTCGATCACCGTGTCGCACAGGGCCTCCAGGGACGTGGCCGAGTGGTTCAGGGCGTGCTCCAGTTCGGTGATTCGCTGGTCGACGTCGCGATCGCGGCTCTCCAGCAGTCCATCGGTGTAGAGGGCGAGCAGGCTGCCCTCCGGCACGTCGAACTCCGCGGCCTCGAAAGGCAGCCCGCCGATGCCCAGCGGCGGCCCCGGGTGGGCGGGAACCGGGCTCCTGGCGCCGTCGGGAGAGATGATCAGCGGCAGGGGATGGCCGGCGCTCGCCAGCGTGAGGCGCCGGGAAACGGGGTCGTAGACGGTATACAAACAGGTGGCGCCGGACTCGCCTGTGGGCTGGAAGTGACTGTCGGGCCGGAGGTCGCTGGCGAGGTGGAGGACGAGGTCGTCCAGATGGGTCAGCAGCTCGTCCGGTGGCAGGTCGACGTCGGCGAGGGTTCGGACCGCCGTGCGCAGCCGGCCCATGCTCGCCGAGGCGTGCAGACCGTGGCCCACGACGTCGCCGACGACCAGGGCGACCCGTGCGCCGGACAGCGGAATGACGTCGAACCAGTCGCCGCCGACTTCCGTGCCGGTCCCGCCGGGCAGGTAGCGGGAGGCCACCTCGACCGCCTCCTGGATCGGCAAACCCTGGGGCAGCAGGCTGCGTTGCAAGGTCAACGCGGTCGTGCGCTCGCGCGAGTACCGGCGGGCGTTGTCGATGGCGACGGCGGCCTTGGCGGTCAGCTCCTCGGCGAGGATCAGGTCGTCGGCGGTGAAGGCCTCGGGCCGGTCGAGCCGGGAGAAGGCGACGACGCCGAGCAGCGCGCCGCGCGCCCGGAGCGGCACGGTGATCCGGCCGGTCAGGCCGTCCGCGGCGATGGACTCGTCGACCACCGGGTTGCCCGGCGGCCAGTGGGCCGGGTCCGCGGCGAGACCTGGGCCGAAGGCCCACTCGCCGCCCTCGCCGGGCTCGACGGCGAGCTCGACCGTGGACAGGCCGGTGGCCATGCAGCGGGCGGCCACGGAACCGGGAGCGTGCATGACGAGCGTCGTCGGCCCGGGAGCCCGCTCGGTGTCGTCCTTCGTGCTGTGCCGGGCGGCACGGCTGAGGGTGATCGTCTCGGCGGGGGCGAACGCGGACGCGGAGGGCGGTTCCTCTCCGCGCAGCACCTCCTCGAAGAGATCCACGCTGACGAGGTCGACGAATCCCGGCACCGGCGTCCTGGCCAGTTCCTGGGCGGTGCCGATGACGTCGAGCGTCCGGCCGATGCCACCGCTGGCCTGGTTGAGGAGGAGCAGGCGCTGCCGGGCCCAGTACTCGGCGCTCATGTCGAATCCCCAGTTGGCGACCGCGCGGACCCTGCCCTCGGCATCCCGGACGGGCCAGATGCTGGTGGCCCAGGCATTGGCGTAGTTACTGCCCAGGGGACGGAAAACGGTGATGAGACGCGTGGCTTCGCCCGTCCTCGCCACTTCTGCGAGCGCGTCGGTGTAGGGCTTGTCGTCCCTCTCGGGAAACAGCGACCGGTCGAATTCCGGAAGCACCTCACGGTATTTCTTGCCGAGCACCTGCTCCTCGGAGTGCGCGATCACCCGGCCCGAGGAGGCGTTGATCCACAAAAACCGCAGCTCGGGGTCGTAGACGCCCAGAGCGAAGGGGGACTGCTCGAAGGCCCGGTCGGCGATCACCGGACGGCGTCCCCAAAGCTGCATCGTCACCACGCGGCCCAGCGCCCGCCCGGCGGGACCCAGCAGTGCGTGAGCGGTCACCACGGCGTCCACCGTGGTGCCGTCCTGGTGACGCAAGGGGATGAACCCCGTGGCGTCGGGGCCGGGGTCCCGGTCGTCGAGGAGGCCGGGTGGCGGGGGAGCCGCAAACAGGTCGGTCAGGGGGCGCCCGACGGTGTCCTTCGCCGTCCAGCCCAGCAGCAGGCGGCCCCCCTGGCTCCAGCCGCTCACGTTGCCGTCCAGGTCCACTACGACAGCGGCTGTGGGGGCATCCTGCTTGTCGGCCATCTTCACGCACCAAGCCTCCGTCCGGACAGCCGTGCCCGTCAGGGCTGGATTCCAGCGGCTGCTTCCAGCCTAGATCGGCCCCCGCCCGGCGGCGCTCCGACTGACGCGTTCGAGGCGCCGGGCTCTCGCGGCGAGCCGCGGCGGGCGCGAAAGGGCCGTGCCCTGGCCGGGCGGGCAGGCGGCCCGGCGCGATTCCCGCCCGGCCGGGCATCCGGCGGCCACCGGCCGGCCCCCACGGCTGTCGGGCGGCGGTGCGCCGGGCGGCCGGGCCACGAGCACGCAGCGCAGGCCGCCGCATCCGTCAGACGGTGACGCGGCGGAAGGTCCATCGCTGGTTGGAGCTGCCGACGTCGCGGTACTGGATCAGCGCGGCCCCGTCGGCCGTGCTGCCTCCCTTGACGTCGAGCACCTTGCCGCTGTTGCGGTTGACCAGGACGAATTCGCCGCCGGTCTGAGGGCGCAGCTCCCACTGCTGACTCGTCCGGCCGTCCGGGGACATCTGCACGACCGCCGCGCCGTCCGCCGTCGAGGACCCCGCGACGTCGAGCACCTTGCCGCTGTTGACGCAGGTGACGGTGTGATAGCCGTCCCCGGTGGACTGGAAGGCCCACCGCTGGTTCGGCTTGCCGGTGTCGTGCCACTGCAGCACGGTGGCGCCGTCCGCGTTCGAGGCGCCGGCGACGTCGGCGACCTTCCCGCTGCGCACGCTGACACACGTGTAGACCCGCGCGGGTGCGACGGTGTACTGCACCGAGTCCACGTCGACGTAGCCGGTGCCGTTCGGGTTGTAGGTGTACAGCCCGACCCGGTCACCGCGGTACCCGCCCCAGGTGAGCTGGTAGGTGCCGCCGAACGAGGTGAAGGTGGTCCCGTCGAGGCTGTAGGAGAACTGGCTGACTCCGTTGACGTTCCAGGAGGTCCGCAGCCACACGGCGTTCTGCGTGATCGCAGGTCCCGTCGTCAGGGTGCCGCCGGCGTTGTGCGCGAGCGTGTTGGCGGTCCCGGAACGCCGGACGCCCAACCCGGCGTAGCTCCCCGAGTAGTGGCACAGTCCCGCGTGCTGGCCGTCGGCGAGACCGGCCAGTTCGAGGCGTACCGTCACCGTCGCGCCGCCCGAGGTGCGCAGCACCCGTTGGGTGAGTGTGTTGCCCACCTTGGTGAGGTTGTCGGCCGCCAGCGGTGCGAACGCCTTCAGACGCAGGAAGCCGGGGCGCTCGGTCAGCGACCAGTGGTCCGCGCGCGGCTGGTAGTACCACTCCCACTGCGGTCTGAGGCGGGTGTCGGTGAACAGGTCGCCGGTCACCACCGGGGGCAGCGCGTCGACCGGCAGACCGGGGGTGCCCCCGGCGGGCACCTGTCCCGTCCACACCATGTTGCCTATGCCGTCCGCGCCCACCGAGCCCAGGATCGGCCAGCCGTCCACCCAGGCCACCGGAAGCAGGGACAGCGGTCGCCCCTCCCAGTCGCCGTGGCCGTGATGGGTCACGAAGTACCAGGCGCCGTCCGGAGCCTGTACCAGCCCGCCCTGGTTGGGGTCGCGGTCCACCGGAGTGTTCACATGCTCCAGCTGCCGTGTCTCGAACGGGCCGTAGAGGCTGGAGCCGCGGTTCATCATGAGCACCCGGCCCTCGGGCCTCACCTCGCTGAAGAGGTGGTAGTAGACACCGTTGATCTTGTACAGCTTGTTGGCCTCGCTGCCCGGGGACTGGTGGATGACCGTCGACGGGCCGACGAGGGACTTGCCGTCCTCGGACAGCTTGAACAGGTGGATCTTGTAGCCGTCCGAGTAGTGCGTGGTGACCAGGTAGCCCTGGCCGTCGTCGTCCCAGAACGGGCACGGGTCGTCCCAGCCGGAGGTCCGCCACACCGCCGTCAGCGGCTCCCAGGGCCCGGCCGGCGAAGGGGCCGACGACATGAAGAAGCCTTCGTCGGGGGTGTTGAAGTACACCCAGTACCGGCCCGCGTGGTACCGGATGGCCCCGGCCCACACACCGCGGCCGAAGCGGTTCATCCGGTCCCAGTTCAGCAGCGGTCCGATGCGGGTGACATCGTCCACGACCCCGCCGAGCGTCCGCCAGTTGACCAGATCCTTCGAGTGCAGGACGGCCATGCCGGGGGAGTACCCGAACGTGCTGGTGATGCCGTAGTAGTCGTTGCCGACCCGGATGCAGTCCCAGTCGCTGAAGTCGCCCGGGAGGACGGGGTTGACATAGCTGCCGTCGCCCTGGTCGCCCCACGTGCCGGCCGGGGGTGTGGCCGCAGCCGCCCTGCTCGATGGCAGCAGGCCGGGCCATATGAGGGCTCCGGCGCCGACTGCGGCGAGCCGGCCGAGCTGTCGTCTGGTGAAGTCCATGAACCCGTTTCCTCGGTACGAAGCCTGCCAGTCATCACATGTATCGGCGGCATTTCGGACGGGAACATAGTCCAACTACCGTTATGAAGGGTAGACCCCGTTAAGAAACAGGGGATGGAAGGCGTTTCTCGTCGCGCACTGTCCGACCGAGCGAACGGCAGGCCTTCCGGTCGGCAAATTCGCGATATAGCCGATGCGGGACGTATTGACGCGCCTTGTTTCCCGGACTTAAGGTCTGCCCGGCCGTACGAACACTGTTCGATATGTCGCACAACTTGCCCGAGGCGAGGGTGAGTTGTACACGAAGGCTTCCTGCCGGCCGAGCCCAGGGAGGAGCGCCGCCGGGCGCCGCACCCGGTCAGTACACAACTCACGTGCCCGATCCCGCCGTCACGACCGCGTCACCTACCACCACGCGGGGAACGCACCGCCGCCCAGTCCCCCTGTTCCGGATCGGGTGGTACCCGTCCTGTCCCGCTCACCCCGATACGAGTCGTCCCCGCCACCCCGCTCCGTCCCCTGGCTCCGGTGGCGTCTGCACCACGACAGGAGATCCACATGTCCGCGCTTCGCGCCCGGCTGTCGGTGATATTGCTCGCCGTATGCCTCCTCTTGGCAGGCCAGGCCCTGACCGCACCCCAGCGGGCGGCCGCCGCCGACCCCGGCTACCTGATGGTGCACTTCACCGGCGACTCCGCGACCGGCCAGATGCTGTACGTCGCGCACAGCGCGGACGGCCTGCACTGGAACGACCTCAACGGCGGAGCGCCGGTCCTGAACTCCACGATCGGCACGAAGGGAGTGCGTGACCCCGCGTTGGTGCGCTCTCCCGACGGGAGCAAGTACTGGATCATCGCGACCGACCTCTGTATCCGTTGCGGATCGACCTACACCAACGGCAGTCCCAACTTCGTGGTGTGGGAGTCGACCGACCTGGTGACCTGGTCGAACCCGTGGCTGCTCGGTGCCGCCGGACTGATCCCCGGCGGAAAGAACGCGTGGGCGCCGGAGGCGATCTGGAACCCCGAGACCAATGACTACGTCCTGTACTGGGCGACGAACGCCACGGTGAACGGCATCTTCAAGTACCGCATCTACTCCGCCCGTACCACGGACTTCCACAGCATCACGACCCCGCAGATCTGGATCGATCCCCCCGGCAGCACGCCGGTCGTCGACACCCAGATGACGCAGGTGCCCGCCGGCGCCGGCCCCTACCGCTACCTGCGGGTCTCCGGCGACGGCCAGAACAACGTCGAGGGCAGCAACTCGATCCTGGGGACGTGGACCAACCTCGGCAACCTCTCCAGCATCGGCCTCACCGGCAACGTGGTCGAAGGCCCGGTCTGGATGAAGTTCCAGGACCGCGACGAGTGGGCCCTTTACATCGACTACAACAACCCGCAGGGCGTACGCGAGTACAGGCCGATCCTGACGACCAACCCGTTCGACGTCAGCACCTACCGTCTTCAGCCGTCCACCGACTACGACATGGGCGGCACCGCGAAGCGGCACGGCGCGATCCTGAACCTGACGGCCGCCGAGGAGAGCCGGGTCCTCGCCCGCTGGCCCAGCACCCCGGTCCAGCGCCTGCAGTCGTTCAACTTCCAGGACC
>NZ_JBIRUL010000039.1:0-60179 GCF_044335095.1 Streptomyces sp. NPDC020597 | reverse complement strand
CTACACGGAAGTCATCCGCCCGCGACCAGTCCGAGCATCCCGAACCCTACGCATACCAGACCCGTGACCAGCAACTTCACGATGCACACTGCTCAGTGACCTTGTGAGGGTGTCGTTCCGTGCGCCGGAAACGAGGGCGATGGCCAACGCCGCCGTCAAGGTGATGACGGGCAGCGCACGAGTGCTCCGGGTGGCGCCTGGCGCGGCGGCCGGCGGCAGCAGCCAGCTTGCGAGGCCGTAACAGGCACAGGCCAACAGTGTGGCCCCGAGCACTTCGCTGGGCCGGTGGCCGCCCATGGTCGCACTGGCGGCAGCGATGCAGGCGAGCCAAAGCACACCGGCCGTGGCGACGTAGGGGCGGATGCGGGAGGAAACCACGAGGACGGCGGCGAGAGTCAGCGCGGCGGGGATGGCGGTGTGCCCGCTGGGGAAACCCTGATCAAGGAGATTCTCCGGCGCGCCCACCAGATCGGGGCGGGGCAGGGTCGATTTGAGGACCTCCTTGCCTCCGGTCGTGAAGATGACCACGCCGAGCGCCGCGCACCCCGGCCACCAGCATCGCCGCACCAGGGTCAGCACCACGATGACGGCCAGGCCCACCATCAGGGTGGGCTTGGCGCTCAATTCCAGCGGCGGCAGGGGCGTTGAGCCGTAGGCCGCTCCGGACAGGGGGTAGATCCATGCTTCTTCGCTGCCCTGTTTACCGAGACCAAACAGGGCGTTCTCAGCTCGTTGCCCCCACGGGGTGCAGTTGGCGAGCAGGTAGACCGTCAGGAACCCCAGGGTGTACAGCAGAGCCGGCATCCACGGCCGTGTCGTACGCGACAGGCCGGGGGCGTCGGGGGGCTCGGGGGCCTGCCTTGAGGCCCCCGGACGGTGCCCGGGCAGGGTCGGAGAATCGTGCTGAGTCATCGCTCTGCTTCTTCCGTTGAGGGGAGTCAGGTCACGCGCGTCTTGCGTCGCGACGTGGGCCGGCCGGGCTCCGGCCGGCCCACCGGGGGTCCGCTCCTATTCGGGCAGTGCCCGCCCCTGTCGCCGCTGTGCGGTGATGGCCAGGGCGGGGAGGGGTGCGATCAGGAGGAGGAGAACGACCAGGTCCGGAAGGGACTGCATGAACGCGTCCGGCTGGACGACGATCGCCTGCGTGCGGACGATCGCGACGGCCGCGACGGGGATCAGCCACCGGTGGTCGCAGGTGGCCGCCGTCGCCACCCACGCGCCGAGCAGGGCGGCGACCTCGAGGACGAACAAGCCGCGCTGGAAGGCCGGACTGACAGAGATGATGTGCAGGCCCCCGGCCACGAACATGGCGAGCACGACAGGGGCCATCCAGCGGTAGGAGCGGCGTCGCAGACGGCTGGGTCGGCAGAGCGCCAGCACGGCGCACGCGGCGCACAGTGTCCCCGAGAGCACCAAATCACGGGCCGTGAGCGGTGCGCCCAACCCGTAGTAACTCAAGCCCGCCTTGCCCTCGCTGCCGAAGACGGTACGGCCGTGGGACGTAGCGCCGGCCCAGATCATGGCTGCCGCGGCCGGCAGCGCGATCCACGCTCTGCCACGCAGCAGAGCGATCAGGCAGCCCAGCGGGAGCAGCCCGTAGGGCAGCAGCCGTATCCGCGTAGGACCTCCGGCCCACGGATACCAGCCGGAGAAGTGGAAGGCGATGGCGTGCTGGCCGGGGTCGATGTGCAGTGCCCAGTGCCACACGTCCTGTAGATACGGAACCAGCGCCAGCGCGGCGAGGGCCAGGGCGGCCAGATGAATGCCGTCCAACCACCACGGACGAGCCGCGTCGTCGACGACGGCATGGGCGCGGGCCTGCACCCCGGCACACGCCAAGGCGGCAACTTCCCGCGGCGGGGGCCAGGAACGGCCGGGATACGCCTCGGCCAGGCAGGCCAGTAACTCCTTGCCCTGCTGGGAACGGTAGGACTTGGGGTAGACCGCAAGCAGCAGACGATTCATGCCGGGGCCGCTCCGGCATCCCGCGCGCGTCCGATGACGACGGCCGCCGCCTGCTGCATCCGCAGCGCTTCCCGGCCGAGCGCCTCGGTGCCTTCCTCGGTGAGCCGGTAGTAGCGCCGCGCCCGCCCGTCCACGATCTCCTCATGGCCGGCGGACACCAGCCCGGCCCGCTCCAGCCGCTCCAGCGAGCCGTAGAGCGTGGCGACAGCGATCCGAAGCCGCCCGCCCGTGGCCTGCTCGGCAGCCTTGATGATGCCGTATCCGTGCAACGGACCATCCATGAGCGCAGCAAGGATGAAGTACTGCGGTTCCGTCAACGGCAGGTTCCGTCTGGTCATGCATCGAGCATATATCGAGGTTCGATATATATCTGCTAGTTGGGTGATCATCGGCAGCGCCTCCAGCCCGCGGTGAGGTGCCAACACAGCAGCATGTGCAGGGCGTGTGGGCTCCGCTGTATCGCCTGGCAGCTTGCTGGGTCCGGCGGGTGTGGTCGCTGGTGCTCGCGGCCGGAGCCTTTCTCGCCTACCTCATCGGGGCCATGGTCGCGGTCGGAGTCGTCGCGATGAAGGTGCAGGAAGCACCGAAGACTGGTGCCCACAGCGCGAGGCGGACCTCGAAGCAGGTGCCACCCGCGTCGTCATCGACGGCAGCAGCCGTCCCGCCGCCGCCCGCGAAGCCGGATTCGCCACGGTCAAGGTCACGGTCAGCGACGACCAAGGCGCGACCCCTGAAGAACTCATCGAATGCGCTCTCGTCGCCGACATCCACCGGCACGATCTCGAGGAGCTCGACGAGGCCCGCGCCCCGCAACGGCTCCTCGCCGTACACGGAAGCCGAAGACCCCTGGCGAAACGGCTCTACCGATCCCACGGCTGGGTGTCCCAGCGTCTCGCACTGCTCAACCTGACTCCCGAACTGCGGTCCCGCATCGGCGAGGAACCCATCGACCTGCTGCGGGCTGTCGGCAACAAGCCCGCCGGCGAGCAGGCAGCAGCACTGAGCCTTTTCCAATCTCAGGCCCATCCGATGTGAAGCGCGAGGACTGCACCGCAGCGCAGGTGAGCCAGGACGAGCAGGGCCTGCCGATTCGGGGGCAGGCGCCGCCAGCGGGTGCCGACCTGTCGGCGGCGCTCGGCGAGCTGCCTGGTCAGGAAGCGCAAGTGCGAGCTGGACAGATCGATCGCGGACGGGTAGGCAAGCACGACGACGCTCCTGGTCAAGCGAGTGATCTCGGTCCTGAACGCGCCTACCAGGAACGTCACATCTTCATGTGACCAGGGCGTAGCCCTCTCACTGCAGCCGGCGCCAGGTTGCATGAGCTGGTATCGATCAATCTTTGGTGGGCCGCCACAGCCAGCGCAGAGCGTCCGGCAGCAGGACCCCGCCGTGGTTGGGGCTGTGTCCGCCGTCTCCCAAGACAAGGCGGAAGTCGTAGCCCGCTTCAGCGAGAGCGGCTGCCACCCGCAGGTTTTCGGCGAACCAGTTCCACCGTGGCTCATTCCAGTGCAGGTCGCGGTGGCCGCCTTGCATGAAGATGCGCAGCGGCTTGCGGGGAACGCGGGAGATGAGGTCTGGGTAGGGATTGCCGTCCGGCATCTGCGCGAAGCTGGACAGATATCCGATGACGCGGCGGAACTTGTCCGGACGCAGCCACGCGGCGGTGAAGGCGCAGTTGCCGCCGCTGCTCCCGCCGCAGATGCCCCACCTTTCGGGTGACTGGGCGATGGCATAGCGCTCCGCGACCTGCGGGATGATCTCGGTGAGGAGGAAGGTGACGTACCGGTCGTCGAAGGCGTCGTACTCGTTGTTGCGGTTCTTAGGGTTCTCCGAGTCGGGGAAGACGCCAGGATCGACGAACACGCCGATGGTGACGGGGATGTCGCCGCGGTGCATGAGGTTGTCCAGGACGATCGCGCCGCGTACCTCCCCTGCGGGGTCCAGGTACCACCATCCGTCCTGGAACACCATCAGGGATGCCGGTTCCGCTGGGTCGTACTGTGCGGGCACGTGTACCCAGAACTTCCGGAAGGTTCCCGGGTAGACCTCGCTGCCCCTCCACTCGAACTCGACCGTCTCGCCAGCAGGCACGCCCTGCTGTGGAGCGGAATCAGGTCCGTGGACGTAGCGCACGTCCGACTGGTCGATCGGAAGTGGCTGGTAGGGCATCTCGATGGTCACGGGGAGCAACCGTAGGGCGATCACCACCCTTGGCCGCAAGGGATTTTCGTCCAGACGCTCCACCTCGCTGCTTCAGTACGAGGTTGGAAAAGGCTCACTGTCGCAGCTGAAGGCGGAGCGTGCCAGGAAGGATGAAGCGAAGGCACACACGCCCAATCCTCAGAATCCGCAGGCAGAGAGTTCAGACATCGGCCCCAAGGTGGGGGAGCAGGGTGGTGATTACGACGTGATCACCAAGAGGTCGGCCTCGGACACTCAGAGCGGATCCAGAAACGAATCGTCCAGCGCCGGTCAGCCTTTGGTCCCCGCGCCCACGGCCACGGACGATGTGCCGCCAACTGGGGGCTGGAGGAGACCACACCCCATCTGCGTTCCTGTGGCCAGGGGTACCTCGAGGTTCGCTCGCCGAACAGGGAGGGCACGGTGCTGATCCTGGCGTTCCGAGAACGTCACGCGGTCGTCCACCTGATGAGTGACACCGAGCGGATGTCTCTGCTCGTAGGAGACGGTACCGTGCCCTCAGGTGTCGAGGTCGAAGTCCCGATCATGGGCGACCTCGCCGTGTTCGCGGGCGACTTTGTCCTGTCGCCGCAGTGCAGGTGTGTCAGTAGGAGCAGGGCCTGCTGACCACAGTTCAGGCGACGCCACCGGGAGCGGGTTTGACAGCGGTGGCCTGCGAGGAGATCGAAGAGGTGGCGCAGGTGCGGTTGGACAGATCAATGACGGACGGGTAGACAAGCACGCGTATACCCCTGACGGGGTGGTGATTTTGGTCGTGAACCCGTCTACCAGGAGCCTTCTTCATGTCCGCTGTCGGGGCGCCCGCCCCAACCTCCCGTCAGGTCGGAAGCGCTTCATGTCTGGGCCGCGTAGTTGCTCAACGAGCCGCCCTGCTTGCTCCAGCTGTTCTTAGGGTTTCGGAGTATTCGTCCATTGTGTGCGCGTTATCCGCATCTGATCCATGAGAACCAGAAGGGGAATACTTTCATGACGAAGTGGATAGTAACGGCCGCCCTGTTTGATATCGCCTATCCCCCGACCTTGCGAATCGTGGCAATATTTGACGCCAACGAAGAAGAGGCGCGCTCAAGGTTTCGAGAAGTCCTGAATTCATATGACGGAGGGGCCAGGAAAGTGACACGCCGCGAAGTGTTCAAATTCTCTGACAGTCAATACCTTGTGCGTATCGAGGGCCGTCCGGGGGAGTTCGACTATATGATGCAACTCGGAGAATTGATCGTCGACACCCAGGATCCCGAGCTTCCGGACTCGGTTGTGTAATCGGACTGACTCATCGTGCAGAAAAACAGGACCAGGAGGGGCGCACCTTCTGGTCCTGCCTGCTGTGGAGGATCGTCCGGATGCTGAAGTTACCGCCGCCTGACCGTGGTTGCCCAAGGCCACAGCACCCTGCCCCGCCAGGTTCGGCTCGACTTCCTCGAGCGCGCCCTCCCGCCCGTCTCCCGCTGACCAGGAGGATGACTCTGTCCGGGACCTGCGCATGATGCATGCGCTTGAGCGGCTGATAGGGGTCTATTCGGAGTACCACGAGGCGACGAGACCGTCGGACGGGGGAGGAGGCCCCACTGCCCGGAACCGATCGACTCCGGGCAGCGGGGTGGATACATGCGCCTCAACCACGCCGGCTTCTTGACGGGTGCCAGCCGTTCGTGGCGATGGTCGGTCAGAGGGACCTCTCGATCAGGAATGTGTCATGCCAGGTGGTTGTACGCGAGGGTTGGGTTGGTCGGGGAGTAGTACATCCGCGTCGCGAAAGGCGTCGACGAGTTGCCGGTGCCGCGGTAGAGGTACGTCGTCTTTCGGCTCTTGTCGTACGCGAGCAGGTCGGGTCGGCCGTCGTGGTTGGCGTCGCCGATGCCGACGAGGTCGCTGTAGGCGTTCCAGCCGCTGCCGATCCTGATGCGTGAGGCGAAGGTGCCGTTGCCGTGTCCGAGGTACAGCCACAGCACACCGCTGCCGTCCCGGGTGACGAGGTCGCCCGCTGCGGTGCCGCCTACGTTCCCCACAGCGGTGAGCTTGTTGTAGGCGCCCCAGCCGCCGCCGACCTTCGTCCGGGCCGCGAAGGGAGCGGCGTGGTTGCCGGTGCCCCGGTAGAGCCAGAGCACTCCGGAAGCGTCGGTGGCGAGCAGGTCGGCCCGGCCGTCTCCGGTGTAGTCGGTGCCGCCGGTGATCTTGTTGTAGATCTGCCAGCCGCCGCCGATTCTGATGCGGCTCGAGAATCCACCGGTGCCGGTGCCGAGGTACAGCCACAACACCCCGCTGCCGTCACGGGCGATCAGGTCGGCGTGCTGCGAGCCGCCCACGTTGCCGGCGACCTCGATCTGGTTGTAGACGCTCCAGCCCGGGCCGATGAGCCTGTTCTCGTGCTCTGCCAACTGCCCGGGGTTCCGGGGGTCGTAGTAAATGTCATTGCTCCACAGACGCCCGGCGGTGTCCCGTGCGAGCACGTTCGGCGCGCCGTTGTCGTCGAAGTCGTGCGGCTTGGCGGTGCGTACGACCGTGAACGTGCCGGAAGACGTGAGGTCGGGGCCGACGCCGTTGAGGGGCTTGGCCACGAGCGTCCAGGTGTAGGCGCCGTTGTACGCGTTACCCTGCTCCGGCCACGACAGTTCGCCGTCCCAGTCGAAGGTGACGGACGAATTCAGGGGATGCGCGAAGTCCGCGGTGACGGTCTTGCCCGTGCGGACGTGCCGCAGCGTGACCGTCATCATGACGTTGTTCCGGGACAGCTTCCACGCCATCGCCGCATTGCCGCCGCTCGGGTCGAGGTCGATCACGGCCGGGACGTCGGTGCCGGTCAGGGTGACCCGGGTGGGTTCGCCGGTGCCGGCGACCAGGGTCGCGACCGGGACGTCGTCCGCGCCGGGGGTGATCCGGTACACGCCCTCGTTGCTGGCGACCGTGCCGCCGCGCGCGAACAGTGTGCCGTCGGGGGCGGTTGCGGCGGAGGTGAGGTGGTCGAGGAGCTTGCGGGTGGCGCCGCTCGTCAGGTCGTACGCGGTCAGTGCGTCCGAGGAGTAGCTGACGTCGGCGTTCAGGCCGCCGGTGGCGCCGTAGACCACCCAGTTGTCCCGCAGGCCGAGCTTCACGCCCTTGGACCGCACCCTGCCCACCGGGATGTTCTGCCGCGTTCCCGTGGAGCGGTCGGTGACGGCCACTGTCGCGTCGAGTCTCGCGTCCGGCGAGGGGCTGTACTCGACCCATGCCACGTACTTCGCCGAGACGACTACGCCTGTGCCCACGTCGGCGGCCGACAGCTCGTAGGTCTCGGTCACGGCGCCGTCGGCGAGGTCGAGGAGACCGAGGAAGCGTCGTGTGTCCGTGCCGGTGCCGGTGGCGTAGGTCACCTGGGCGTGGGTGGCGGTGGCGGGCACGACCTTCACCTCGGCGGCGGTGTCCGGCAGGCCGGTCACCGTACGCAGCGGCATGTCCTTGCTGTGCATCCGGAGCGTTTTGCCGCCCGCGGCGTTGTCCAGCGTGGTGAAGAGGCTGACGCCGGCGGCGCCCGCGAAGGTGACGCCGGTGGTGGAGGGGCCGGGGTAGTAGGAGTAGACGACCGATCCGGTCGCCATGTCCGTGATCATGCCGGTGGTGTTGGCGGGGGCGGCGTACGTGGCGACGAGGTCGCCGGACCCGGTACCCAGGACCGTGGAGCTCGACGGCCATTTCCTCGGGGAGCCGCCCGCGGCGGGAAGCCAGCTACGGCCGGTGGCCGGGTTGCGGGTCAGGTAGCCCGAGGCGGTGACCCCGGTGATGACGTCCCCCTTCGGGAAGGCGACGACCGACTGGCCATCGACCGCCGTGGCCGCGAGGCCGGCGGCGGGCGCGGCCGTCGCCGGGGAGGGGAGGACGGCACCGGTGGCGGTGAGGGCGAGGACGACGGTGACGGCCGCGGCAAGGCGTCGCCGGGCGGCGCGTATCGGGAGCAAGGAGTGGGTTCCTTCGTTCAGGCGAAGAGGTCGCAGGTCGCAGATCTCGGACAAGTGGGCGTCGACCAGGGAGTGGTCGGCGAATGGGCCCTGCCGGCCGTCCGTGCTTTTTTGGAGGCGGGAAGCTCGCTGCTGGAGCGACGCCGGGTCGCAGCTCACGTCCCCGGGCCTGGTGTCGAGACGACCGTGGCGGTGCGGTGGTGCTCAGGGCTGATCCACCCCGGCGTGCCTGTCATGACGCCAGTGCGGGTGACGGAAGTACCGTTCATGGCATGCGCGATCCCGAAGTTCAGCTCCATCCGGCCCGAAGGGGTCAAGATGACATTCTTGGACACGCCGGCCTCGTGGACCGCTGGCAATGCGGCGGCTGTACTGGTGGCGACGGCGTGTAGACGGGCCTCGGCCAGGGGGCCGCTGGCGGCCACGTACTGGCCGAGGGTGGGACCGGGTATAGAAGCGCCGGCATGCCATGGAGCGGAAGCATCGGCATCGAGCACCGGAACCGGGCAGAGACCCGTATCACGCCGAGACAACTGGACCCCCCGCCGGAACCGAGCACGGAACTCGTCGTCGGCCTGCGCCGGATGCACGACCTTGACGGCCAGCCGCTCCCCAGCAGCACTCAGCGCGGCATGGATGGTGCCCATGCCGCCGGACCCCAGGCGGCCCACAACGCGATAGGGGCCGATACGACGGGGATCACCTTGTTGCAACGACTGAATACGGCTGGACACCGATGCTTCCCCCTGGTGATCAGTGACAGGCACACGCCGAAGTGGTGATCAATCGTATCGGCTCATCACGGCAGCCAGGCATGACGGAAGGCACCTTCTGCTGCTTCACTCGAGGAAGCGGACAACCAGGCCGTTTCGCGGACAAGGCGTATTCGTCCCGCGCGATCCCCGAACGCCTGCGCCGACGCGGCATCCGTGCCGGGATTCCCGTCCCGGCGGACCAACGCGACCACAGGCTGCGACGCGGCAGCCGGGGCGGCAGAGCGCAGGACTTCGACCGTGAGGCCCGCAGGCAGCGCAGCTCCGTCGAGCCGTGCATTAACCGCCTCAAGCAGTGGCGAGGCATCGCCACCCGTCCCCGCTGATCATGTGTCGTGGAGAGGCGCTGAACGTGCTGGGAGCTCAACTGTGTTGTGCTGCGCCGAGGGCGTCGGCCTGGCTTTTCAGTAGCTTCTGGTCCAGCTTCGGAAGGAGAGCACGCTTCTTCGCGTCAGGGAGTCGGCTGCCGACCATTCTCTCCGATACGACAGTGACAGTCGCTTCTTTTGAGCGGACAGTTGTGACCAGGGAATACGTCTCTGACTTGAACCCGTCGATATCCAAAGTCCAGTGCATCCGAAAGCTCACCGAGTCGTGCCCCACCGATACCTCGTCCTTGACTCGTTCCACGTCCGTACTCACGCTGTCGCCGTATCGGTTTCGCAGGGACAACGACGGACATGCGTCGAGCGCTGCGTTCAAGGAAGCAAGGTGCGCGCCAGCGGATCCGAAGCGGTAGCTGGTGAAAGTGAGAGTCTCGTCCGGCGGGGCGAACTCCGAAGCGGATATGTGGACCCGGGCACTGGCCACTGAGTCGGCGAAGCTGCCAGACCTGGCGTCCTCAAGAGGTTGGCATGCCTTAGGCCGCACGCTCGGATCGGAGGTGTGGCCGCCCGCTTTCGTCTCGGGCGAGTTGTTGACGGAGTAGCCCGGCAGAGTGCCTTGTTCAGGAAGTGCTGCCGCCAACTCCGCAGCGCTGAGAGACCGCACGGTCGTCGACGGCTTCGACGACATCACAGAAGAGGGCGACGCGGGCTCAGCAGCCTGTTCGCCCTCTCCTGAGGCGCAGCCACCGACGAGAGTGAGTACAGCGCCGGCCACAGTGGCAGTGAGAGAACGGCTGGCCCAGTTGGACGACATAACACTTCCCGTGTTCGAACAGCGAATCGCACGGAGTGTAGTCGGTGATCGTATCGGCTTGGCTCGGCGAACCTGCACGGCCACAGCACCACTACTGCAACGGTGTTCGCCTGACTGCTGGCCAGGTTCGTCGTTGGTGTGGTTATGGGTGGGGATCTAGCTGATGTGCGTGTGTGGCGAGTGAACTGGATGCGGTGCACGGGTGGTTCGTGCACCGGTTCAGCCGGTCGGAGCCGCGGGAGTCGGCGCTGGCCTATATGCGGGGCCTGCTCGCTCCGCTCGAGCGCAAGAACGGCTGGACTTCCTGGCCGGGGAGGCCGGCCACGGCGGCCTGGACCGTATCCAGCGGATGCTGAACCGGATCGAGTGGGACGCCGACGGGTCCTCGATGACGTGCGTCGCTACGTGGTCGACGACTTGGGTGACCGCGAAGCGGTGCTCATCGTCGACGACACGGGGCCATCGGGGCTGGTTTCGGCCTCATAGGAGCTGTGTTCGGGTCATGGTTCACCGCGCGCCCTGAGCCTGGTTGAGCCCGCCGTACATAGCCCCATGCCTACGGCGGTGCGCGAGATCAACCAGCGTGCGGACCGGCCCGTCCGTGCACAGCAGCGCGTTGCACAACTCGGACAAGGTGTCGCCCCGCGCCACCTCGCCGAGATACGACGCCTGATGACACGCCTCACCGACCACCGCCTCACCTCCATCGACCACATCCTGCACTGGTCCACATGGCGCCGCAGATACCACGGCCTTCGTGCTGATCCACTCTGTGACGGAGCACAGGATCAGACGAAGGCCGCCTGCATATCCGCTGAAGTGCGAAAACGCCTACCAGGTTCGAGGCAGTCGTTCGATGTCCCGGCGCGGCGTGCGGACAGGCGTCTGTCACTCGCCCGTACGCTCCGCGGGAGTGTCGAGATGCCTGTCGAGAAGGCCGTTGATGAACTCCACGCCGAATGCGTGGGTGTCCTGAGAGACGTCGGAAGGCGACTCGCCGAACCACAGGACGGTCTCCGCGTTGCGTTTGGCCTCATGTAGCCACATGTGAAGCCTGCCGAGTCGTCCTCCGCTCAGCCGGACGACAGCCTGATGCACACGTTCACACTCCGCACCTGCATAGAGATCCAGGAGTGCCAGGACGCTCGCAGTTTCGGCATCCGGAAAGGTGGCGTCGCAAAGCTGACGTGTTGCCGGTGACACAGCCATGCCCGTCATCCTGCCCACCGCTACCGCTACCGCGATCGGCAACGGCCGAGATCGGACGGAGGTTGCACGACGAGCTGAGGCCCGCCCAGTTGTACTCGGCGGCGTCGCCGTCGACGTAGAGCATCGCGGGGGCTGGCGCGGGAATTTGGGTGCGGACGGCGATGAGGGCCTGCTCGACTATGTCCGTGGCGGCGCGGGCCTGGAGTGTCTCGTCCGCGGTGGCGCGGTATCCGCTGACGCCCCAGGCGGGGTCGGCGGCGCGCAACGCGGTGGTGGCCGGGCTGTGGGGCTGCCACTGCCAGGCCTGGGGGTTGTAGGCCCAGACCTGCCAGGGGGCGTCCTTTCCTCCGGTGGGACGCATGGCGGTGAGGGTTGCGGTGATCGGTGCCGGGTCGGTGGTGCGGCGCTTGCCAGGTGTGTGACGCTGGGCCTGGCGGCGGCGGACGTGGATGCCGATGTTCCACCAACTCTCGAGCGGCGGTTTGCCGAACGCGGCACCGAAGCGGTGGTCGGTGGAGCCGACGCCACTGAGGATCTCGCGTAGCGCGTTCGGGTCGAGCTGTCGAGGCCGCTCTGGCGGGAGGCGACCTTCTTCACTCGGCACTTCTCGTTGCAGGGCTTGCCCTCCTGGGTGTGGGTGGGACCGGCGGGGAGGCCTGAATCCGGGGGGAAGGTCGTCCTCATCCCCCGACCCGGGCCGAGCACGCGCCTCCCACCATGCCGTGCCTGCCTGGCGGGTACGTTTGCCGCGTCACGCAGTGATCTTGTGACGGTGTCTGCTGAGCATGTTCAGGTGCGCAGCGACACCTATTGACCGCCGCCACCGTTCTCCGTACATCGCCCCCTCGCTGATGCCAGCCGCCTCCAGGCCGATGTGTGAGAACTCGCCCCGGACGATGGCGAAGCCGGAATGCTCATCGGGTTCCGGGACGTTTCTCCGAACGCAGCTGGCCGTAGACAAGCACATCGACGTACTTGCCGTGCTGGAAGGACCTGCCACGCATGACGCCTTCCCGACTGAACCCCAGGCGTTCGAGGGCCTTCTGCTCGCTGAGGTTGCCGCCATTGGTGACGTCAGACATCTCGATCAACCGCCCGAGGGCCTCGCTCGTCGCGCTTCACGGACCGTCACCCGATCGGTGGCCCGCTCGAAGAAGCTCATTGATGAGAGTCATCGAGTTTCGACGAGCTACCGGGACATCGCCTCTGGAGGCACACTCACACGTCGCGGCGCCTCACGACGAGCACTGCGAGTGCGACCGTGATCAGCGGCCAGAGCGTGTACACGAGCCAGGAGCCGGGGACTGTGGCTGTGTAGCCCAGGGATCCGGATTCCGGCTCCCAGGGTTGGACCAGACGGTTCCAGGCGGCCGCCACCAGTGTGTGTTTGATGTCCGCCGACCAGCGGTTGTCCTCCGAGAACATGGGGGGCAGCATCAGCAGGGTGAAGACGGCGGTGACCATGGTCCCGGCGGCATGCCGGAGCAGAACGCCGAGGCCCAGACCGACCAGGGCGCAGACCGGGGCCAGCAACGCGGAGGCCACCAGCGCCCGCACCACCCCGGGGTGGGTGATCGGAACGCCGGCGTGGTGCCCGTCCAGGATGGCCTGGGAGACGAGGAAGGAACCGGTGGAGGCGGCCGTGCCGATGGCGGTCCACAGCGCGGTGGTGACGGCCGCCTTGGCCAGCACGACCGAGCCGCGGGCCGGGACGGCCACGGTTGTGGTGCGGATCAGACCGCTGCTGTACTCGCTCACGACGGTGAGGGCGCCCATGCTGCTGGCGACGAGCATCAGCGTCCAGTAGCCGGCCGCCGGGTAGGAGTCGAAGGGCCGGAACTCAGCGGGGCCGGAGCCCGCGCCCTTGTCCGCCAGCGAGGCCACGGCGGCGGAGCCGATGACGAACAGGAGGGTGAGCCCGAGCGTCCACGGGGTGGAGCGCAGGGACCGCGTCTTGATCCACTCGGAGGCGAGGAGGTCGCGGAAGCGGGCGGGCGCCCCGGCGGCGGGGCCGGCCTGGGGGGCGGAGGCGAGTGTGCTCATCGTGGCTGTCCTGCCAGGTATTCGGTGCTGTCGGCGGTGAGTTCCATGAAGGCCGCCTCCAGTGAGGCGGTACGGGTGGTCAGTTCGTCCAGCCGGATGCGGTTCTCGAAGGCGAGCGCGCCGATCCGGTCCGCCGGGAGCCCGGTCACGGCGAGCTTCTCGGTGCCCGCCGAGCCCTCCGGCTCGACCGAGGCGCCCGCCGCGGTGAGCACCGCCGCCAGTTCGGCGGCCTGCGGTGTTGCGACCACGACGCCGCTACGGGTGCCGCGGGCCGCGAAGTCCCTCAGCGGCTCGGCGGCGATGAGGCGGCCTCGGCCGATGACGACCAACTGGTCGGCGGTGTTCTCCATCTCCGACATCAGGTGGCTGGAGAGGAAGACCGTGCGCCCCTCGGCGGCCAGGCGCCGGAAGAGCCGACGTACCCAGAGGACGCCCTCCGGGTCCATGCCGTTGATCGGCTCGTCGAACACGAGCACGGGCGGGTCGCCGAGCAGGGCGGTGGCGATGCCGAGGCGCTGTTTCATGCCGAGGGAGAATCCGCCGATGCGGCGGTTGGCCACCTCGGCCAGCCCCACCTCCTGAAGCACCTCTTTCACCCTGCACCGCGGTATGCCGTTGCTGCGGGCCAGGGCGGTCAGGTGGGCGGCGGTGCTGCGTCCGCCGTGGACATGTCCGGCGTCGAGGAGGGCGCCGACGTGTCGCAGTCCGCGTGGGCGGCGGTGGAAGGGGACGCCGCTGACGGTGGCGGCGCCGGTGGTGGGCGTGTCCAGGCCGAGGATCATCCGCAGGGTGGTGGACTTGCCGGCGCCGTTGGGGCCGAGGAATCCGGTGACCTGACCCGGCCGCACGGTGAAGGACAGATGGTCGACGGCCGTCTTGCTGCCGTAGCGCTTGGTGAGTTCGCTGACTTCGATCACGGCACCCACACTGCCGAGAGGACCCCCGCCCGGACATGGTGCCGTGGGCGGCAATCGTGCGGTCGGGTTGGCCCGTGGGCGTACGTCCCCGGACTGATGCCGCGCCGGCGGTGGCCGGTTAGTCTCACGGCGTGAACCTCATGACGATCACTTTGTTGCCTGCGCGCGTCGCGCACCGCTGGGTTGCTCCCGGGAGGGAGTGCCGCCGATGACGAGAGCCGAGGCTGTGGCCTGGGCGGGGGGCGTCTCCTACCTCCTCGTGGTGGGTCTGCTGGTGGGGGCCGCGCCGCGGGCGTCGGGCACCGTTCACGGTGTCGGGGCACTGCTGGCCGTGAGCCTGCTCGCCGGCGTGGTGCGGCGGATGCCGCTGCTGGCTCTGGCCATGGCGCTCTTCGGATCCACCGCTGTCGTGGTGGGTCCTCCGAGTTCCGGCCATGAGAGCTCGGCGGCGTCGTACCAGGGCCAGTTCCTGTCGTATCTGGCGGTGGACCTCGTCCTGGGCTTCATCGTCACCACCTGCGTCCGGCGCGTTTCGATTGTCGCCGTGGCCGTGTCTGCCGCCGTGCAACTCCTGGTGATCGGGGTCTTCGCGCACGGGGACGACCTGGCCGTCAACGCGGTGATCGCCCTTCTGGCGACGACCGCATCCTGCATGGCCGGTCTGCTGAGCCGCGAGCGCCGCGAGCACGCGGTGGCATTGCGCTCGCAGGAGGTGGCCGAGGCCGTGACCGCCGAACGGCTGCGGATCGCACGGGAGTTGCACGACATGGTCGCGCACAGCATCGGCATCATCGCCATCCAGGCCGGTGTGGGCAGCCGGGTCATCCAGACCCAGCCGGCACAGGCGCACGAGGCCCTGCGCGCCATCGAGGCCACCAGCAGAGAGACCCTCTCGGGCCTTCGGCGCACGCTGATCTCGCTCCGCCGGGCCGACCGGGGTGGTGCGCCCCCCTCGGAGCAGTCGCCGCTCGCACCGTCGCCGGGGCTGGCGGACGTCGAGCGGCTGGCGGCAGCGACCGCGGACGCGGGAGTACACGTCGACGTACGCCTCAGCGGGGAGCAGCGTCCTGTGCCGACCGTCATCGATCTGTCCGCCTACCGCATCGTGCAGGAGGCGCTGACCAACGTGGTCCGGCACGCGGGCACCGGGCGCTGCCGGGTGGCCGTCGACTACGGAGACGGGGAACTGTCCGTGGAGGTCGTCGACGACGGGCGCGGCACCACCGGGAACGGCTCGGCCCACGGCTTCGGCATCATCGGGATGCGGGAGCGGGTCGGTCTGCTGGGCGGCCACCTGAGCGCCGGGCCCCGCCCTGAGGGCGGCTTCCGGGTGGCGGCCAGCCTGCCGCTGCCCGCACCGGCCGGAGTTCCGGTGGAGACCCGATGACCACTGCGGGCCGTCACCCCGGCTCTCACCGGCATCTCATCACAGGCACCTTCTCAGCGCCCGTGGAGAGGAGGGTCCACCAGTGACCGTCCGCGTTGTGCTCGCCGACGACCAGCCCCTGGTGCGGTCCGGTCTACGCGTGCTCATGTCCGATCACAGCGATCTGGAGGTCGTCGGTGAAGCCGCCACCGGCGCCGAGGCCGTCCAACTGGTCAGGGAAGCCAGCCCCGACGTCGTGGTCATGGACATCCGGATGCCCGGCATGGACGGGATCGAGGCCACCCGCCGGATCACGGCCGGTCCGGCAGCCACACGCGTCCTCATCCTGACCACCTTCGACGAGGACGACCACGTCTACGGCGCGCTCCGGGCCGGCGCGAGCGGCTTCGTGGTCAAGGACATGGCGCTGGACGACATCCTCGCGGCGATCCGCGTGGTCGCCGCCGGCGACGCACTGATCGCGCCGGGTGTGACACGCCGTCTGATCGCGGACTTCATCGGGCGCCCCGCGCCTGTCCCGGAGCGCTCCCCACGGCCGGTCAAGGGCATCACCGAGCGGGAACGTGAAGTGCTGGCCCTGGTCGGACGCGGCCGGTCGAACACCGAAATCGCCGAGGACCTCTTCATCACGGTGGCCACCGCCAAATCGCATGTGTCACGGCTGCTCACCAAACTGGGCGCCCGGGACCGGGTCCAACTCGTCATCTCCGCCTATGAGATGGGGCTCGTCACCCTGCCTCGCTGAATCATGCGGGTCATACCGCTGGGGCCTGCTCGTCCTCCGACACACTGAAGCCGACGTCGAGGTGGGTGTCCTAGTCCTCCGGAGTGACCCCTGTCCCACCCAGCGGTCACACTGGTTCGGCATCGTTCTCGAGCCGGCTCGTCCTGGCCCGCAGCCATGCCGTCAACCGGCGAACGCGTCCGTCCTGCTCGGGTGATCGACGGCTGAGGAGGTGGTAGCCGGTGCCGTCGGGGACGAAACCGAAGGGTGTGACGAGTGGGGCGCCCCACCCGCCGCGGCGGCGCCCCGGACCGCATCGTCAACGACTGCCGAAGTGCGGAGGCAGCGGGCTGCGCCGGCGTCGACCTCCTCGCGTACCGCGCCACCGATGCCGGCCCTCTCGACCTGGTCCGCGCCGCCCGCGCCGCCACCACCGGCCGCCTGGTCATCTCCGGCTCCATCACCGGCACGGACCGGATACAGGCACCCGCATCAGCCGGAGCCGAAGCCTTCACTGTCGGACCCGCAGCCTTCGACGGCTCCCTGCAGCCCCACGCCGGCACCCCCCGATCCCGACTGGTCTCTGTAGTGGGTCTGTAGTGCGAGCTGCCCCGGCCCCCGAACCGCAGCGTCGCCGCGCGTCACGGACCGTCGGCCGTGCCCGACATCAGGGGCACCTTCCCTTCCAGCCGTTTCCATGCCGTAGCGGATTCGAAGCAGCCGAATCCACGGCAGCTGAGCCCAGAGCATCCGAGATGGACTTGACACCGCCATGCGCGGTGAGTCCGCCGTCGACCGGGATCTCGGCGCCGGTGATGAAGGAGGACTCGTCGGATAGAAGGAAGACCACGAGCGGGGCGACCTCGTCCACCGTGCCGGTGCGGCCGAGCGGGGTCTCGCGGATGTTCGCCTCGCGGAAGGCCGGGGCGGCGGAGGCGGTCATCTCGCTCTCGATGAAGCCGGGGTGAATCGTGTTGACGCGGATGCCGCGCGGGCCGAGCTCCGCGGCCGCGGTCTTCGACAGGCCGCGCAGTGCCCATTTGCTGGTCGTGTAGGCGACCGGGTAGTGGGCGGTGAGAGCTGCGGTGGAACCGACGTTGACTATGGACGAGCCGGGCGGCATCAGCGGCGTCAGGTGCTGGATGGCAAGGAGCGGGCCGGCGACGTTGACGGCGTGGACTCGGGCGAGGTCGTCGGGGGTCACTTCGCCGAGGCGGGCGCGCCAGGTGATGCCCGCGTTGTTGACCAGGCCGTTCACCTGGCCGTAGGACTCGCTCAGTTCGGCGGCCAGCTCCGCCCAGTGCTCCTCGTCGGTGACGTCGAGGTGGCGGCAGCCGGGGGCCTCGGTCACGTCGATGGCGATGACGTGGGCGCCTTCGCGGGTCAGGGCCTCGGCCTCGGCGGCGCCCTGGCCGCGCGCGGCGCCGGTCACGACGATGACCTTGCCGAGGAGTCGCTTGGGGTGCAGGTCGTTCACGGCCGCTCCCGGGTGCGGCGGCGGGCGGTCGGCAGCGGCTCGGGCCTCCTGCCCGAGACCACGGTGTTGGAGACGGTGCCGATGCCCTCCACGGTGAGGGTGACGGTGTCGCCCGGCTTCAGCGAGGGCGGGGACTGCTCGCCCCGGACGCCCCACAGCTCGGCGAGGCAGCCGCCGTTCCCGCAGGTGCCGGAGCCGAGCACGTCGCCAGGGCGGACGACGGTGCCCCGCGAGGCGTAGGCGACCATCTCCTCGAAGGTCCAGCTCATGTTGGACAGCAGGTCCTCGCCGACGACCTCGCCGTTCACCGAGGCGGTCAGCGCCAGGCGCAGAAGGCCGTCGGTGTCGCGGTACGGCTCCAGCTCGTCGGCGGTGACCAGGTACGGGCCGAGAGTGGCGGCCGTGTCCTTGCCCTTGCACGGGCCGAGGCGGACCTGCATCTCGCGGGACTGCAGGTCGCGGGCCGACCAGTCGTTGAAGACCGTGTAGCCGATGATGTGGTTCCGTGCCTGTTCCGGCGTCAGGTCCCGCCCCTCCCGGCCGATGACGGCGGCGACCTCCAGCTCGAAGTCGAGGGCTTCGCTGCCCGGCGGCATCGGGACGTCGTCATGGGCGCCGATGACGGCGTACGGGTTGGTGAAGTAGAACGTCGGGGCGTCGTACCACGCGTCGGGCACCCCGCCGACGCCGTCCACGGATCGCCGTACCCCTTCGACGTGCTCCTCGAAGGTGACGAAGTCCCGCACGGTGGGCGGCTGAAGCGGTGGCAGCAGCCGCACCGCGGACACGTGAGGGCCCGGCGGGACGTCGAGCGTGGCGGCACCGGCGTGCAGGAGCGCGTCGAGTCCGTCGCCGCAGCTGATCAGCTCCATGAGCGAGCGCGCCCCGGGTACCGGGTGGAGGGTGCCGTCCTTCTCCACGACGGCGACCTGTCGCTGGTGTCGGTGTTCATAGGTGGCGAAACGCATGCACGGCTCCAGGCTCCGGCGGTCTTCGACAGCGGTGGGAACCGGGGACGCGGCAAAGGCGTCAGGGCGGTGACTGGGCTACCGCGTCCCCGGGGTTCGAGGAGGTCAGACCGGCGGGGCGACGAAGCAGCCGCGGTCGACGTCGTTGAAGGACTCCTTGGCGATCAGTTCGTTCATGGGATTGGCGGTGCCCCACTGGTCGGTGACCTCGGGCTGGGAGAAGTCGTAGACGTGGGGGTGCCAGGTGTCCTCGTCCAGCAGCTCCAGTTCCGTCGTGTACTCGACGGTGTTGCCGTGCGGGTCCAGGAAGTACGTGAAGGTGTTGTCGCCCGCCAGGTGCCGGCCCGGCCCCCAGACCTTCTTGAAACCGGCGCGGATCACGCGGCCGGAGCCGCGCATGTACTCGTCCAGGCCGCGCATCTCGAAGGAGACGTGGTGCAGGGAGGTGTGCGGGCCTCTCGCGATGGCCATCGAGTGGTGCTGGTTGGAGATCCGCATGAAGTGCATGACCTCGCCCATGTGCGGCGAGCTGAGCGTGTCCGAGTGACGGAAGCCGAGGTGGGTCTCGTACCACTCGCGGGTCCTGTCGAGGTCCGGCGAGTTCAGCACGACGTGCGACAGCTTGACCGGGATCGACTCCTTCTCCTCGATCTTGCGGTGCTGCCGTACGTCCACATCGGCGGAGACTTCGACGGTGCGGCCGTCGACGTCGAAGAAGCGGAAGCCGTACCCGCCGCCGGGTGTGTCGATCTTGCCCGGCTGGGAGATCAACTCCACGCCTCCCGCGAGAAGTCGCTCGGCGAGAGTGTCCACGTCCTCGGTGGAGCCGGCGCCGTACGAGACGAGGTCGAGGCGCTTCTCCTCCGCCTTGCGCAGCCGCACCACGTACTGCTCGGGGCTGCCCTCGGCGGCGAGGAAGGAGATGCCGGAGTCTTCGGCGACCTGGGTCAGGCCCCAGACGCCGGCGTAGAAGTCGAGCTGCTTGTCGTAGTCGGGCACGGCGAGGTCGACGTGCCGCAGATGGGTGAGCAGGCGTGCGCTCATGGCGGTTCTCCTGTGCGGGTTCAGGTGAGGCGCAGCAGCGTTGTCGCGTTGCCGCCGCGTACGGCGTGGAAGTCGTCGTCGGGCAGGCGTGCGGCGCGCAGTGCGCCCACGGGGTCCTCGGTGCCCATGTCGAAGGGGAAATCGGAGCCGAGCAGCACACGGTCCGCGCCGACCGCGCCGATCAGCGCCCGCAGTACCTGCGGGTCGTGGACCAAGGAGTCGAAGTACAAGCGCTTGAGATAGCTGCTGGGCGGGTGGGCGCAGCCCGCGCCCGCGTCGGAGCGGGCCGACCAGGCGTGGTCGGAGCGGCCGATGTGGGTGGGCAGATAGCCGCCCCCGTGCGCGGCGACGACCTTCAGCTCCGGATGCCGGTCCAGTACTCCGGAGAAGATCAGGTGCGAGAGAGCCACGGCGTTCTCGGTGGGCTGGCCGACGGTGTTGGACAGGTACCACCGGTCGAGGCGCTCGTCGAGCGTGCAGCCGAAGGGGTGCAGGAAGAGGATCGCGCCCGTCTCCTCGGCCCGGGTCCAAAAGGGTTCGTACGCGGGGTCGGACAGTTCGCGGCCCGGTGCGTGACTGGAGATCTCGACACCCAGAAGTCCCTGGTCCTGGGCGTGCTCGAGGGCTCGCACGGCCTGCTCCGGATGTTGGAGGGGGGCGACCCCCAGCCCCCGCAGCCGGTCGGGCGCCTGTGCGCAGTGCGCGGCCGTCGCCTCGCCCGCAAGCCGGTAGAGCTTCTCGGCCGTCTCCTCGTCGGCCCAGTGGTGGTAGTGCGAGGGGGACGGGCTGACCAGCTGGACGTCCACGCCCTGGGCGTCCATCCCGGCCAGTCGCACGGCCACGTCCGTGAGCCTCGGAATGCGCTCGGCGACCATGGGGCCGCTGACGGCCCGGGCCGCGGGCCCGTTGCGGCGGGCGTCGAGGGCCTTGGCCTCTGCCAGACCCGGCAGGTCGGCCACCAGGGCCTCGATCTCGGGCACGAGGAGGTGCGCGTGCACGTCCACCGTCCGAACCGGGTGCGCGTCGACGCTGGACGAGGGACCCGTCCTAACGGGGTGCGCGTCGACGCTGGACGAGGGGCGGGGGTCGGGCTGGGGCCGAATCCCAGCGGTAGCCGGGGGCGGGTGGACCGTCACGGGAGCTCCTTGAGCACCGGCATGGTGGCCGCCAGCAGCCCGGGCACGTCACCGGGCACGTCGTCGAGCTGCCACTGCCCGATCTGCACGGACGCTTCGACGACCATCCGGACCCGGTCGATCCGCCGCTTGTAGTAGCGGGTGAGCAGTTCCTCGTCCCACGCGGATCCGCTGGTCAGCAGCTGGGACAGCACCCAGGCGTCCTCCAGGGCCATGGCCGCACCCTGGGCCATCGTGGGCGGGCAGCAGTGCGCGGCGTCGCCGACGAGGACGACCCGGCCCCGGTGCCAGGACCCCTCGACCAGCATCCGGTCGAACCAGGTGTAGTTCACCTGCGCCGGGTCGGTGATCGAGTCACGGATCTCGTCCCAGGCACCGCCGTAGCCCTCGGCGAGGCGGCGCATCTCCCGAGCGTAGGACTCGGGCGGGATCGTGGCGCGGTCGCGGCCGGCCTCCACCAGATAGGCGTAGACCGTGTCCTTGCCGGTGGGTGTGTAGCCGGCGATGTAGCAGGGTCCGCCGTGTGAGAGGTCGCTGCGCTCCACTCCGGCCGGGCGGGGCGCCGGGACACGCCAGATGGCCATACCGGTCGGCTCGGGTTCGACGTCGATGCCTATGGCGGCGCGGGTCGCGGAGTGCAGGCCGTCGGCGGCCACGACGAGGTCGTAGCGGCCCTCGGTGCCGTCACTGAACCGGACGGTCGCTGACGTGTCGTCCCCGGTGAGGATCTCGGCGGTGGTGCCGAGCCGGACGTTCGCGCCGGATGCCCGGACGGCGTCGACGAGGATGCGCTGGAGTACCGGGCGCTGCATGCCCAGAGTGGCGGGGAGGTCGTCTCCGCCGGTGCGCAGGACCTCGCCGACGTGCAGCACGGTGCCGTCGGGCGTCGTCAGCCCCAGTGAGTCGAAGCCGAAGCCGTGCTCGCGGACCTCGTCCCAGACTCCGATCTCGCGCAGCACGCGCAGGGCGTTGCCCTGAAGGGTGATGCCGGAGCCGCGTACGTTCCAGTCCGGTCTGGCCTCGACGAGGTCGACGTCGATGCCCGCCCGCCGCAGCAGCACGGTCATCACATTGCCGGAGGTGCCCCCTCCGACGACCAGGACTCTCTTTCCTTCCATGGCCGACTCCTTTGTTGGGCGGGTCATTTGACGGCGACCGGATTGACGGGGGAGCCGACGGCTCCGGTGATGGGCAGGGGCGCGGCGGTGAGCCAGAACTCGTACACGCCGTCGCGGGCGCAGTCGTCCGCGAGCGCGTCGGGGTCCCACATCTCGCCGATCAGCAGGCCCATGTTGGGGATGACGACCTGGTGCAGAGGCTGGAAGGCGCCGTCGAACTCGTTCGGCCGTACCTCGAAGCCCCATGTGTCGGTGGCGATCGCGGCGATCTCGCTCGCGTGCAGCCAGCCGACGGTGGTGAAGGACAGACCGGGAGAGTCTCCGCCGGCGTAGTCGCCCCAGCCCTCGCGGCGGGCGCGTGTCAGCCGCCCGGTCCGGACGACGACGATGTCCCCGCGGCCGACGGCCACGCCGTGCGCCTCGGCCGTCGCGGTCAGGTGTTCCTCGGTGATCGCGAAACCGTCCGGCAGTTCTCCGTGTTCGTCGCCGATCACCCGGCCGACGTCGAGGAGGACGGCGCGCCCGGCGACGTACGGGGCCATGTGCTCGATGCCGGTGACCAGATCGCCGTCCGAGGTGACGGTCTTCGCGGCGTCGCGGCCGTTCCACGCCTTGCCGTGGTCGAAGATGTGCCCGAGCCCGTCCCACTGGGTGGAGCACTGCAGGGGCATCGCGATCACGTCGTCGGCGCCGCCGATGCCGTGCGGAAAGCCCTGGTTGCCCAGCGCCGCGTCCGTTCCCGTGTCCAGCATGGTGTGGACGGGGTTGGTGCGGCGGCGCCAGCCCTTTTGCGGCCCGTTCATGTCGAACGGCTGTGACAGTGAGAAACTCGCGCCCCGGCGGACCAGTGCCGCACCATCGAGGCGCTTGGCCTCGTCGAGGAAGTTCAGCGTGCCGAGCACGTCGTCCTCGCCCCAACGCCCCCAGTTGGAAAACCGCTTGGCGGCCTCGGCGATCGCGCCCTCGGCGTCCGTCGGGTCGAGCGGGGCCGTCACGACGCGGTCCTCTCCGCGACGCAGCGGGTGCGCTGCGCGCCCAGACCCGTGATGGAGCCCTCCATGACGTCACCGTCGCGCAGCAGTCGTCCCCAGTGCATGCCGTTGCCGGCCGGGCTCCCGGTGAGCACCACGTCGCCGGGCAGCAGCCGGGAGGTCTGGGAGATGTACGACACCAGCCGGGCGATGCCGAAGAGCATGTCCTTGGTGGACTCGTCCTGCATCGTCTCGTCGTTGAGCTTCAGCGTGACGCGCAGGTCGCCCGGGTCGGCGATCGACTCGGCGGGCACGATCCACGGGCCGAGCGGGGTGAAGCCCGGGGCGTTCTTGCAGCGCAGCCAGTCGGTGCCGATGGCCTTCATGTCCCGACGGAAGACGGTGGCGCGGTCGGTGAGGTCGTTGGCGATGGTGTAGCCGGCGACGTACTCCAGGGCCTCCTCGACCGTCACCCGGTAGGCGGGCCCGGCGATGACGGCCGCCAACTCCAGCTCCCAGTCCGGTTGTTCGGCCCAGTCCGGAAGCACGACGTCGTCGAAGGGGCCGGTGATCGCGCTCGGCAGGCCGATGAACACGTACGGCAGGTCCTCGGCCGCCCGCCGGTCCATGACCGCGGCGATCTCCGCACGAGCCTCCTCCCCGGTGCGGGGGTCGTCGGGGGAGCGGTGGGCGACCTCCAAGTCGATCACATGCTGCCGGTAGTTGGCGCCGGACTGGAAGACCTGGCGGGGCTCGACCGGCGCGTGCACCCGCAGGTGCTCCAACGGCCGCCAGTCGGCCGTCTCGTCGGCCGCGAGCTCGTGCAGGCGAGGGAGCATCTCGTCCCAGCGCTCGAGGATCCTCCGGGTCGTCAGGGCCGGCTCCCCGAGAGCCGTGGGAAGATCCAGCACGCGCCCCCCGGCGATCACAAGACCGGGGAAAGGCTCCTGGTCAGAGGCGGAGAGGACGCCAAGGGCGAAGGGTCCGGAAAAGGGCGCGGAAGGGGCTGCGGGTTTCACGGGAATGTCCTCCAGATTGCGGTGGGACCAATGTGACCCCCACCGATTAATCTGGGAAATAGATTCTTTAGATGTTGATCATCCGTGGTGTGAATGTCGCCGCCGCAAGCGGCCTCGCTCTGGAGGCGTCGTGTCCCTCTCCGGCCTCGATCTCAATCTCGTCCTGTCCCTGCGGGCCCGCTGCAGGAACGCAACGTCACCCGCGCCGGGCAGCGCGTCGGGCTCAGTCAGCCGGCGATGAGCGCGGCCCTGGCCCGCCTGCGCCGACACTTCGACGACGACCTGCTCTCGCGCGTCGGCAGACAGTACGAACTGACCGCCCTCGGCCGCGCCCTGCTGGACCGCACCTCGACCGCCTGCGACCTGCTGGAACGGGTCTTCAGCAGCAGGGCCGACTTCGCCCCGGGCAGCGAGGAGCACGAGTTCACCCTGCTCACCTCCGACTACGCCCTCGCCGTGTTCGGCGCCGAGCTCGCCCGGACCGTGCACGCCGAGGCCCCAGGGGTACGGCTGCGCTTCCAGCGCACGCCCATCGACGTCACGGAGGACACGGCACCCCTGCTCAGCACGGCCGACGGGCTTCTGATGCCGCGCGGCGTCATCAGCGGCTTCCCCGCCGTCGACCTGTTCACCGACCGCTGGGCCTTCCTGGTGGCCGAGACGAACGACGAGGTCGGCGACCAGCTGACCATGGACGACCTGGCACGGCTGCCCTGGGTCGTCTACCAGCGCGCCTACGACGCTCCGGCCGCCCGCCAGTTGAGCATGCTCGGCGTCGATCCCCACGTGGAGATCTCCGTCGACAGCTTCCAGGCGCTGCCCTTCCTGGTCGCCGGCACCCGCCGGATCGCCCTGGTCCAGCAGCGCCTGGCCGAGCTGCTGCGAGGCGTGGCCGCCGTACGCCTCATGGAAGCCCCCTACGGGGCGGTCCCTCTCCAGGAAGCGTTGTGGTGGCATCCGGTGCACACCCACGACGCGGCCCACATCTGGCTGCGCGAGACCGCTGCCCGCGTGGGAGCGCAGCTGGCAGCTTCCGAGCCCGGCCGTATCGCCACGGTCGCACCGAGATAGCGGGCCAGTGCACGTGCCTGGCATCCAAGGCTCGGATGATCCACATCTTCGATATCGATCGGATGAGGGCTAGGCAGGACCTGTCCGCTGGCCCATAGTCGTCTCCACCCGGCGCCGGAACCGCACCCGTCTCCCACTTCCGGGACCTGGTAGGCGCCCGGCGAGCCGGTACACCGCGACGCCCGGCGAGCCGGTACACCGCGACGCCCGGCGAGCCGGTACGCCGCGACGCCCGGCAGTCGTCGGCTCCCCGCTCCGAACCTGCCATGGATACCGGGCAGCCCGACCACGACGGCTGCACCGTCCCGTCCCCCTCCCGACCCGCCACGTGGAGTTCCCGCATGCCTGCACCCATGCCCCCGCTCTCGTCCCCGTCTCCCGCGGCTGTCGCGGACGCCCCGCCCGAGCAGGCCGTGTCCGGCCCCGGCCACCGGCTTCGCCTCACGTTGCTGATGGCCGGCGCCTGTCTGCCCATCCTGGGAGCCGTGCTCATCGCCCCCGTCCTGCCGCAGATGCAGGACCACTTCGCCGACGTGCCGGGCGCCGACGTGCTCGTCCCCATGGCCTTGACCGTCCCCGCCCTCTCCCTGGCACTGCTGGCCCCCTTCGCCGGCGTCCTCGTCGACCGGCTCGGCCGCAAACGCCTCCTCGTCGTCTCGACCGTGCTGTACGCGATCCTCGGCACCGCCCCCCTGTGGCTGGACTCCCTCGGCGTCATCGTCGCCAGCCGCGCCCTCGTCGGTGTCGCCGAAGCCGCCATCATGACCTGCAGCACCACGTTGATCGGCGACTACTACTCGGGCCGGCAGCGCGACCGCTACCTCGCGATGCAGACGATGTGCGCCTCGATCTCCGCGACGGCCTTCTTCGTGCTGGGCGGCGCGGCCGGATCGGCCGGCTGGCGTGCACCGTTCTGGGCGTACGCCGTGAGCCTGCTGCTCGCCCCCGCCATGGCCGCCTTCCTGCCCCGGCCCCGGCCGGCCGGCCGAACGGACGAGCCCGCCCCCGCCGCCGCGGAACCGATGGCCAAGCGGCCCTTCCCCTGGCGTCCGCTGGCGGGCACCTGCGCGCTGACCCTCTTCGGCGCCGTCCTCTTCTACACGGTCCAGGTGGAGATGGCGTTCCTGCTGGACGACGTGGGTGTGAGCAACCCCGGCGTGATCGGACTGGCCGCAGCCGGTTCCAGTGCAGCGGTCGTGATCGGCGCCGTCGTCTTCGCCAAGTCCGGCCGCAGCCCGCAAGCCTGGCTGCCCACCGCGTTCGGCCTGTCCGCCCTCGGCTTCGCGGTCATCTGGCTCGCCCCCGACCCCGTCGTACTGACCGCCGGCGCGGTGATCAACTGCCTCGGCAGCGGCATCATGCTGCCGAGCCTTCTCACCCTCGCCATGTCCAAGCTCCACTATGCCGACCGTGGCCGCGGCACCGGCCTGTGGACGGGCTCCTTCTTCCTCGGCCAGTTCATCTGCCCGCTCGTGGTCCTCGCGCTCACCTCCGCCGCCGGCACCCTGGCGAACGCCCTGGGCGTACTGGCCCTCGCCGGGGCCGGGGCCACCGCCGCACTCGGCCTGGCCGCCCGGCGCCGCCGGACGGCCACCCCGGAACCCATCCAGCAGACGGCGGGCTGACCTGACGCGGCGCCGACCAACCACGAGAACCACACGGGGCTGCGCACGGCCCCGGTCTCTCTCGGTCACTACGGGTGCAGCTTCTCGCCCTTCGCCAGCATCGCTACGTACTTCTCGATCCGGCGCGCCCGGGTCTCGGCCTTCTTGGCGTCCTGGATCCGGTACAGGATCGCGTAGCGGTTCTGCCGGTCCAGCGTCTCGAAGAACGCCGCCGCGGCCGGGTCAGCGGTCAGGGCAGCCGTGAGGTCGTCCGGCACCGTGGCGGTCTTCGCGCCGTCGTAAGCCGCTTCCCAGCGGCCGTCTGCCTTGGCGCGGTCGACCTCGGCCTGTCCCGGCGGACGCATCCGGCCCTGCTCGACCAGGGCGGTCACCTTGTCCCGGTTAGCCTTGGACCACCTGCTGCTCGGCTTGCGCGGGGTGAACCGCTGGAGCCACCAATCGTCGTCGAACTTGGCCTTCTGGCCGTCGATCCAGCCGTAGCAGAGCGCCACGTCGAGCGCCTCGGAGTAGTCCAGCGCGATGATTCCGGGACCCTTCTTGCGAAGCTTGAGCCAGATGCCGGGCGAGACGGCATGGTTCTCGCCGAGCCATTCCTGGAATGCCTCGACGGATTCGAATGCGACGATCTCCAAGTCCTGAGTCACTCGAGCAGCGAACCACACTCGACCGACGGTCACGAGGCATTCGGCGTGCGGCCCCGGATGCGGGATGCCGGCCGTGGGCCTGCGTGATCATCTCTGTCCTCGACGTCCGCTGGGTCCAGCACCACGACCTGCCACCTCCCACCTGCCACCTGGCACTGGAGTCCCGCCTTGCTCGCGAGGCGGGGCGAGGTCGACCTCGCCCGACCGTTCGTCGGGCCAGATCGTCCCTCGATGCGCGCCGCTGATCACCAGCCGATCACGCAGGGCGCAACCGCGCTGGGAGACGACGATGACGCCGACGGTGCGATCAGGGCCGAACGTGAGTGGGTCCCAGTGTTCGTTCCACGCCTCGATGGCTCAGGTAGGTGCCGCCGCTGACACCGAGCTCGACCGGGCGGGCCTTGCGCTCGCCCCGACTGGTCAGCGCCGGCGATCGACCGGTACCGGCTCGGTATCCGGCCGGAAGCTGGAGTGCGCGTCCTTGAAGTAGTCGTACGACACTCGCGTCGCGGCGAGGACCTCGTCGTAGATCTGGTCCATGTACGGACCGGCGCAGACGGTCGATTTCCAGTGGTGGTGGTAGAAGAGGTTGCCGTTGCCGGGGCGCTCGCCGATCACCTTGGCGAAGAGCCAGCCCGCGAGACGTGCGGCGTTCTTCCAGGCGGTCTCGCCGACCGTCCAGTCGGGCGCGAGCGTGGCGTTCGCCATTTCTATGCTGATCGAGCTCTGGTTGCCGACCGGGTTGCCGACGGCCCAGGCGTACTCGTCCACCTTGACGTACTGGGCGACGGCGCCCGCGGCGTCCACGTCGAAGTGGGCCGAAGCCGGACGTACCCTCCACACGTCGAGCACATCCTGGTGCGACAGCCGGCCGGCGTTGTGGTGCAGCGTGACCGACGTCTTCTGGTACGAGGTGTGGGTGACATGGCCCGTCGCGTTGAGCTCGTCGATGAAGTCCGCGACGGGACAGTCGTAAGGGATGGTGGGGGTCGCGTGGAGGCCGTCCTCGGCGAAGCCGACGAAGTCGCTCTCCGGAAGGTCGTCAAGGTTGTCGATGCCGGGTCCATCGCCGGTGTCGGTCCTCTCGATGACCGCCTTCACGTCCTCGTCGTCGACGTATCTTTCGGACATGACGCCGTCCTTTCCTTGCGTGACTTCGCGTATCAGACGGTCCCGGGGCCGGACGAGGAGAAGGCGCGGCACGAGGGCCACGAGCCGCTTCAGCTACGGTCCGTCAGGCGGCCGGCCTGCTCCGTGCAGTGCTCCACGAGGGCTGCGTGCACGTGCTGGAGGAACAGCGTGTCCTGTTCGATCCGGGACAGCCCCATCGTGGCGTGCTCTGCGTACGCCGCCCCTTCCACGGCCGAGGCCAGCATGGTGGCGGCGCGTACGCAGATGCCGCGCGCCGTATCCGCGAACTGGCCTACGGGTGGTGCGGATGGCCGCCGAGCCGGGCGTCGTCGTCGGCGACACCTCGGTGACCAGCCACGGCTGTCAGCCGCCCGCGCGGTTGAGCGAGTGGTCAGAGGCTGACCTTGTTCATGCACGGCCCGTCCCCGGTGATGGTTCGCACGTGCCCGTTCATGCTGACGGGCCCATGCAGGGCGTCTTGTTCCAGGTTCGCCCCGTGTGCAAACCCTGTCAATTTCGCTCGCCATGCCTGACGGTCGCGTTCGCGATCGAGGCGAGCCGGAGGAAGTGGCAACCCCCTTCTCTGCGGCCGGAGGCGCTGCACAGCGCGAACACACGCCCCGAGCTCTCAGTGAGCCTCGTGATCGGATGCAGATGACAGCGAGGCAAGGTACAGCCTGCCCAGAGGCGCCGAGTCGGCCGGTTTGCGCGGCCAGGCCACGCCCCGCGGGTGACTACGGAACGCGCGTCCGGCAGGACGTCGATCACGAGGCAGTGCCACACGCCGCGATCCCCACCGCGACGGTTGCCCAGGGGCGACGTCTGCCAGCACCTTTGAAGGGCTCTCAGCCGGCGATGAGTTCCGGTGTGCCGGACGGTCCAAGTCGGCACACCTGAGCAAAGGGAGAACCCGATGGACACGACGCCCTCGCATCCGATGACCCACATCGCGCGTCGCATGTACGAGCTCCTGGAGCCGATCTGCCTGGTCACCTACTTCGCCGACGAGTGCAATGAGGAACTGACCGCGCTCGGCCACCGCACTTACTGGGACGGCTACTTCGCCAGCCGCGCCGCCCCGCTGGGCCGGGTGCCGGCAGACGTCGTACACGCCGCCTTCTACAACTTCGCCGCCGAGGAGGTCGCGCGGCACATTCCGAGTGCGTGGGAGACGATCCCGCCCGAGGCGTCCGTCGCCGCACGGGAGCGGGGCAGCGCGGCCTCCCTGCGGCGGATCCTCGGTGACGAGCTGGCCGGTTCCCCGGGAGTGTCGCGTGCTGCCGACCTGACCACCAAGGCCGCGACGAGCGCGCCCACGGCAGGCCGGGTGATGTACGCCGGGATGCGCACCCTTGCGGTGCCGAGCGACCCGGTCGCCCGGCTGTGGCACTCCGCGACCATGCTGCGCGAGCATCGCGGCGACGGGCACATCGCCGCTCTGGTCGGGGAGCGGGTCGGCGGCACGGAGGCCCACGTGCTGTCCGCGCTGGACATGGGCATCCACCCGCCGGAGTCGTTCGGACGCATCCATCACCTGCCGAAGAAGCGGCTGACCGCGGTCATGGACGGATTGCGCGAGCGCGGGCTCGTCGACTCCGACGGCCACTTCACCGACGCAGGCCGCGCGACCAAGCGGCGCATCGAGGCCCGGACCGACGAGCTCGCCGCCCCGCCCTACGACGGCCTGACACCCGCCGAACGCGACGAACTGGTCACCGAGCTCGAACCCGTCACCGCGAGGCTGGTGGCGACAGGCTCGCAGTGACAAGCACAAAGCGGCTTCTGCTCCAAGGAGACCGAAGCCCGGCGCCGGAACCTCATGACTCTGTTCCCGACGGTGACCGGGGGACCGATCCGGCGCCGGGCTTCGGAGCCGTCAGCCGGGGAGTTCGGTGTGCAGGCGGATCGTGGTGCCGGCGTCCGCGGTGGAGCGGATCTCGACGAGGTCGCACAGCTGGTGCACGAGCCACAGACCGCGTCCGCCGACCTGCGTGCCGTTGGGCTTCGACCGGCCCGCCAGGGGATTGTCGATGTAACCGGCGTCGCGGAACTCACAGATCAGCCGGCGGTCCTCGCTCCAGGTCCGCAGCACACCGTGCCCGCCGCCGTGCCGGATGCTGTTGGCCGCCACCTCCGTGGCAGCCAGGTGCAGTTCGCGCAGACGTCGGCCGCCCACGCCGTGCCGCTCGGCACAGCGTTCGATCCTCTCCCGCACCGCCGTCAGGTCACCACTGGTGTAGACGAACTCGTCGTAGGGGTCACAGGGGTCGGTCAGCGCAACGAAGGCGTACGGCGCCTCGGGGTCGTAGTCCGCGCTCGGCACCGTGCGCCCGCCACTGCGGATCTCGGGGTGGCAGCGGGTCATCTCCTCCAGCGCGGCCGCCTTGCCGGTGACGTCGTAGGGGCACAGCAGCCACCAGGCCGCACTGTCGGCGAAGGCCTTGTTCAGCAGCCACTCGTGATAGCGCAGTTCCTGGGCCTCGGCATGGCTGCGAGCCTCGTCCCAGGGCGACTCGCCGATCCCGCGCACCGGGCGCCCGTCGGAGGCATGCTCCTTGATCCACGCCTGCCAGGCTCCGATGAGCCGGCCCGGGTGGTGCGCCGTGGCAGTGGTGTCGACGTAGCGCACCGCAGCGTCGTCGGCGATCTGCGCACGCAGCAAGGAGGCCTTGTCCTGCGGTACGGCCACGACGACGGCCTCGTCGCCGTCGAGGGCCTCCTGGATGAAGCCCAGCGTGCCCTCGGCGAACTCGCTCGGACCGGAGTACGGATACAGCTCATGGCGGTACCCGGTGGCGGAGGGCTCGGGAGGCGTGCCGGGCACGGAAGGGGGACGGGAGGTGGTCACAGCGCCATCACCACCGGTACGCGGGGAGCGGCGAGGCCGGACAGTTCCCAGGCCAGCCGCACGGTCTCGTTCGTCCCTTCCAGGACCACCTTGCGATCCGGCAGTCGTCCGGCCGCGTCGGCCAGGGCACTCATCCCGGCCGCATCGAGGAAATCCAGGGCGTGGCAGAACAGGCGCACCGTCGCCCTTTGGGCGAGCAGAGTGCGCAGGACGGCCCCGAAGGCGGAGGCGCCTTCACTGTCGATGACCCCGTTCACCGTCCAGCCGTCCTTTCTCGTCCGGTACACCTGGAATGAGGGTGAAGCCGGACGGCTGCCCAGATGGTGGGGGTGCACGCACCTGATCTGATCCAGTGTAGGAGCGTCCCAGCCGACGCCGCTGTAGGCGCAGACCACCAGAGCGCCGCTGTCGGCGGCGAACTCGTCCAGCTCGAGCTCGCTGCGCAGCAGCTCCTCCGAGCGCTGTGCGGAGCCGTCGGGACAGGCGTGGTGCAGTACCCGCAGCGAGCGGAATCCCTCCCGCCCGGCGCTGGCTGCCTCGCGTCGCACGGCGGCCAGCAAGGAACCCTCCAGCCGGGCCGGGTCGAGCACCAGCCGGGCGAATTCGCTCTGCGTCTGCATGGCCGGTCCGACGATCACCACCTTGTCACCGAAGAGCGCGCCGTCGGCGACGAAGGCCCGACTGCGGTCCATGACGTCGTCCGCCGGATCCAGCATCTGGCAGACGTGGTCACCGGTGGCGACCTCGTCCAGGGTCGCCAGGGTTCGCGACGCTCTCAACTGCTCCTCCCTCGCTTCAGCCACCACCCTACTGACCCGCACGCAGCCGTCCGCCGACTCCCACCGCCTCCGCGTTCGCCCGGCCACGCGGCCGACGCGCATCCGCACGCGGCAGCCCCGGCAGAAGCGGGCTCCTGGATCGCCCTCTACCCGCCCGACGCCCTCGCAGTCGTCGACGGCCGATGAAAGTTCGGGGCACGGCGCAACGGCCTTGACCTGCACGGATGTGCCGGGTGGCGTAGCGGTGTGACGAGATGGGTTTGGGGGCGTTCGGGTGGTTGGCCGCGGCTCCTGCAACTGCCGGACGGCCAGGGCGCCTCCTGGACACCGAGCGAACGCCGAACAATGGAGGTTGTATGCAGCAGTGGCAGTACCCACCGGCCGCCGTGACCTTGCCCGAGCTGGTCCTGGACCCCTACCGCTGCGGCGTCGACGTGAGTACGACGCTGAGCGGGGCGGAGGCGGGGGAGCAGTGGGGGGACGAAGACTGGCGTGTGCCGCCCCAGGCGCGGGCGGCCGAGGAGGAGAAACCGTGGCCTGCCACCGGCCCGGGTCGGCCGCTGCCCCGGGGGATGGCTCCGGCCGACCGCCGCCGCCTGGAGCTGCACGCGGCGCTGATCCGGGCGGGCGTCGCGCCCGAGCCGGGAGACCTGCACGCAGTGGAAGTACTGAGCGCCCTCGACGACGGCGTCAACGACGCCATCCGGCGCTGGATCGCCGCCCCCTGAGCTCGGGACCCTGCAGTGGCTCCCAGTGCGAGGCACCGACCCGCGGCGTGAGGGAGCCGGGAGCACGGACCGGCCGACGTCCTCGTGGCGGGCCGCCAGAAGCTTCTCGCAGGTTCGAGCCGCCGCGCGGCGCACTCGGGCCTTCCCGAACGCTCCCGCTGTTCTCAGGCACAGGATCGCCGGGGCGTACGGGTGGCGCTTGCCATCCGTCTGCCGGACGTTGATCTCCCGTTCGCCGGTGGGGCCGCAGGCCGCCCGGATCGGCCGGTCCTTGCGCTGGTCGGCGTTACTTCTTGATCTCTCTCACCCACCTCGTGGTGGGTCCAGCCCGCGGCTGCGTAGCCCGGCCGGCGCGGCTGCCCGGCTGCAACGGGCAGCGGTCCGCCCTTTCCACTGTCCCGTTCGTCAGCTGTCCCGTTCACCAGCGATTACCTAGCAGCCAGGCTGACGGAAATCTGTGCTTGCTGGAGTAGACATTGGGCATCAGGCCGATTACGGTTTCTCTCGTAGTCGAGGAAAGAAGGGCCCAGCGGAGATGAACTGCCGGGCAGTAGTGCGCATTTACCGTACGTAGGACGGTGCGGCGGCGGCGGTGGAGTTCCGAAGCCAGGGTAGTTGCAGGACGGGCGACGGGGCCGGCTGCCGAAGGGTGGCGCTGTTCCAGGCCACCGGCAGTACCGGTTGGGTGAATGACGGATCAGAGGGAGGAACGGAGGAGTCCGCGCCATCAGGATCGCCCGGGCGAGCAGGAGGTCCGGGTACCGCAGGACATCGATAGTGAGGTGGTCTCCGGTCACGCAACCGCGATCCCCGCATCCCCGGCAGTGTTCAGGCCGGACTCGCGGAAACAGGAGGCCGGCGCATCCCTGGGGCCGGCAGATGGTGTAGTTCCTTCGGGGCCCTGGTGCGAGTTGGCGCCAGGGCCCCTCGAGCGTGGTCCACACAGAGGTGCGATGACGAGCAATGCTCAAGACCTGTGGATCGGCCCCGGGAGGGGTGCCTCGCGGACCGCGGAGGGCGTGCCTTCCCGAGTGATCGATCCTCGCCCACGTCCGCGACGGGCGGCGAGCCGCCCGGATCCGAGCCCGCTTCGAGAACGGTCACCTCGTCGAACGCCCCGAGGAACCCACCGGCTGCGTGGCACACCTCAACCGGCCTGCAACTCCTGACAGTTGTTCATGAAACCCGCGCCGATGGCGCTACGCTGCTGTTCGTGCAGGAGACGCGTCTCGACACTGCTCGGATCCGGGCGGCTCGCCGGGTGATCGACCCGGTCTTTCTCGACACTCCGCTGTACCGCTGCGAGGCGCTGGAGCCCGGCCTCGGGTGCACGGTGAGCATCAAGCTGGAAACGGCGAACCCGGTCCGCAGCTTCAAGGCCCGCGGCACCGAGGTCGTCGCGGGCCTGTTGGCCGACAACGCCTCGCGAGCCGTGGTGTGCGCGAGCGCGGGAAACCTTGGCCAAGCCCTCGCGTGGTCCGGTCGCGGCCGGGGGCTCGACGTCACCGTCGTGGCATCCCGCTTTGCGACTCGGGCCAAGCTTGATCGCATCCGCGCACTGGACGCCGGGCTGGAATTGGTGGACGGCGACCACGAGCTGGCTCGCGAACGGGCAGCGGCCATCGCACGGTACGACGGCATCCGGCTGGTCGAAGACAGCCTGGACATTGAGACCTGCGAGGGTGCGGCGACCATCGGCCTGGAACTGGTGGACACTGCAACGACGTTCGACACCGTCCTGATCGCCCTCGGCGGCGGGGCGCTGGCCACCGGCGTGGGTCATGTCATGAAGGCTTTGGCACCCGACGTCGAGGTGATCTGCGTCCAGCCGCTGGGCGCACCGGCGCTGGCACACTCGTGGCACCAGCGACGTGTCGTCACCACCGACTCGACCGACACCATCGCCGACGGCGTCGCCGGCCGACGTCCCATCCCGGCAGTCCTGGACGACCTCCTCCTGGTCGCTGACGACGCCGTCCTGGTCCAGGAGGCGTCGATCATCTCTGGTATCCGGATGCTCCTCAACCACGCCGGCCTCGTCGTCGAACCTTCGGCTGCGCTCGGCATCGCGGCGATCCTCGAAGACCGCGACCGCTTCGCCGGCCGACACGTCGTCACCATCGTGTGCGGCAGCAACGTCGACGTGGACGCATACCACCGCTGGGTCGGCGCGGCTCCCATCCACAGGTCTTGACAATTACTCCTCCGTAGCCAGAGCCCGCTGCGACAGCTCCGGATCAAGACGTTTGTCCCTCCGGATCGCCGCGAACAGCTCTGTCCGCGACAAACCCATCCCGGCCTCCCGACACGACCGTGATCAAGCAACACGGCCTCCGACATGACCGTGATCGACACACAAACCCCGCCGTCGCCGGGCGGACGGACCAGTGCATTCACTTCCTAGGCTCAATGGGCCGAAGCACCTGCTTCCCGCCGCTGCTGGCGAGCATCCACGGTCTGGCCGATACGTGGTCACCAGCGACGCGATGCACCCGCAGTACGAACGCGCCACCTACCTCCTGGGGCGGCGTGGCCGATGAAGTGCCGGCAGTAGCCGTCGTCGACCCAGACCTTGCTGATGGCGGGACAGGCGGCGCGACCGCCTCGTCGGCCAAATGGGTGCCGGCGACGGAGTCCTGCACGCTCGCGGCCGTGGCCGGCACCACCCCGAGCAGCAGGCCGAGGATGTCGGTGACGATGCTCCGCTTGAGCGCCGCGCTGTGCCGAAACCGCCCGCACCGCCGCGGTGGTGGTGGAGTAAATCCGGTACCGCGACCATGGATGCCATCGAGCGCCGTACCGGGAGCGCCACGTGTGCCGCAAGGTTTCCGCAAGGTCCTGGCAGCACGATGCACATATGCGCCGCGCGACCTCTGAGAGCCCGCGCGGCCATGGCCTTCGTGGTGATCCCAGTAATCAGTGATTCCAGAAAGGGGACTCTCATGTCCGCTTCCTCATCCGTATCCTCGCCCCGCCCGTCACGACCGAGGCTCGCGGCCGTGTCCGGTCTGGCCTTGACCGTGTCGTTGGTCGGTGCGGCCGTCGCGCCGACAACGGCCTCCGCGGACACCGGCGACCGCACCAGGACCGTCGACTGTGCATCGCTGTACGTGTCGGACAGCGGCGGCACGGTCCACGCCAGGACCAGGAACTGCACGGTCACCTGGGGCAAGAACATCCACGACAACGTCTACTGGCAGACCGTGAAGTTCCAGCTGCTCGACGACGACACCGACGGTGTGTGTGCCAAGGCGAACGCGATCGCATCCGACTCGGGGAAGAGCGCCTCGTTCAGCGAGTGCGACGGTGTCTGGACGACGAAGACCGCCACGCTGAACGGCCGCAGCTCCAACATCTTCATCAGGGTCGCCTACGGGTCGCACTCCCAGCACGGCAAGATCAGCACGAACATCGGGGCGCCTTCCGGGTTCTGACCGGCGGCTCGGGCCGGGGCCGGGGACGTCTGATGGATTCCGAACCAGGGCAGTGACGGCAACGGACGGGCCGATGGGACAAGGCGATCGCAATCCACGGGTCCGCCGAGTCCCCGCGGCGCCGCTCCGACGCCTCCGCCTTCTCGTCGACCGCTTCGATTTAGGGCGCGTCGGCCGACTTCGGATGCAGCCACCCCCGCTTAACTGACCGATCCGGAAATGAGACGGCTACGGCCGGGGCAGTGGTGCGGAGCGCACGATGCGAAATCCCACGTCGTCGATCCGGAAGGTCGGGTGGCTGCGCCGCCGCACCGACGCCCGGCAGCTCCAGTGCTCGTCGGCCCATCCGCCACCGCGGAGCACCACCCGGTAGACCCCGTACACCTCGGCGTCGTAGACGTCCCAGCACCAGTCCCACACGTTGCCCAGCATGTCGTACAGGCCCCATGCGTTGGGCTGCTTGCCGCCGACGGAGTGGATACGCCCATCGGAATTGCCCTGGTACCAGGCGACCTCGTCGAGCTGGCCGTACCGCGGGCCAGTAGTGTCCGCACGGCAGGCGTACTCCCACTCGGCCTCGGTCGGCAACCGCAGCTGCGGACCGGCGGAATACTGACGGTGCGGATCTCGAACACCCTACGGGCGGCGAGGGCCCGGCACCGCCGGTGACGGGTCGGTGCCGTGCCCTCGGGCCGTGTGTGGCAGAGCGCGGCAGTCCTCGACGGCGCGCGAAAGACCGCCCCTGGCGGCTGCGGTCCGAAATGCGGCGTCAACCGTTCGGCCGCATCCTGAAGACCAGCCAGCTGATCGGCTCCAGGTCACCGTCACGGGGAGGTCTCATGCTCGTCCTCGCGCTCGTGATGCCGGTGGTGATGATGGCGGCCCTGTTTGCGCTGGACGCCGTCGAAGACCTTCTCTTTCCGCTCCCCGCCCCCGCGGACGAGGAAAGCCTTGGCACCGGTATGAAAGATCGCTCAGCCGTGGAATCACGAGCATGAACAAGCGGGCGGTCATCGAGGCCCGCGCGGAGGAATCCGAACGGCCGATCTGTGATCCAGCGTGCGTCCCGACTCCACCCGCGGACTCGAGCAGCATCCGGCCGGACGGCGCCGGATCCGTGCCCGTCGTTGAAGGCGGGCACGGATCGATGACGAGCGACCCGTAGTCGTCGCCGTGACCTTCAGCCCACAGCCTTGCCCAGGGCCGGACTCCTCGGGCTGCCTGGTCGCGCAGGAAGTCGTGCATGGAACGCGTACGGCGCCCCAGCACGGGGACCAACAGACGCCGTTCGGACTCACCCAGACCATAGGCGTCGGCGAGGACTCGCAGTCGGTCCGCCGCGTGCGGGCTCTACCCAGTCCGGATGCGCGGACAGCGGGACGAACCCGTGAACGGCGTATGCGAATTCCCACAGACGCGAGCCGGGACCTGCAGTGTCCCAGTCGATGAAAGGCCCACTGTGCCGCGTCTGCGACCACGAGGTTCCAGGGGGCCAGGTCGTTATGGGCGATGATGCCACTGCCCTCAGCAGGGATCAGCGTCTGCCACCGTGCATCGGACGGCGGCGTGAAGTCCTGCACGGCGTCGTGAAAGTCCCTGATCGGCCGTGCCACGCGAGCCAGTCGTCGAGCGGGTTCGATCAGTGGGAACCGGTCGGGCCGGACCACATCTCCCGGCATGAAGGTCGGGACCTCACGTCCCTGTTCGTCAATGCCGAGCGGACGAGGCGCCTCGCCGCATCCCACCTCGTGCAGGAGGGCAAGCAGGGCATGCACAACGGGAGTCCATGGTCCGGCCGGACGGCGAACGGTGTCCCCGACGCGCACGACACCATCACTGACGTTGCCGCCGGACAAAGACTGTTCATCTTCGTGCCGCACCGAACCAGTGGGTCGGATCAGCTCGTCATGATCAGCCCATTAGGAGGGGGCGTCAGAGTAGGGACGAATGTCAAGGAACAAGCCTCAGGTCGACTCGCGGACGACCAGCTGCGTACGGAGAATGACATGGCGGTAGGCCACTGACGGCTCCTCCATGTCCTCCAGGAGCAGCCGGATCATGGCCCGGCCCATCTCGTCCAGCGGTTGACGCACCGTCGTGAGCTGCGGTCTTGTGCGCTGGGCCAGTGGAAAGTCGTCGAAGCCGATCACGGCCACGTCCTGCGGCACGCGCCGTCCTGCCGCCCGCAACGCCTGCAGAGCCCCCGCGGCCGTGGTGTCCGACGCTGCGAGAACACCGTCGATCTCCGGGTGGCGTTCGAGCAGTTCGGTCATGGCGCGGCATCCACTGTCCTGCGTGAAGTCACTTTCGGCGACCAGGGACTTCTCGCTGTTCAGGCCGGCCAACGCCAGAGCGTCCTGATAGCCGCGGAGTCGGCACTGGGCGGCGTCCATGTCCAGCGGCCCGGTGATGGTGGCGATCGTCGTGCGGCGGCGCGACACCAGGTGGGAGACGGCGCTGCGGGCGCCCCCGACGTTGTCCGCGTCCACGTAACTGACGTACTCGTCGCCCGAGCGGCGACCCAGCATCACGGTCGGCAACCGAGCCTCTGCAAGCATGTCCGGCAGCCGGTCCCCGGCGCGCACGGACAGCAGCAGGACGCCGTCGACCCGGCTGCCGCGCGCGTATTCCAGGAACCGCTTCCGGTCGGCGTCCGAGCGGACCAGGGTCAGCATCAGCTGCATCCCTATGTCCGCCAGCGCGTCGCCGAGGGAGCGGACGATCTCGGAGAAGAAGGGCTCCGCGAACATTCTCCAGTCGGGCTCGGTCAGGACCAGAGCGACGGCATTGCTGCGCTGGCCGGCCAGGGAGCGGGCCGCGAGATTAGGGACGTACCCCAGTTCCTCGATGGCTTGCTGCACGGCTCGGCGCGTCGATGCCTTCACGCCTGCCGCGTTGTTGATGACGCGGGAGACCGTGCCTCGCCCCACCCCGGCGTGGGCGGCCACCTCTTCCAACGTCGGCGTGCCGACGCGTCGCGTGCCCATGACCACCTCCCCTGGCCGATCTTACGGGCCGAAGGAACCGGGCACACGCCTTCCGCGCGGAACCCGTGCCGTGTCAGCCAAGGGGAGGTGGGGTGCTGCTGGTTGCGGAGTGTCTGCTCTGCGCTCTTCGTCGGATACGGCAAGGAGTTCCAGGAGGGGAGGAGTTCCAGGAGAGGAGGAGCTCCGGGAGCAGGGGATTCCGGGAGGAGAGGAGCGAGGCCCGCCCAGTCGGCATGTGCCCGGTCGGGCGAGCCCCGGACGGAGAACCCCCTGCGGGTTACGCGATGGTGCAGGCCGTACCGTTGAGGCTGAAAGCGGCCGGCTTGACGAAGCTGCCGCCATGGGTGCCCTGGAACCCGAAGGAGACCTGTCCGCCTGGTGTGATGGACGCGTTGTGCGCGGCGTTGGTGGCCGTCACGGCCCCCGTCGACGACGAGACAGTCGCATTCCAGGCGTTGGTGATCCTCTGCCCCGACGGCAGCGTGAACGCGAGGTTCCAGCCGTTGACCGGTGCGGAGCCGGTGTTGTTCACGGTGACGTCGGCGGTGAAGCCGTCCTGCCAGACGCTCGTGCCGTAGGCCACCTTGCATGCGGCGGGACCGCTGGGGGTGCCGGGGCCGCCGGGGGTGCTGCTACCGGGGTTCACCGTGGAGGAGAACGAGTTCACGGCCAGGCCCGCCCCGTTCTGCCACGGCTCGAAGCCTGCCTGAATGCTCGTCAGGTACCAGTTGTCCTGGGCGAGTCCGCGGGAGACCGTCTGCCGCACGAAGTCCATCACGTCGAAGTTCCAGCTCTCGATGGCCGACGGTGCGACGAAGGACAGGACGTCGTTGGAGCCGTTGTTGCCGGACCACACCTGCCACTGGCGTCCGCCCACCGTGGCGGAACCTACGGGCGAGCCCACCGGTTGCACGGACCCCACACGGTTGAACCAGATCATGATCTCGGTGCGGTTCACGCCGTCGGTGCGGGGTGTCGGGTCCAGCCAGATGTCGTAGGCGGCGTCGTAGGCCGCACCGCTCACGTAGCTGTACGAGATGCCCGAGGGTGCGCTCGCGATGGTGCTGAGCCGGGCCGGGAGGTTCGTGCCGGGCGAGCAGTTGGAGTAGTGGCAGCCGTTGTAGACGGACGGGTACGACTTCGGGGCGCCGTTCGTCGGGACCGAGCCGTCGGCCTGGGCGATCCTGAAGCCCGAGTTCGTGACGGAGATGCACTGGGTGGCGCTGGTGCCCCAGCGGTTGTTCTGCACGACGTAGCGGCCCTGGATCGTGGTGCTGCCGAACTCCTCGCAAATCGTCGTGTCGGCCTGAGAGGCCGTAGCGCCGGTGAGCAGCGCGGTCAGCGCGACGAGCGTGGTCAGCAGCGCACCGCAGAGCGCGCGCGTCCTGCGGACTTGGTGACGTGACGGTTGCATGCGGGTCCTCCGCGGCGGTTGGGGGGCGAGGGCTTCTGCATGGGATTGGGAGCGCTCCCAAGAGCGATCTCGCTGGGACTGTAGGAGAGGATCATGTTCCTGACAAGGAGATCGGTGCAGGTGTCTTGAGGTGATTTCTGAAGCGGTCGGTGGTGCGGGCTGGAATGGGCTCGACAGATGTCGGGCCCGGGCACCGGGCGGCCCCCAAGGGGGAAGGGGCCGCCCGGCCGGTGAACCCGTCGTCGGGTGACGGGGCCGCGCACGCGGTCTCAGCGGGGGGCTACTGGAGGAGTTGCGCGTACGAGCCCATGGCCCGGGCTGTGTCCGCCTGGGCCCAGAACCGGTGGTACGTGAACGACGGCACCGCGCCGCCCTTCAGGTAGGCCTCGATCTACGACCATGCCGGGTCGCTCTTGTAGAAGGACCGGAGCGAAGCGAAGGTCGAGGAGGAGTTGATCGTGTCCCCGTTGGGCATCGCGCCGCTGAACCTGCTGGGGATGTAGACGCTGTCGTTGAACCGGCTGTAGTCGGCGCGGTTCTCCGGTGCCTCGATGCCCAGGGCGTCCTGGTAGTTGTTCCACATTCCGCCCAGGAGTGCCTTGGCCGTCGTCGACGTCCACGACGAAGGTCACGCCCGGACGCCGGCCGGCATCGACTTCGGCCTTGCGGACCCGGGTCCGCACCGTCTCAGCAGCACCGACGCCCAGCTTCGCGGCGACCGCCTTCATCGCGGCCCACTCCGTGCGGTAGTTGGGGCGGATCTCCGCGACCATGCGCACCGCACGCTCACGAAGCTCGGGAGGGTAGGGGGACGGACGCGCCATCACTCGATCCTCTCAGGGAATCGAGCATCCATCAGACCCAGAGCGGTTCAACTCAGTTGTACAAGTGCCAACAGAATTGCTGCTATCGGCCGGAGTCATTCTGAAACGATCAGTTAACGCACGTGGCTTCATGTTCGTCGTTTGCCGCAGGGGAGGTAGCAGCCTCGGTAGCCGCCGAAGTCGGTGATGATCTCTGGCCATTCGCCCGGGCCGGAAGACGCCACGCCCTTGTGACCAGTGCCAGGTACGGGCCCGCTTTCGCCACTCGTCGTGGACCGGCGGGTGGCCGGCGGTCCGGGGCGGGTCACCTCTGGAGGACGGCCTGGATCTCGAGGCCGATCCACACCTTGCTGCCGACGGCGACGCCGCCGGCGTCCAGCGGGACACTGATGTCGATGTCGAAGTCGCACCGGTCGATCTCCGCGGTCGCCGAGAATCCGGCCCGCTGCCCACCCCACTGGTCGGTGCCGAACCCGTTCACCTCCACTGCCAGCGGCACCTGCCGCGTGACGCCGTGCAGCGTCAGTTCACCGTCGATGATCCAGCAGTCCTCGCTCCGGCGGATCCCGGTCGAGCGGTAGTCCATCGTCGGGTACTTCTCGACCTGAAGGTAGTCGGCGGTGCGCAGGTGATCGTCTCGCCTCGCGTTGCCGGTGTCGACGGATGCAAGATCGACCGTAGCGGTGACGGAGGAGTCGAGGAGGTCCTCGCCCGTGACGATCGTGACGTCGAAGTCGGTGAACCGACCGCGAGCCTTGCTGATCATGAGGTGGCGCACACAGAAGGCGATCTCGGAGTGGGCCGGGTCTGCCTTCCAGGTGCCGACCAGGTAGTCGGGAATCGTGACGGTCGCGGGGATGGGCTGCATGGTCGTCTCCGTGGGTTCGGGGTCACGCAGGGCGTGGCTGGTCTCGGTGAGTGGTTGTGTCAGGGCTCGAGGTCGGTCATTCCCGTGCCGGAGGCGATGTCCAAGGGCACCGATACCTGGTCGTGGGCGATCAGCCAGGCGCCGTCGATCTTCCGCAGGCCGTAGGTGATCCTGACCCACATGCCGCTCGTGACCGTGCCGTTCTTCAGCGTGCCGCTGAGGCGGGCGAATGCGTGTCCGAAGGCCACGTCGTCACTCACGGCGAGGGCGAGGTCCCGGACCTCGTAGGTCACGGTCTCGAAGAACGCGAACACGTTGGCCCAGTTCGCGGATTTGGCCGCGACCCCGACGTGCTGGAGCGGCGGCTCGACGTCGAAGGACACGACGTCCGTCGTGTAGAGCCGCTCCAGGCTCTCAAGATCCTTGTCTCGCAGCCCTTCGGCGATCTTGTCAATCTGCCGACGGATCTGGGCTTCGTCCGCCTTGCATGGCGTAGGCATCGTCACCGGAGTGTCCCTTCTTCGTGGGTCGTTCGACTTCTGCAACACCGAAGCTATGACTACTGAGCTATCTTGTCTAAGATCAATATTGCTAAGCGGTTATGCCTCGGGGGGCATGATGGAGCTGAACGCGCTTCGGCAGTTCCTGGTGGTCGCGCGACTGGAACACCTCAGCCGGGCCGCCGACGAACTGCACATCGCCCAGCCTTCGCTGAGCCGCACCATCGCTCGGCTCGAGGCCGAGCTGGGCGCGCCCCTGTTCGACCGCAGCGGGCGGCTCCGGCTCAACGACACCGGCAGGCTCTACCGCGACCATGTCGAGCGCGCCCTCGGCGAGCTCGAGGCAGGACGTCGGGCCGTCACCGACGCCGCCGACCAAGGTCTGGGCACGGTGCGACTGGCGTCGGAGACCTTCCTCACCCTCACCGGGCCGCTGGCGGCCTTCAAACGTTTTCATCCCGCCGTCGAGATCGGACTCCACTGGTCGCCGCCCGAGGACATGGCTCGCCGGCTACGCGCCAAGGAAATCGACCTGTGCGTCGCCTCGCAACCCATCCACGCCGACGGACTGGAGGCGACGCGACTGTTCGAGGAGCGGGTAGGCGCAGCGTTCCCCCTCGATCACCCACTGGCGGGACGCGCATCCGTCACCCTCACTGACCTCGCCGACCTGCCGTTCATCACCGCCCGCAACGGACACTGGCTGCGCCGCCTGCTCGATCGACTCTTCACCGCACACGACCTCACCCCGAAGATCGTGTGCGAGAGCGACGAGCACAGCGCCATCGCCGACCTGATCAGCGCCGGCCTGGGCATCGGCCTCGTCCCCGCATCCGCCCGCCACAGCAACACCCGCGCCCCACTCGCCTGGATCCCCCTCGACGACCCCACCTCGCGCCGGACCGTGACCCTGTACTGGGCGCCCGACAGCCACCTGTCCGCCGCGGCCCGCCTGATGCGCACCACCATCACGGACTGGAACTGGACCACCCGAGCGCCTTCTTCTCGCTAACGACCATCTCGTGCTCTTGCTGTGTCCGCCCGCAACCTCCTCGGGAAGGTACGTCCGTGCTCACCGTAGCCAACGATGGCGGCTCCACGCAGGACGGGTCGACGCTGATGGACGAGATCGTTCGGGATGGCGCAAGAAGAATGCTTGCCGCCGCGCTGGAGGCCGAAGTCAACGCCTACATAGCCGAGCTGGCCGACCAGTGGGCCCAGACGGGTCGGCGGCTCGTGGTCCGCAAGGGCTACCACCAGCCGCGGAAAATCACCACCGCGGCCGGAGTGGTCGAGGTAAAGGCTCCGCGGGTGAACGACAAGCGCGTCGACGAAGTCACCGGCGAGCGTGAGCGGTTCTCCTCGGCGATCCTGCCGCCGTGGTGCCGCACCTCGCCGAAGATCAGCGAGGTGCTGCCGCTGCTCCATCTGCACGGTCTGTCCTCTGGTGACTTCGTGCCCGCACTCGAGCAGTTCCGCGGCAGTTTCGCCGGGCACTCCCCGGCCACGGTCACGCGGCTGACCCAGCAGGGGCAGGCCGACCACGCCGCGTTCATGGACCGCGACCTCACGGAGGTCGACCACGTGTACCTGTGGGCCGACGGCATCCACCTCAACGTCGCCTGGAGGAGGCCAAAGCCTGCGTCCTGGTCCTCATCGGGGTGCGCGCCGACGGCTTCAAGGAACGGGTCGCGCTCAAGGACGGCTACCGAGAGTCCGGCGGGTTCTGGGCCGGTCTGCTGCGCGACTGCGCCCGCCGGGGCATGCACGCCCCGGTGCTGGCGGTCGGCGACGGCGCCCTGGGCTTCTGGAAGGCCCTGGCCGAGGTGTTTCCCGAAACCGGCGAGCAGAGATGCTGGGTTCACAAAACGCCCAGTGTCCTCGACGTCATGCCGAAGTCTGCGCAGCCGGACGCGAAGAAGGCCATCCAGGACATCTACAACGTAGAGGACCGCGACCACGCCGTGGCGGAGAACGCCGGCAGCGGCGGTCAAGGCCGAGAAGGGAACGCGGCTACTTCCTGATCGAGGCAGACCGCGTCGAGGACGACGCCTGGACGTCCCAGCCAGAAGCCGCCCGCTACCTCGGCATCGCGCTCACCCGGGTCGGGATGCTGATCGCCAACGGTCACCTGACGCCGGCAGAAAACCGGGCCGGACGGGCCGGAGTGACAACCGCCAGCGTCGAGGCCGGGAAGACCTGGCGAGCGAACGCGATAATCCACGCGAAATCCCCCCGGTTCCTGAAGAACATGATCAACTGGTTCTGACCGATGATCCACAGGTCTTGACGATAGCTCTCGCCCCAGCTCCCTTGTGCCGGTGTCGAATTGCCGCTCGGGGCCAGGGGATGGTGGCTCCTGGCCTGACATGTTGGCAGCGCGCGCCCTCGTGGTGCGGTCGCGCGCCGCTTCAACGACGTGCACTAAGGGTTAAATGGGAACTGCTTTGATGCATGCCCTTGTTAGCACCTATTCGTTACGGCCGATGAGGGAGCGGAGCATGGGGACGCTGCTGCCGGTGGCGCCGAGGCCGGTGAGGGTACACAGAGGCAGTGGGCTGTCTGCGAGGAAGGCGAGGCCGCCGGCGACGAGCCCGATCAGCACGCCGATGAGCAGTACGACAGCGGTATGCAGCGGAAGGAAGGGCCCGGGCGGGCTCGGATCGGAGGACGAACTCACCACAGCTCCTCTGGCTCGTTGGTGCCGTGCCCGCCGCACCGGTTCCCGGGCACGGCGGGGCACTGTACTGGTTAGCGGGGGTTCTGCAAGTCCTGCAGATCGGTGATGAACTGCCCCATGGACACCTCGATGTTGTGCATGCTCCAGGGGACTTCACCGAAGGCGCGCACGCCAAAGTAGTACAGCCGTGCGACGACATAGCAGGCCTGATTGGCATGCAATGCGTTACAGGAGGCTTCCATGTCATTGCGGAACCACTGGTCACACGTCGCGCGGTCGGACCAGTGGAATTTGTAGCAGCCGTCGTGGTGCTTGCAGGCGTGGTGGAAGTCGAAGTAGGAGCTGGAATCCTTGACGCCCGTACAGCCGTCGGTGTCCCAGTACTCGTCACCCTCGTTGAACGGCGTTGCGTTCACGCCGGGGGCGGTGGAGGCCGAGGCCGGGGACGCCTGGGCCGTGAGCAGGCCGAAGCCACACAGGACGACGGTGGCGAAGCCCGCCGCCCGGCGGCGGAAAGCGGTGCTGGACATGGTGCCCTTCTCGTTGTCCGACGAAGACCAGCAGGCCCGCAGCGAGCCGCTGTTGCTGGCAACGCTATCGACGACGTGCCTCACCCGCTGTCGGACGAACGACCGACAGCGTGGCCCCGGCGTTCACCGCCACAATGATGTGGTGCAGAGCGCGCCGTGACCGTCCGGCCGGCATCCGCATGCGGGGGAGGGACTTCGATGGCCGACGTGGGTAGCGCGGTCACACACTTACGCGAGCTGGGCCGCCGCTATGACGGTGCGATGCGGATAGCGACCGGGTTGCCGACACTGGCCGTAGCCACGCTGGCTGCGCGAACAACGCCGTCCCCTTCGGTGACCTACATGCTGCTGGCACTGACGACGACCTGGAGCCTTGTCTACGTAAGGGCCATGCGCCGCCAGCCCGGAGCCTGGGCCACGATGGTCGATGCCCTGGTCTTGGCGATACTGGCCGCCAGCACCCCCTGGACGGTTCCGCAACAGTGGCTGGAGCATGGCAGATCGTGGCTCTTGCCCTTTCTCGCGTTCGCATGCGTGGGCTACCAGTACTCGGCTGGCTGGCGCCTGGGTGCAATTGCGGCCGGGCTGGTGCTGGGCGGCGCCATGGCGGGCACCGCCAACGCGCTGTCTGAACACGGATCACTCGACAGCCTGGTGACCGCAGGATGGTCCGTCGTCGTCGCCGGTCTCGCCCGCATGCTGTGGACGCTGATGCAGCGCGGTGCGAAACTCGCCGACGACGCGGCAACAGACGCAGAGTCAGCTCGAGCGCAACAGGCGACTGAGACAGCAGTCCGGGCTGCCAAGCGCGAACACAACCGCACCCTCCACGATACTGCGGCTACTACTCTTTTGTGGGTGGGCACCGGCTCGAACAAAATCCCTGGAGAGTTGTTGGCCGAACAGGCCGGCAGGGACTTGGAAAAGCTGCTGTCTTTCGAGGACACCGGAACCGAGGACAGCGACCTGATCCCCCAACTGCAGCGCATTGTCGACCTGACGATGATCAGAGTCGACTTCAGCCACCCCAAAGCCCTACGACTGCCGCGACGGATCGCTGTGGCGCTGACCGGTGCAACGAGCGAGGCAATCGCCAACGTCGCCAATCATGCTGGTGTCGATCACTGCCGAGTCACCGTGCAGGCCGAGGAAGGCACTGTGTGCATCTCCATCGCTGATCAGGGCCGCGGCTTCCGCACCGGAGGCGTACCAAATAGCCGCCACGGCGTGAGGGAGTCGATTCAGCAGCGCATCAAAGAGGTCGGCGGGCTTGCTGAGATTTCCTCGCGGCCTGGCCGAGGCACCACCGTTCGTTTGGAGTGGCGACGATGAAACCCTTCCACCGAGCCGATGACGACCCCACCACGGCAGAATTCCTGCGGCACCTGCGTATCGCCGTGCTCGTCATTTCTACGACGGTCCTGCTCTCGATGAGCTGGCTGCGCAACACCAGCATCTACCGGCCACTGTGGATGCAAGTTCTCGCATGGACCATCCTCGTGACCGTCACGGCTACTGAGGGCGCACTTACATGGCGTCACACCATCTGGGGCAGCGCCCGGTGGATCGGGGTGGCTCTCGCCTTCGCTGCATCGATCCTGTCCTGCCTCTCCCTGCCCACCGGAGCGCCGGCCACCGCCGCGGATTGGGCGTTCGGCACTGTCGGATGGATCGGCGTGATACTTCTCCTGGACCGGCCGATGACTCAACTGGCCACCTTCCTCGCCGTGCACCAACTCATCACCTTCACCAACCTCATGCTCAAAGGACCCGCCAATGAAGACGGCATCCTGAACTTTGTCAGCGGCTCCATCGGTGCCATCGGTTTCCCCCTGGCCTGCGGTATGGCAGCCACCGCACTTCGGCAAACGGCACGTCGGGCAGAAGTCGCCCGGGCCCAGGCTGAGAACATCCGGCACGCCGAGCACGTCGCCGCACAGACCGCGCAAGAACTCAACAACAGCTACGCAGACCTGGCCCACACGGCCGCCCCCCTCCTCAGAGGCCTGGCCGACGGGAGCCTCGACGGCAACGACCCCAACGTCCAACGTGCCTGCTGGATCGAGGCAGCTCGAATGCGGCGGCTCTTCTCAGAGAACGACGACGTACCCAATCAACTCATCCACGACCTTAGGCAGTTTGTGGACACGGCGGGTCGCCGCAACGTCAGAGCCGAGATCGCCACCTACGGCCATCCTGCCGACCCACCAGACGACATCCGCGAACTGCTGAGTAGCAATTCCCTCCACGTCCTTGCGCAAAGCAGGAGCTGGGCCCAGATCACCGTTGTCTTCACGCCGAACTTCATTTCCGTGCAAGCAGTGGGAGATTGCGGGGGTATCGACATTCCGTCCTGCGTCCATACTGCGATTGCGACCGAAAATTTCCTGGACACAGACGGCACCACCTTTAGTACGGAGGCACAGTGGCAGACCAGCTCATCACCGTTGTGATCTGTGAAAATCACCATGTCGTGATCCGCGGAGTCCGCGACTTGTGCTCCCGCGCCGAACCCCCCATCCACGTGATCTCCGCTGGCGACCAACTCGCCCGTGTATGGACCGGAGAAGGAGCAAAGGCCGACGTGGTCGTCTTCGATCTGGGCTTGCAGCAGGAGGACGTGCATGAGCTCTTCCACCTACGCAAGCTGGTCGACCAAGGCCGCAACGTCGTGGTGTTCTCCGGAGAGGAGTCAGCCGAGGTGATCCTTGAATGCAGTCAACTAGGCATCATGTCCTACGTCACAAAGGCTGAGGGCGAAAATCACCTGATCTGCGCCATCCAGGCTGCAGCGAAAGGGCATAAGTACACTGCTCCGAGGCACGCGGGTCTGATCGTTGCCGACTCTGCATCTACTAAACCAAACCTGACCGCGCAGGAGATCAGGGTACTTCTGGCCTGGTGCACAGGTGGAATGACCAAGGCCATGGTCGCGCGAAAACTGAACCTGTCTCTCGGGTCAGTGAATGAGTACATCCGACGTGCCCGAGATCGCTACGACCAAGTCGGCCGCCCAGCCCGAGACAAAGTCGCCATGACTCAACGGCTGATCGAAGATGGCGAAATGCATCCTGGCCAAATCTTCTCACCCATCCCGCGCACCCCCCGTAAGAGCTCGTAACACGATCATGAGTTGGCCTTCTGCAGGCGTCTCCAGCAAATGAGGCTGCACGCGACGGAGACGAAGGCGTCGTGGAGTTCGGTGCGGCGTTCCCAGCGGACGGCGAGGCGTTTGAACCGGTGGAGGAGGGCGAAGGTCTGCTCGACGACGTAGCGGAGCTTGCCGAGGCCCTCGATGTTCGGAGAGCCCTTGCGGGAGATGACCGGCAGGATCCGACGTCTCCGCAGGTCGTGGCGGTTGAGGTTGGAGTCGTAGCCCTTGTCGCCGAGGAGGGCCTCGGGGCGGCGGCGGGGTCAACCCGGGCGGCCGGCGACGGGTGGGACGCCGTCGACGAGGGCGAGGGTCCGGGTGACGTCGTCGACGTTGGCCGCGGTGGTGATGACCTTGAGCGGGGTGCCGCGTCCGTCGCAGATCAGGTGGTGTTTGCCGCCCGTCTTCCGCCGGCCGACCGGCGACGGACCGGTGTCGGCTCCCCCCTTTTTTTGGCGCGGACGTGGAAGCCATAGACGCAGGCTCTGGACCAGTCCAGCTCGCCGGCCGCGTGCAGCCTGGCGAGCAGGATGCGGTGCAGTTGGTCGAAGACTCCGTCCCGCTGCCAGCGCTCGAGGCGCCGCCAGCAGGTCTGTCCCGAGCCGAATCCCAGCTCAAGGGGCAGCAGTTGCCAGGCGATGTCGTTGTACAGCACGTACAGGATGCCCTGCAGGCACAGCCGGTCCGGCACCGGCGCGGACCGGGAGCCTTCTCGGGCCAGGGCGGCAGGAGCGGCTCGATCAGCGCCCACAGGTCGTCGTCCACGGTCCATGGCCGGGCAGTTACACCATCTCGAACGGCTGAATCGTCACATCGGTCACGGTCGACCAGGACTGTTCGACAAGATCGTGTTACGAGCTCTAAGCGCGCGGCCCGTGACATCAAGTGATGCGGAGATCCGCTATGACGAACAGTCCCACCTCGCGGTCGCCGTCGGCTACGCCACACGCAGCCTCCCCGGCCGCCCGCCGATCCCCGCCCTCGCCGGCCTCCTCCTGGACGCCACCGACGACCGGCTGCACGTCAGCGCCTTCGACTACGGACACCTGCCATTGCGCAGCAGGGCCGAACATGCTCACCGCTCCCCACATGCCTCAGCAGCGACGCTTGCTGGTGGGGGCGGAGGCCCGGATGGGCTGGGGGAACGGCGGCATCCGGGCATGCTGGCGCCGGTCAGACGTCACTCGCGTACGCCCGCCAGCTCCACCGCACTACGGCGCAGGGAGAGACCGGCCGGAACGACCGCCGAGGTCACGGCGAGCACCGCGCAGGCACCCAGGACCGCCGCGAGCGTCGCCCCCGGGATCTCGATGGACGTCCACACCGAGAGCAGGCCCAGCGCGCTCCACATGCCCACCAGGTTGAGCCCGGCGACCAACGCTCCCAGCAGTCCGCCGAGCATGACCACCATCAGCGTCTCGACGCCCACCAGCCGCAGCACCTGCCACTTGGTGGCGCCGGCCAGCCGCAGCACAGCCAGCTCGCGGACCCGGTCGGAGGTCGCCATGACCATCGTGTTGGCCAGCGAGATGCCGGTGTAGAGGAGAGCGATCCCGAGGACCAGGAGGAACCCCATCCGGGTTGTCCGGTCGGTCTCGGGGTACGTCGCACGCACCCAGGCGTCCCTGGTGAGGACCTGCCCGCCCGATGCTCGCACCGCCTGACGCAGACCTGCGGCCACGGTGCCCGCGTCGGCACCGTCCCTGAGGCGTACGTCGACCCGGTCGACGGGTGCCGCGGGGGCGTTGCGCGGGGTGACGTAGACGCCGTTGTCGCCGGTGCCGATGGTCATGACCGCGGCGATCTTCAGGGACTTTTTCGTGCCGTCACCGAGCCACACGTCCACCTGCTCGCCCACGGTGTGCTTCTCCCACTCCTCGTTGACGATGATCGAGTCGTCGCCCAGGTCGCTCACCTTCCCCGCGGCAAGTGGGAGACGGGTCGTTGCCGCGAGCGGTACCGGCTCGACGGCCCTGGCATCGGACCTGGTGAGCGCCACGCCGTCCTCCAGGACGTACACGGCGCTCGACGAGCTCGCGGAGGCCTCGGCGCCGGACACGGCCCGAAGCCGCAGCAGCGTCGCCTCGTCGAAGCCGGCGTCGCCCGCCGCAGTGATCACGAAGTCGGCGGCCGTCTGCTCGCGCACCTCGGTCGCCTTCGCCTCGTTGAGGGTCGCGGTGGCACCGAGCAGCGAGCCCGCCAGCGCCACCGTGACCAGCACGGGCGCCGCGACGGCGGCGGTGCGGCGCACCCCGGCGGCGGCGTTCTCCCGCACCAGCATCCCGCCGGCGCCCGGCAGTTGGGCCGGCAGCCAGGTGATCAGCCGGGCCAGTGGCCGCACCAGCACCGGTGCGAGCAGCGCGACCGCGGTGATCAGCAGCATCGGCCGGCTCACATAGGTCTTGCGCTGCAGCAGGTCGCCCGGGTTCGTCGCCAGGGTCAGGAACAGCGTCACCGCGGCGGTGATCAGCAGGGCCGCACCGAACAGCCGGCGGCCCCAGGTCATCGGCCGGGTGTCGACGGACGCCTCGCGCAGTGCCTCGGTGGGACCGGTGCGTCCCGCCCGCCAGGACGCGGTCACCACGCCGCACAGGGCCACGAACAGGCCCGTCCAGAACGCCGTGTGGTAGGGCCAGGTGTAGTCGCCGATGGTGAACCAGCGGGGCGCGAGGCTCTCGGCGACCGCCCACTCGGCGAGCTTCGGAGCCCCGTAGAAACCGAGCACACAGCCGGCGGCCGAGGCGAGCACACCGACCGCGAGCGCCTCGTAGACGACCATGCGACGGATCTGTCCCGGGGTCGCCCCGGCGGTGCGCAGCAGCCCGAACTCGCGGCGCCGCTGGGCCACCGCGAACGCCGAGGTCGAGGCCACCACGAACACCGACACGAAACCGGTGACGCCGCCGGCCGTGCCGAACATGGCGTTCATCGCGGTGAGGGCCTCGCTGTCCCGGTCGGGGTCGGCGTCGGCGTACCGGCGCGTGTTGCCGGTGAGGACCTGGACGCCCGCGCTGCCGCGCACCGCCTCGCGCACGGCCGCCGCGTCTGCGTCGACCACGAGCTGGAGACTGCGCGGCGACAGTTCGGCGGCGCGGGCGTCGGTGTAGAACACGGCGTTCTCGAAGCCCGGCCCGGCCACAGTGCCGACGACGCGCACCGTGCCGCGGTCGGTCCGCACCCGGGTGCCCGGACGGGCCCAGTCACCGCTGACGACGACCTCGTCCGCGGCCTGGGGCCCGCGTCCCGCGTCGAGGTGGTACGGCGCGAAGGCCGCCGTGGACCAGGGATGGCCCACCAGATCGGCGGGGCTGCCTTCGGCTCGCACGGCGAACGACCGGTCCTCGACGACGGTCCCGAGGTCCCGCAGCTTCGCGACCGCGTCGGCGGGCACCGCACGCGGCTGCGCGAGCTTCTGGGTGCGGTCGCCGATCGAGGTGGGCACCTCAAGGGTGTCTCGGCCCTTGACGACGACCGGCGCGGCGGCGAACCTCTCCGGCCCCCGGTCGGGAGCGTCCAGCGAGGACGCCAGGGCCAGCCCCATCACGGCGATCAGCGCGACGCCCAGGGAGAGGGCGACGAAACTGCCGACGAAGGTGACCCAGCGGGTGCGCAGGGTGCGCAGCGTGGTGCTCAGCACGGCGCCGCCTCGAGCTTCGTCATGCGCGCTGCGATGTCCTCGACGGAGGCGCCGATCAACTCACCGTTGACCCGGCCGTCGACGAGGAAGACGACGCGATCGGCGTAGGAAGCCGCGACGGGGTCGTGGCTGACCATGATGATCGTCTGGCCGTCCCGGTCGACCATGCCGCGCAGCAGGTTCAGCACCTCGCGGCTGGTCTGCGAGTCGAGCGCGCCGGTCGGCTCGTCGCCGAACAGCACTTCGGGGCGGGTGATCAGGGCGCGGGCCAGGGCAACCCGCTGCTGCTGGCCGCCGGACATCTCCGTCGGGCGGTGCCGTGCACGGTCGCCGAGTCCGACCTGTTCGAGCACCTCGCGCACCTGGACCTTCTTCGGGCGGCGGCCGGCCAGCCGCAGCGGCAGGGCCACGTTCTGCTCGGCGGTCAGCGAGGGCAGCAGGTTGAAGGCCTGGAACACAAAGCCGATGCGCTCGCGGCGCAGCAGGGTCAGCTTGGTCTCGCTCAGTCTGGTCAGCTCCGTGTCGCCCACGGTGACCGAGCCCGACGTGGGCCGGTCCAGTCCCGCGGCGCACTGCAGCAGGGTCGACTTGCCGGACCCGGACGGGCCCATCACGGCGGTGAAGGTCCCTCTCGGGAAGGCGAGCGATACTTCGTCGAGGGCGGTGACGGACGTGCCGCCCGAGCCGTACCGCCGGCTTACGGAGCGCAATCGGATTGCGTCGTTGCTCATATGTTCCCCCACCAGTACCTGCTCCTCGGCTCGTTGGTTCCTCTACGAAACCGCGGAAGTCCCGCCTGACGCAGTACGGCCCGGAGGAGACTTGGGGTAGTGCCAGGCCTACCCCGGATACGGGCCCTGGAGTGATGGCGCCGGACCGTGGGGCCCGCTTACGGTCATGCACATGCACCCTCGGAACGTGTGGCAGGCCATGTCGCGGCCGGGCTTCCTGTTGTCGGCCTGGCCCTGGCGCGCCGCCGCGTATCTGCTCACCGGCGCGGTGACCGGCGTCGCCACCTTGGTGGGGATCGTGACGGTGGCAGCGGTCTGTAGTGCGCTCGTCATCCTCTTGGTCGGGCTGCCCCTGCTCGTCGTGGTCGCCCTCAGCGGGATCCCAGTGGCCTGGGTGGAGCGGCGCAGGCTGCGCCTGGTCGACCGCACCCCGGTGTCCGGCCGGCACCAGGTGCCGACCGTGCCGGGGCTGTGGGCGTGGCTGACCACCCGGCTCCGCGAACAAGGCACCTGGCGGGAACTCGGGTACGCGGTGCTGTTCGCCGGGCTGCTGTGGCCGGTCGACGCCCTGGCAATCACGGTCGCCCTGCTCTTCCCGCTGTCCATGGTCGCCACCCCGCTGCTGATGGCCAAGGTCGGCGACGGCCACGAGGCGAAGGTGCTCGAGCAGTGGACGGTCACCACCTGGCCGACCGCGTTCGGCGTCGCCGTACTGGGTCTGCTCCTGATGGCCCTGGGCGCTTACGTGCTCGGCGTCACGGCGGGCGCCCGCGCCGAGCTGGCCCGGCTGCTGATCGCCTCCCGCGAGGGCGACCTCGGCGCCCAGGTGATCGAACTGGCCCGCTCCCGCGTCCGGTTGGTCGAGGCCTTCGAGGCCGAGCGACGCCGTATCGAGCGCGATCTGCACGATGGCGCCCAACAGCGCCTTGTGGCTCTGGCGATGGCCCTCGGGCTGGCACGCCTCGACGCCCCGCCCGGCCCGCTCGCCGACCAGCTCACCAAAGCCCACGAGGAGGCGGGCAAGGCGCTCGCGGAACTGCGCGAGCTCATCCACGGCATCCACCCCAAGGTCCTCACGGACTACGGCCTTCAAGCTGCGGTCGCTGACGCCGCCGACCGCTGCGTGGTCCCGGTCGACGTCGACCTCGAACTGCCGGGCCGGCCAACCCAGGCGGTCGAATCCGCGGCCTATTTCGTGGTCTGCGAGGCACTGGCCAACATCGCCAAACACAGCGGGGCCCACCGCGCGCAGGTGAGCGGCGGCTATCGCGACGGACGCCTGTTCCTCGAAGTTCGAGACGACGGCTGCGGCGGCGCGGACGCCTCGGCGGGCAGCGGCCTCACCGGTCTCGCGGACCGCGTGTCTGTCCTGGATGGCAGACTTGCCCTGACCAGTCCGCTGGGTGGACCGACTCTGTTACGCGTGGAGTTTCCTTGCGAGTTGACCAAGGCGGACGATCGCTCCGCGTAGTGCTGGCCGAAGACAGCGTGCTGCTGCGGGAAGGGCTCATCGGCCTGCTCAGCCGCTGTGGCCACGAAGTGGTGTCGGCGGTCGGCGACGCGCAGGCACTGGTCGCCGCGGTCCAAGAGCATGCCCCCGACATCGTGGTGACGGACGTGCGCATGCCGCCCGGATTCCAGGACGAGGGCCTGCACGCGGCAGTCCGGCTGCGCGAGAAGCGCCCCACACTCCCGGTCCTGGTCCTCAGCCAGTACGTGCAACGGACGTACGCTGCCGAACTCCTGGACTCCGGCGACGGAACGGGCGTCGGCTATCTGCTCAAGGACCGGGTCGGCCAGGTCGAGGAGTTCGTGGAAGCACTGCACAAGGTGGCAGACGGGGAAACGGTGGTCGACCCCGAAGTGGTGCGCCAGTTGCTGCGCCGCCGTCGCGATCCGCTGGAACAGCTGACCCCGCGCGAACGCGAAGTACTGGCACTGATCGCCGAAGGCAAGTCGAACAGCGCGATCGCCAAGGAGCTCGTGGTGACCGAAGCGGCGATCGGCAAGCACATCGGCAACATCCTCACGAAGCTGGACCTGCCGCTGACGGACAGGACCCACCGCAGGGTCCTGGCCGTGCTCACCTACCTGCGAGCCTGACCCGGACTGGGCACACCGGCCCGCCGTACGGCGTTCAATGCTGCCTGCATGCCGCTCCGCCCTTGCGGATGGCGCGGACGGCCTCCCGATTCATGACCTCCATCACAGGGTGCGGAGTGTGGAATCCGACATCGAGCCCTGGGCCGACTGCACTCAGACCGAACCGTCCGTGCTCTCGCTGACCTCGGCTTCCGCGGCCTGGACAACGAGGAACGCGACCCCGTGACCGTCACCGGCTTCACCGCCAACCGCACCCGCGAACTCACCCCTGGCGAGAATGACGCCAACCGCGTCCTCCTCCGCCGTCGGACGCGCGCAGGTCGAGCACGGCTTCGCCCACCCTGAAAAACTGACGGACCCTCACCAGGCTTCGTACCGACCCCCGCTCGCGCGACCCGTGTTCTGCGCGCACTGCGCTTCCTGACGAGCCTCGAAGTCGCACGCTGACGGACGATCTTCCCCGCGGACTGCCTTCCATGAGGCCAGCATGAGCACCTCGCGATCCGGTCACACCAGCACTTTGACCTGCTACTTCAGGTTGGTGGAAGCTCAGTGCCCTGCAGCACCGTCCACTACGCGGGACGGCCGGAACCGATGTGCACTTCAGACTGGAACCGGGGTGCAAGCCGAGGGGAGTTACTCAGACTCGTCCCGTGGCAGCGCGCGGCTGTTGAGCGCGTCGGCGATGGCGTAGGCGGTATGGAAGAAGGACTCCGTCTGCTGGGCCGAGAGGTCCCGTGCGGAGGTCTCCTCCAGAGCCTGCCACATGGCTGCCAGGGGCTCGCGCATCGCCCGGCCCTTGTCGGTGAGGTGGACCACCATGACGCGCCGGTCATGTGCGGCCGGCTCACGGCTGAGCAGACCGGCGTCCTGCATGCGGCGAAGGGACTTGGAGACGGTGGAGTGATCCAGGCCGACGCTTTCGAGCAGCTCGGACTGGGTCTGGCCGTCCCGGTCCAAGAGTTGCATCAGCAGCATCTCCTGTCCGAGATGCAGATCCATCTCGCGGAGCATGGCGGCGGCGTAGGTGCGGTGGGCGCGTGAGAGCTGGAAGATCGCGTAGCTCATCGGTCCTGCGCCGGCCGTCGTGGGGATGCGGGGTTCGGGTGTGGGCATGGTTCGGTTCCTCAGACGGTGTGGTGGGGTAGTTGGTGTAGTCGGCCGCTCCGCCGTCGTAGAAGGTCGCTGGATCGGGGGGTGTTGAGCGACGCGACAGCGCGGAGCCGCTTGACCGGGTCCCGGGTTGGCGGGCGATAGGGCGCCGACGGAGACGAGGTCGGCCGTGCCGTGGTCGCACGGCTTTCGCCGGCTGAGGAAACGCTGGGAGCGACGCGACGACGTCCGCGAAGCCTTCCTCGGCCTCGCCACTTGCCTGATCACCCATCGCCGCGTCCGACGCCCAGCTCCGTGACACGTCTTTGTCAGGACCTGTCGAGCCAGCGCTGCAGCGCCTCGGGCACGTTCGTCGGATGTGAGCTGAAGCTCAACCGGATGTCGGGCTGGAGGTCGATGAGCACGTTGACGATCCGTTCGAACAGGACGGTGTACTCCGGGACGTTCTTGATGCCGCCGCCGATGAGCACCACCCCGAACGAGTGCCCGTCGAACAGCCGGCGCAGCTCGGCCTCCGCCTCGTCAGGGTCCAGGCTGACATAGCCCGCCTCGCCGTCGATGCCTGTGGCCTGGAGCGCAGCCCAGCTGTGCTTCCTCATGGCGACCAGTTCCTCGAGCGTCGCGACACCCGGCGGAAAGTCGTCCGGCGAAAGCGCGTCAGGGGTGATGCCGAGGGTCAGCACGCGTTGATTGATCGGAGGCTTCACTTGAGAGTTCTTGTGGGACATGAGTCGTTCCTCCAAGGCGGTACGGCCCCTCTGAAGGCGCACCCATAGGATCTCCTCAGTTCTGCGGGGGATGGTTCAAGAGAAAGTGTGGCTAGCCACAAAATTACCGTAACAGCAATCATGTGGCTAGCCAAGTATCCGCAGGTGCGGAGGTGGTCACCTTTGCGGTAAGCGCACGCCTTGGCGGTCGCCGCGTACATTCACGTGGTCGGCCACGCAAGCGGTCGGCGCACGAGGCGGCGCTGGGCGGCCGCAACGGGCGGCCGGCGCCGCAGGTCCTGGACACGGCACATGGGCAGGGGCGAGGTCGACGAGGAGCGGGTGCGTGCCCGTCCCCGCCCACACCTCTGTCCGAGCTCCACCTCGCCCGGCGCCCCTACACCGGACTGTGGAAGCGACTTGGCTCTCTGTGAGCGTCGCCGATGGGCCGCGACGACACGAGCTGGGAAACCACCACCCTCGCTGCGCAGCCACACCAGACACACGGACCGGAGACTTCGCCGGCAGAGAACCCGCGGGGCGGGCCTGGGAGGGGTATTCCTGGTGCGGTTGTCGTTCGGATGATCTGAGTTCGCGCTGTTCTCAAGGGGAGGGGATGACGCATGGTGCGTAGGGGGCGGTGGACTGTGGTGTGCGCGGCAGCAGTGTTGATGTTGGTGGGGTGTGGGCAGCGACATGCGCGGTACGGGCCTGACTTCGCGAGCGCAGAGGAACTGCCGGAGAAACTCGGTGCGGACGGCACCACCATCACGGTCGGCGATCCCGACGCGCCGGTGACAGTGCACCTGCATGAGGATCCCCGCTGTCCGTACTGCGAAAAGTTCGAGACCGCCGGCGGCGGTCCGCAACTGCGGGAAGCGATGCTCGACCGCAGGGTCAGAGCCGAATACACCCTCGCCTCCTTCCTGGACGACCGGGTCGGCGGCACCGGGTCGAAGAAGGCGGTCAACGCACTGCGGGCCGCCCTGGAGGAAGGCAAGTTCGTGGAATACCACGAGGTGCTTTACGCCAACCAGCCCGAGGAGAGCACCGACGGCTACACGGATGCCTACCTGCTTCAACTGGCCGGCAAGGTCAAGGGTCTGCGCGGCCCGGAGTTCGATGCGGCTGTGAGGTCCATGAAGTACCGCGACTTCGTCACCGACTCCCAGAAGGCCTACGAGAAGGCCGGGGGAGCAGGGGAGCCCGAAGGCCCCGGTACCCCCACCGCGCTGATCAACGGCAAGTGGACCCCTCTGCAGTACAACGGCCTGCTCCTGGAGAGCGACGCCTTCGCCGAGCTGCTGCAGAAGATCTACGACCAGCCCGGAGAGTGGGAGGACACCACTCTGTAGACCACCGGGCCACGCGCCGCCGGTTCAAGCGGCTCGGCAAGGAAGAACGGCGCTGCCGTAGCCGTCGGTTGGCCGTAAGCCCGTATGCGGTGCCATGCGCCTACAACGAACCGGCCAGGTCCCCTTTTTCGGACCCCAACGGCAAGAAGCGGCCGGTGACACCGTCCATCCCAACGGCCTCTCGCCGCTGCGTCGCGCTGGATCGATCCTGCTGATCACCTGCAGTTGATGATCGCTGGCGGCCCGGTGCGATGCCTTCGGTCGTACGCGCCCCCGCCTCGGGGCCTGTGCGGGCCGTTCGATCCCCGGGCGGCGGTCGGCCTTGGCGTCGAGCCGGTCGGCGGCGTCGGCGAGTCGACGGGCGTGAGCCGCCAGCCCGCTCCGGTCGTGTGTCTGGACTGCCTGGATGCAGGCGGCCAGGTGAGCCTGCAGTGTGGTGTCCGCGTCTGTCCGCGTCGGGGAGTGGCCCAGAATCTGGTGCGTGCCGGCCTGCGTCGGCCGCAGCGCCGTGCTGGGGGAGTCCTGGCGTGCGGTGCGCCGCTGCTCGGCGGCGCGGATGGCTTCCCGGAAACGTTCGACCTCGCGCAGTTTCGCGGCGCGTGATCCCTTGCCGCCCTGGACAGTCGGTTTGCGCGGGCTCTTTGACTTCTTGTCCTTCGGCTCACCGTGGTCCCCGCTGGTGAGCTGCACGCGCTTGGAGGATCCGTCCCGCCGCTGCCGTCCGCCCCTGGTCATGCTTCCACGCCACCCGGGCCGGGCACGGCTGCGCCGCAGCGGCTCAGCGACGTCCCCCACGCCCACAGCAGGCCAGCGCATGAGCTCCCTGATCACCGAGGACGAGATCAGCCACGAAGCCGACATCGTGTGGCTGGAAGACATCGAGCACCTCGATTACGTCCGCCAAGCCTGGATCGGCTGCCTACCCGCAAGGGACGCCCGGCCCACCACCGCGACGGCCGTATGGTCGGCTACGCTCTCCTGGCGCCCACCGCCAAACCCTCCCGGGCCTCGGGCGCCTTCCGGCGCCGCGTCTTTTGGCTACTGCCCCACGATCGCGACACCCAGCCCGAGGGTCTGTACGCCAAAAGCGCACCCGCCGGCCGTTGACCCCCGCACGCTCGAAGCCCGCATCGGGCACCGTGGTTCCAGGAGCCCGTGCGTCCGCCCTGCGCGGCTGGGCGGCTGCCCTGGCCTGCTTAGACGGTGTCCTATGTGGTGAGGCGGACCAGCCGCTTGTAGCAGCACAGGGTTGCAGCGAGGCCGAGAAAGGCCAGGTAGTTGCGGGACTGGCGCTCGT
>NZ_JBIRUL010000038.1:0-65042 GCF_044335095.1 Streptomyces sp. NPDC020597 | reverse complement strand
GCGGTCCGGGAGCAACGGCTCGATCCGCGCCCACTGCGCGTCAGTCAACGGCACACCCGGACCAACGACCGACAGATCCAAACGAAACTGCCTAGCCCATGTCGGCGTCGACCGTCGGCCCGCACCTGGTCCCCCAGGCCGGGCGGGCGTCCACGAAGGCCGGCGACACCTACACCCCCGCCGCCGGTGACGTGGTGGTGGAGGTCGTGGCGGGCACGACCCGGCACTCGGTCGTCACCGTGGTCCGGCTGCACTGACCGGTGACCCTGCGGATCGGCAGCCGGGAAACTCTGAGCGGGTGGCGAGGGGCACTTGGCAGAATCCGGCGTGTGGGAACAGCACAGCAGACATCGCGGCAGCACCTCATATCCCAGGTCCTGCTCACAGAGTTCACGGCGCCCGAGCCGAAGGACGGCAGCCTGCAGCTGCTCCCGTTCGACCTGCACAACCCCGGACGCGTGCACAAGCGGATGCCCACCAGCCGATGCGGCTGGGTCAAGGACTTCGTCGCCGTCGACTCCCCATCCGTTGAGGCACTGTGGGGCGACGTGGAGAGGCGCGTGCCTCCAGCGCTCGCCGCCGTGCACGCCGGCACTCCGTTCGCCGACCCTCTTCACGTGGACGTGCTGCGCGACCTGGTCGTGCTCCACTACGTCCGGTCGCTCCACTACCGCGACGTGCACACCGACTCGGTCGAGCGGGCCCGAACACGCCTGCTCGCCAAGGTGCTCACCCAGTATCCGGAGCAGCTGCGCCTCGAGGCACTGCGCGAGACGGGCCTGTATCTGTCCGGCCCGGCTGCCCTGGGCGCCTTCGCCGAACGCCTCATCGAACGGTCCACGGTTATGCGCGACCGCGAGAGCGGCAAGCTCTTCCGCACCAGCATCGAGGACACCTTCCACAAAATGCGGGACTTGGCGTCGACACGGCGGCTGGAGGTGATCACGCCCGAGACGGGCCAGTTCCTGATCGGCGACAACCCGGCCCTGACCCTGTCCGTGAAGGAAAGCCGCACCATATACGGCATGGCGTTCGGTGACGCTCAGACTCTCATCCTTCCCATCGGCCCGAAGCACCTGCTGTCCCTGGGCCCCGAGGACGTCACGCTCACCGTCCCCCGGTCCTTCGTCGACCGCCTCAACGCCGTGCAGATCCACGCCGCCGACCGCTACGTGTACCTGCACCCCGAGAGCGGCCTGGAACCGTTCGTGGAACGCGCCGCACAGCGACGGCTGGCCGGGGACCGCACCACCTGACAGGCGATCGTCACCGCTGTACCTCTGAGACGACCTACGGCATGTCCGCCTGCGTATCCGAGCCGACCGGCTGCCTCAAGTCCAGGTAGCAGCGCAGCCGTACGCCGGCCTCCCCCGCGTCCCGCGTCGTGTGCTGTGCGGGCGATGTCGCCCACCGATCGGCGAGCAGCTGCTGGAAGGCCAGGGCGGTGGCGTCGTCGGCGGCCGCGACGTCGACGACGACCAGGCCCGGCTCGCTCACGTGTGCCTCGTTGATCGGGTTCATGTACGGCACTACGCCCGGGCGCCGGGGGAGAGTTCCGCCGCTGTGGTGTCTTCACCCGACCGAGTGGCGGGCCGTCAGGGGCTGTCGCCGCCCCAGTCCCAGCGGGCCGGGTCGCCGGGGCGCGGGTCGTACAGCGCCCGGCCGCCGGGGCCGAACTGCCCGAGCTCGGTGAGGAGGGAGACACCGTCGTCGATCTCCTCCGGCCTCCAGCCGGTGATGTCGAGCAGCAGTCCGTCCAAGGGTCCGCCCACCAGTTCGGCATAGCTGCGTCCCGGCTTCGGGCCCGGGTGATCGTGGTCGGCTCCGTAGATCCGGCCGCGCAGCAGCTGCTCATCGTCGCTGTCCATGCCCTTCAGCCTCGCAGTCGCCACCGACAACGGGGGCTTGCCCAGGTGGTCCTGGGCAAGCCCGCGCTGCCGGGTCAGCTGCGCCAGCGTCCGAGCCAGCCGCCGGCCTTCGAGTCCTGCGCCGCTTCCGCCTCCCGGCGCTCCTGCTCCTGGCGCTCACGTTCGGCCTGTTCCGCCTGCCGCTCCGCCTCGAGCACGCGCGCCTTGCAGTCGTCGCACAGATGCGGGTGGCTGTCCCCGCGGCCCCAGTCAACCGCGATGCTGGCCTTCCACCGGGTGTCGGTGAACTTGGTCCCGCAGTCGGTGCACACCGGGCGCTGAGCCTCGCGTTCGGCGGCTTCCTGAGCGAGACGGCGCCGCCCCTCTTCGGCACGGCGGGCGACGCCGGCATCCCGACGGGGGTTGCCGATCGCATCCCAGAGGTTCTGGTCGACGTCGCGGCCGAAGCGCCGGAACGCGGGACCGGCCGGGCCGTGCTCGCGCAGCAGCTCCAGCGTGGTCGCCACGATCGGCATCTTCCCGTTGTAGATGCGGAAGCCGCCTTCGGCCCACTGGCCCTGCCAGTGCTCGCGGGTGAGTTCGGCGACCCGCTCCATCTGCGTCCGCGCGGTCCGCTTGCCGACCTGGTGGAAGACGAGCAGGACCGGCGGGTGCGTCGCGTCACCCCACTGAGGAGCAGGAACGGACCAGCGGGTGCGCCACATCGGCTTGTCCTTGCCGTCGGTGTCCTTCACCTTCCGGTGGAAGTGGCGCATGTACTTGTCGAACTTGGCCGCGATGATCGGGGCTTCCTCGGTGCAGTTGTCGGCCTCGATGAACAACAGCGGCAGCCCCACCTCCGGAGCGGTGAGGACGATGTCGGCCCACGCACAGCCCACGCCGGGATTCCTCCAGGTGCCGGTCGCCGGGAGGGCGACCTCGGTGGCGTAGGAGGTGATGCTGCCGATCCCGTCGGGCGCGTCGACCCAGGCCCGGGCGGCCGCGACGGCTTCGGCCGGCTCACCGGCCACCAGATCCAGGTCGGGCTTCGGTCGGATCATCGCGATGACCGTCTCGTTGACCGTCATCGCGTGCGAGGCACCCGAGCGGCCCGCGCTCTTGGGCATGCCGCCCATCTCCTCCGGCCCCCGGTCCAACTCGAGGCCGGCAGCGGCCAGCCCGTCCTTGGTAAGCAGCCGCACCTCCTCCCCGCCTCGGGTGCGGCCGCCGTCGACGGACAGGCCGTGCCGTCGCAGATCGTTGAGCGCGCCGCGATGGGAGGCAGTGCGCGCCTCCTTCCGCTTGGCCGCCGTCTCCTTGGTGGTGTGCCGGTACGTCAGGTGCGGTGAGGACAGGCGCTGTATCTGGTCCGCCGTCGCGGCCTTGAGCACCCCGAGCGCGCGCAGCGCATCGGCACGGTGCCCGGTCGACGATCCCGCCTCGTTCACCTTGCGCTTCGCCATCAGCCCCGCCCTCCCGTCGTCCGCGTCCGGCCACCGGCCGGGCGCCGGCCCCCGGCCGCAGAGGGCACCAGGCGCGCCCTGAACCCGATGATCGCCTCCACCACTGACACCCCACCCCCACCTATTTCCCAGGGCTTGGTCAGTGAGAGGAGGAGAGAAGAGGGTTGTGACGACGCGCTGGAGCTTGGAAAAGCCATGGTGGCCAGGGGAAATGCGGTCCGCGCTCGTGCCGGGCACGGAAGTGGGTACGGCAGTGGGATCGCAAGCGCCGGCGGCAGGAGACTCCGGCGGCTTGCCCGGCCGACCAGCCCTCCCGGCGCGGGGCGCGCGGCTCGCCGGTCGGCGGTCCGGTCAGGGTACGGCGGGCGCCTGTGTTGGGCCATCATCGGCGGTCTCTCCCTTGCGTCGTGGCGTCCTCCACCAGCCCTGTGACGGCCGGTGGCACACCCGCGCGAGGCAGAGCCGCCCCGATGGCTCGGTGGCCGCTGCATGCCCCTCCTGCGGGCGCGTGGCGGCCATCGTGAGCGCCCACCCCTTGTCCGCGACCTGACGGCGGCCGGTAGCAAAGTCCGTCAAGGAGAAACGTGCGCTCCTGGCGGCCCGCGCCGCATCGGACAAGGGGTCCGTGGTCAGGCCGACCACGACTCGACAAGGGGTCACGGTCGGCCCGACCACACTCGACAAGGGGGCCCGCTTCGACACTTGACGCACCATTTCGCACCGGTTTGGAGAGGGGGTGAGATCTCCGGCCTTTATCCACAGGGGCCCGGCGTGAGCATTCGGGTCAGTCGCCGTGATCGGCACGGCGACCGTACGTCAGGAGCTGCTCATGTCCCCGATCGTTCCCTCACTGCCCCCGCACCTGGTCCAGCTCGGCTTCGACTACGTCCTGGCCGTGGCGACCAGCGACGACGCCACGGCGGCGCGGCTCGCCCCCGAGGTTGAGCAGCTCCCGGGGCTGCTGCCGGCCATCGCAGAACTCATCGTCTTCCCCGTGACCGCGCTGTCCGACGACACCGAGCCCTGCGCCGACTCCTTCGTCCTGGACGAGGTCGGCGTCATCTACCTGATGGCGATCAGCCAGTGGGCCACACACGCCCCCGCGGCTGCCGCGCCGGGGATCGCCCGCACCATCGCGCACTTCGTCGGCCAGGTCCTCGCCGACGCACCGAAGGACGTCGTCCCGGCTCTACGGGCGCTGCGCGATGAACAGGTGGCGCGGGCCTGCGCGGTGGTGGAGAACGTGGTGGCTCTGCACCACTGATCGCACCACCGCACCGGGTGGGTGCGCACTGGTGCGGTGGTGCGCACCAGTGCGCATCGCGTCCATCCGGTGCGCACCACGATGCGCACCACCGTCCATCCAGTGCGCATCCACTCGGTGGGTGGTGCGCACCGGTGCGGCCGGCGCGCGGGAGTGGTGCGCACCGGGTGGACAGCGGTGCGGTGGAGTGGGCGCGGGTGGAGGCGGTGGAGGCGGTGCGTTTCTCCTTGACCTGAGCTGAGGTCAAGGAGAAACGCACCGGGTGGATGCACGGCCCCACTCCCGTCGGTGTCGTCCACTTCCACCCGGTGGGCTCCACTCAGTGGAGTGGATGCCGAGCGCGGTGGCGTCCACTCCCAGGCGGTGGACTCCACTCGGTGCAGTGGAGGCGGGGCATCGTCGGTGCGCACCACCGCACCGGGTGCGCGCCATCGGGTGCGTTCAGTGGCCGACTTCCCGGCCGCGGTGCGGTCCGGGTTGCTGTGGGCGGTGCGCCTGCTGGTCGTCCTCGCGCACCGGGTGCGCCGTATCGGCGTCGTCGCGGCGCGCGTAACGGTTCATCGTGGTGCGTGCCCGGTCGGCCGCCGCGGTGAATGCCTCCCCGAGATGGCGCAGGCGTTCGGCGGTGAGATCGAGGGCTTCCACGTCCGTGCGGGAATCCCGCAGAGCCCGCAGCGCCGTCAGGTCCATCGCCTCGCGGCGGCCGGGCTCCTGCTCCTGGTCGTCGTGCTCGGGGTCGGCCGGCTGGGGCGCGAGCAGCTGCTCGGGCATCGCCGCCTGCTGGTGAGCGACGACGTCGTACGCCCGGCCCCGCACGGCGGTGGCGGTGGCGGTGCGCAGCTTCTCCCGCACCACCGCGCCGGCGAGGACGGCGCGCTCGTACTGCAGCGGGATGCGGGGGATCTCCCACTCCCCCGCATCCCGGCCCGGGGACCGGTGTTCGGCCGGCTCGCCGGGGTCGGCCGGTGGCTGCCGGTCCGGGTCGGGCGCGGGAGTGGGTGGGCGGCGTCGGGCGGGGAGGTCGGACAGGGACCACCGGGCGGTGTAGAGGCGGTAGCCGGCCTCCAGACCGCGCACGGTCTTCGGCTCGCTGATGTCCAGGCAGTGGGTGGAGATGGCGGCGGCCACGATGTGGTCGTCCAGGCCGGGGTCACGGCGGCGGCCGCGCAGGACGAGGGCGAGGTGGCGGCGGGCTTCGGCGAGCAGGTGCCGGCGGTGGAAGCGGCCGCCTTCGTTCATCACGAACACGGTCGCGGCGACGTCGACGGCCGCCAACGCTATATCGACCACGGCGGCGACCCGGGCCCGGATCGCCACAGCCGCGGCGCGGGCGTACTTGAGGAGGGAGTTGATGATGCCGACGGCCACCTTGGAGGTGCGGATCGCGCTCTCCTTCCACTCCTTGCGCAGCTGCGCGAGCGGCCGGGTCTTGTGCTTGGGCGGGCGGGTCTTGCGGGCGGCCATCCCGTTCAGCTTGGCGCGGGCCCGCTCGGAGACCACGGGCAGGAACTTCAGCTCGCCGTCGTCGTCGACGGCGGTGACGTACTCGTGCTCCAGGTCCTCGAGGCAGGCGGCGATCTGGTCGCTGCGCCGGGAGGTCCAGCGGATCAGCTCGTGCGGCACCCCGGCAATCTCCATCACCGGCCGGCGCCCCGGGGTGACGGTGCGCGGCTCGGTCGCCAGCCCCAGCGCCTCGCAGACCTCAGCGGCCACGAGCTCGTTGTAGAGCGCGGATGCGGCCACGGTGTTCTCGTGCAGGGCCAGGGTGTGGATCGAGCCCCACTTCCCGTCCAGACGCTGCCCCTTCACGGACAGCAGCAGGTGGTCATGGAGCAGCGGCATGCCGGAGCGTGCCTCGTAGTGGCGGAAGCGCGCGGCGACCAGACCGCCGGGCGGCCGCACCCGGTAGATGCCGTCCTTGCCGTACCGGATCACGGCTACCTCGTCCTCGATCCACTCCAGCACCCGCTCGATCGCCCGCTCGTGCGCGGCCTCGATCACCAGACGGGTCTCCTCATCGCCCAGCGCCCACAACAGGTAGATCGTCGGCTGCGGCCGGAAGACGAAGTCGACGCCCGTGACCGTCACCCGGCGTCCGAGGGCGCCAGCCTTGAACGCCTTCTTCGGGGAGTCGCCCGCGGCGAGCCGCTCGGCCTCGATCCGGTCCGCGTCCGGGTGGCGGCCCCGCTCGCCGAACAGGTTCCGCAGCTGCGCCTCGGTGACCTCCTCCCCCGGCGCGAGTCCGAGCACGGCCAGGCCGCGGCCCATCCATCGCCCGACCGGGACCCCGGCCTGCTCCTGGGCGACGCGCAGCGGCGTGCGCGCCGGGCGGCGGCCATCACCGACAACGGTCTCGCGCAAGTAGTAGCGGTACATCTGACCGGCCCGGATGACCCTGATATCAACTGTCATACAGACCACGCCACACGGCTCTGACCTGCAAGAAAAGGCCGATCAGCGGCACGTCCCGCCAGGCGGGAGCAGCGGCCGAACTTTCTTCTCAGGCGCCCGTCAGGCGGGACGCGGCCCCAGACCGGAAGCGAATGTCATCGCTCTCCGGCAGCCCACACATCACGTCCCAGACGACACCAACACGCACCACTGAGCAGTACCGAGAACCAAGGACGCCACCACCAACGAGCACCGCCTACAGCAGCCCCCGGCACCCGCCGGGGGCTTCGTCGTGCTGCCCGGAGGAGACCACCGTGCCCACCTTCGAGACCCTCCCCCGCTTCACCGCCGACCTCCAGCACCTCACCCCCGCCCAGCGCCGGCGCTTCCGCCGTGTCGTCCTGGACGCGTTCGTGCCCGACCTGCGTCCCGGCCGCCAGTTCCGCCCCGGGTTACGGATCGAGGGAGTGCGCTGTGCCCCGGGCGTCTACGAACTCACCTGGGCTCCGGACGGGCGCGCGACGTGGTCTTACGGCCGGGAGGTAGTTGCCGGGGCCCGTCACATCGTGTGGCACCGGATCGGGACCCACAGCATCCTGGACCGGCCCCTGGCCGAAGGCCATCTTGCGGGCGCGGGCCGCCGGTTGGTTGGCTGATCGTTCCGATGACCAGGAGGGGACACAGCGTGGCAGCAACCGAGGCCGGGACCGAGTTGGAGCAACTGAAGTCGTTGATCTTCAGCACCGTGTCGGAGCTGTGGGAGGACAAGGAGGCGCTGGGCAAGTTCCTCAACGTCGTCCGGCGCAGCGAGACGTTCGCTCCGCTCGCCGACACGCTGGAGCAGTCCACGGTCCGGCCTGCGAAGCCCACGTTCTACGGCGTGAAGAGCAAGGAGTTCCAGGAGTAGCCGGGCGGGCGTGCGCGAACGCCGGAGGGCCGGTTTCCCAAGGTTGGGAAACCGGCCCTCGTGGTCGGCAGACCCGCGGCTCTCGCTGAGGCTGAGTCAACCGGCAGAAACGGCCTGTTCGTCTCTGTGCCGAATGAGCAGGTCCAGCATCTTGGTGAACTCGTCCGGCGGCATCTTGAGGATCAGGTACTGCGCCGCTTCCACTCCGTCCTTGTAGGGAAAGAGCTTGGGCTGTTGCTCCCTGCCACCAGTCGTCGTTTCGACAGGGTGGCTGGCCTGCTCGGGAACGGACGGCTGACCGGCCGCGTTGTCCGGCTGCTCATGCTCCGTGACTGCCGGTTCCACCTCGTCCGTGGTCAGGACTGGCTGGCCGTTCGCAGGCGACGCGTTCGACATGTCGCTCTCTGCCTGCTCTTCGTCCAAAACCGGGTTTTGAACCGTCCTCCGCTTCCGCGGGGGCTTGGGCTCAGCCGCCTTCCGCTTGATTTCGGCGACTCGCGCCCTTTGCTCTGCAGGATCCTCAGTCTGGCTGGCGAGCAGGCGGGCGTCCTTGAGTTTCAGCTCGCCGGTGTCGACCTGGTCCTGGATGTCGGGGGCGAGGTTCAGCAGGGACAGCCTCTGCGACACGTACACCTGTGTCTTGCCGATGCGTTCGGCGACCTTCTCCTGCGACCCGTGCTTGGCCACCATCCGCTTGAGGAACTCCGCTTCCCTGATGGGCGCGATGTTCTTGCGGTGGATGTTCTCGATGACGACCGCGTCGTCGATACGGCCGTCCTCGTCCCCGAGCTGGTCCTGGACGCGGATGTCGATACGGGTCCAGCCGAGTTGCCGGGCGGCGGCCAGGCGCCGGTTGCCGGTGACGACGACCCAGTCGGCCTTGCGGAACTGCGCTCGTTCCTTCGGCTTGAGCTGCTCCACCACGTTCGGCTTGGCCTGCTCGTACACGCTCCGTGAGACCACGGCGAGCGGCTGAAGCTGGCCGATCTCCTTCAGCGTGGCTTTCAGTTCCCGGAATTCGGGGTCGGCGTCGGTGTAGTCCTCGTCCGGCCGTGGGTTCTCCGGGTTGCTGACGATGGTGTGCATCAGCACGGTGGCTGGCGGTTCCTTGGGCCCGTTGTCAGCCGTTCCGGTGTCCCCAGCCGTGTCTGAGGTGCCCCCCGTGCCGAGTAGATCGGTCCAGGCCTTCTTCTTCGTCGCCATCAGCGGCCGCCCCTCTTCCCGGCACCGATCTCGACTGCGAGCTGGTAGAAGTCCTCGCGAGCCTCCATGGCCACCCGGTTCTTCTTGTACTGGGTGACGACGGTGCCTTCCAGAGCGGCGCGGGTGTGGACCTTGTAGTGCCTGATCACGGTGTTGGCGAGCTTCCACCCTTGGGCCCGGACGAAGTCCTTGGTCTGGTCAAGGTCGGCTTCGCCGTCGCGGGGGTCCCAGTTGTTGATGACGACCCAGTAGGGCAGCCCGAGCGGTTTGACGACTTCCTCGATGGTGTCGCGGGTGGGCATGAAGCCCAGCGGCTCGGGTTCGACGGGGACGATGATGTCGTCGGCGATGGCGAGGACGGCGCGCATGGCGTCGGCCGCAGCGCTGTTGCCGAAGGGGTCGCCAGCGTGCTGTTTCTCGTCCTCGGGCAGGTCCATCCATCCGGGGGTGTCGATGAACGCGTGCTTGACCTTGCGGGACTTCTTCAGCTCGGGGAAGAAGTCGAGGTCCGCGCGGGACTTGGTCTGGATGAAGGAGAACGGCAGGTTGTCGCCGACTCGTTCGGACCACCAGGTGGCAGAGCCCTGGGGGTCGGCGGAGACGGCGGCCACATAGTCGGGTTCGCCTTCAGGGGAGGCGCCAAGGACGTTGGCGGTGATGGCCGCAGTGTTGACGGTGAGAGTCGATTTACCGACCCCGCCCTTGCGGTTGATGAGCGCGGTGATCCGTGCCATGAGTGGTACTCCGTGGGTTCCGTGTGCTTCCCGGCCCGGAGGGTCGGTACTAGCGGACCGGGACAGCATGGCATGAGTCGCGCGTCGCTCCACAACACGCGTCAACCGGGCGCGTCAAAACCCGGTTTTGAGAACGCATCAGGTGCCGACATCTCCCTGTGCTTCAAAACCGGGTTTTGAAGCACAGGGACAAAAACGCAAAAAGGCCCTGCCCCCGCCCGGTGTGAACCGGTTGGGGGCAGGGCCTCTTTGTGGGGGTTCGCCGTCTATGCGGTGGGGTGGGACACGGCGAGCAGTTCGTGTCCGTATGCCTGCATCCATGCCTGGCACAGGTGGTGGTCGGGGTTGGCGGGGGCGGTGGGCCAGATCCGGCGCCAGGTCGGACGCCGGCCTTCCATGCCGACCTGATCGAGGCGGTCGTGGTCGTCTCCGCCTCCGGCGGGCCAGTGCTCCAGCACGACCAGGGTGCCGGGGAAGCGGGCGGTGAGCTCGTCCCAGATCTCCTCCGCGCTGTTCGTGGTGGAGGCTCCGAGGCCGGTCTCGGTGACGATCGCGACGTGGCCGTTCCTGGCGTTCCACACCCGCAGGTGGGCGATGCCCCCGCCGGCCGCGCACGCCGACCGGTACGGCCAGGCGCGTTCGTCGCAGACGAGGGCAGCCTTGGCGTCGTCGACCGGGGGCAGCGGAGGGAAGGACGGCGGTGTGGTCGGGGCCATGCTCACCCTTCCTTCGGGCCGTCGGCGGGCTGGCCGGCCAGGTGCGACAGTATCGGCTCGCTCATGGCGCTGTCGGGGAGTTGGTGGCCGACGGCGGCGTGGGTGAGGGGCCGGTACGCGTAGTCCCAGGGTCCGAGGATCAGCGTGCGGGGGCAGGGCATCGGCCGGGTGAGGATCTCGCCGGTGTCGGGGTGGACGAGGACCAACTCGACGACTTCGGAGCTCAGGTCCTGACGGGGTTCGAGGCGGGCGCGCTCGACTCCGTTGGGGACCTGGACGGCGACGTCGTCTCCCTCGGTGAAGGGGGCCGGGTCCCTGCGGGCGGTGAGCATCTTCTTGAAGGCGTCGACCACCGCCTTGTCGCCGGGGTGCAGTTGTCCGGGGCCGTGGCCGCATCGCTTCCACCGCGGCTGTCCCGGCGTCTGGTCCTTCACGACGCGGGGCAGGTGGGCGTGGAGGTGCCGGACGGTGACCGGGACGCCGTGCTCCAGGAGGCGCGGGGCGAGCAGTTCGACCAGTGCGCATGCACGGTGCTTCCCCCCGCCGCACCCGATCGCGATGCGGCGGGGTCCGGCGGGGAGCAGGGCGTAGGCGGTGAGGTTGTCGAGCAGCTCGGGGGCGCCGGGGGTGGCGAGGACGACGGCCTGGACGCGGGGGTGGCGGCCATCCAAGTCCAGGATGTCGCGGGCGGCGGCGGGGTCGCGCAGGCGCTCGCGTACGTCCTCGGTGCGGTCGGCGGTGGGCGGGATGGGCTGTCCGCCGAAGCCGGTCGGCTGGTGGAGGTATCCGAACGACGTCAGCTCGATCGGGGGTTGCTGCACGGGTTTCCCTTCACGGTGCCGGGAGGGCGCCGGGGCGGCCGGACTCGAGGTCGACGACCGCCCCGGGCGCTTGGGGGTGGGCGAGGGTCAGTCGGTGGCGGCGGCGAGGGCCTTGCGGTGTTCGTCACGGTGCGCGCTCTGGGCGGGTTCGGCGAGGACGCGCAGGCCGTGGGGCTCGCCGACGTCGCCGTGCTCGCTGCACACGACCTGGTAGTTCCTGCGGCCGGTGCAGCCGGAGTTGGGGTCGCGGGGCTTGCCCGAGGGCTTGATCGCGTGGGTGCAGACGGTGCCGTCGGGGTGGAGCGGATTGATGGAGACCTTGATGCGCACGGGTGGCCTTTCTGCGTGCGGAGGTGGATGGGTCGGGTCAGTGGTCGGTGGGGGTGTCGGTCACCACGAGGAAGGTGTCCGAGGGGAGGTGCATGACGACCTGGGCGGGCTGGCCCTGGGAGCGCTGCTGTGCGGCGTACTCCTCTGCGGGCCAGGAGCCGCGGGGGCCGCTGGCGGGGAAGCGCTCCAGAACGGTGCGCGGGGTGTCGGGCATCGGAGTGCCTCCGGTCCTGGGGTCAGCCGGTGAGACGGACCGGCATGAGGAGGTAGCGCAGTGCCTGGTCGTCGGTGCCGGCGCCGCGCATGACGGCGGGCTTGGTGGCAGACACGAACTGGAACTGGACGGACTCAGCGTTCAGGGCATTGAGGCCGTCGATGAGGTACGTGGGGTTGAAGGCGATGCTCAGTTCGCCGCCGTCGAGGTTGACGTCGACGTTGTCGACGGCTTGGGCGTCGTCGCTGGTGCCGCCCTCCAGGACGAGGGTGCCGTCTGCGGAGAACGTGAGCTTGATCGGGGATTCCTTCTTGGTGGAGACCAGGGCGACGCGCTGGGCGGCGGCCTTGAGGGCGGCGATCTCCACGGTGGCGGTGGCCGCGAACTCGGTGGGGAACAGCGACTCGTACTTGGGGAGCTCGCCCTCGAGGGCGCGGATGGTGGTGGTGTGGTTCTCGCTGCGCACGACGAACAGGCCCGAGCTGCCAGTGGGCAGGGCGAGGTCGACGGTCGTGTCGTCGGCGGTGGCCTTGGTGGCGTCGGTGAGGGCCTTGGCGGGGATCACGGCGGTGCAGTCGGGCAGGTCGGCGTCCTTCCACGCAAGGGTGCGGACGGCGAACCGGTAGCGGTCGGTGGAGTAGAGGGTGAGGGTGCCGGCCTTGCTGTCGTGGCGCAGGCCGATGCCGGTGAGGACGGGCAGGGCCTCGTCCTTGCTCACCGCGCACGCGACTTGGGCGACGGCTTCGGCGAGGGCGGGCCCGGCGAGGGTGCCGGCGGTGGCGCCCGGGTCGGGCAGGGCCGGGTACTCCTCGAGGGGCAGGGTCGGCAGGGTGAAGCGGGCAGCCCCGGCCTTGAGCAGCATGCGGGCGCCGGTGAGTTCGAGGTGCACGTCGCCGCGGACCGTGCCGATGATGTCCGACAGCAGCCGCCCGGAGATCAGGGCGCGGCCGTTCTCGGTGACGGTGGCGGAGCAGCTGGTGTCCGCGCTGACCTCATAGTCGAAGGCGCTGACGCGCAGCCGGTCGCCGGTGGCGTCCAGGAGGAGGCCGGCGAGGACGGGGATCGGCGGGCGGGCGGGGAGGCTGCGGGCGGCGTAGCCGACGGCGGCCGCGAGGTGGCCCTGTTCGACGGTGAGCTTCACGGGCGGGTCCCTTCGAGGGGTTCGGGGAGGTCCAGCAGGAGCTGTTCGGTAGCGGGGGCCGGGACGATGGCCAGGGCCTGCGGCCGGGTGGGCGGCATGACCGGGGTGGCGGCCGCGCCGACGTCGACGGCGAGCTGGCCGGCATCCGCGAGGGCCCGGGCGCGGGTCTGGGCGCGGGTGACGGCGTGGTGGCCAGCGTCGTAATGCAGGTGGCAGCCCTGGCACATCGCGCGCAGATTCGCGGGGTCCACGTTCTCGGGGGTGTGGTCGAGGTGGGCGGTGGTGAGGATGACGATGCTGCCGGTGCCGTACGCATCGCCTTCGTGGACGTTGGGGCAGCGGCCGGGGTGGGTGCCCCGGCCGCATTCGCCCTCGCACTCGCACCGCCACCCGGCCCGTTCCTTGATGGCCAGGCTGATCTCTGGCCAGTCGGGCGGGTAGCGGAGGATGTTCTCGGGCCGGATCGGCACGGCGTCTCCGGTCAGCCGTCGGCCGGGCGACGCTCGTAGTCGGCGATCAGGTCGCCGATCCGGTCCGCGTCGTCGGTCTCGCCGACCCAGGCGCCGGTGTGGGCCCACACGCTCGTGACCGCCACGTCTCCGTCGTGCCAGAGGAGATACGTGCCGTGGCGTTCGAACAGCCCGCAGTCGGCGACGTGGACGCTGATTCCGGTCCGCTGGTAGATGTCGCCGGCGTCGGCGGTGAGGAAGTCGAGCTCCCCGTCATCGACGCCTTCCGGTGACTGGGCGGGTGCCTCCCGCAGGAATTCGAGCGTGGTGACGTCCAGCCACATCGGCTCGTCCGGGGTGCGGGGCGCCCGGACGTAGCCGGTGACGCGCAGCAGGTCGCCGGGGACCAGGTCCTGCAGCACGGCGGCCGCGATGGCCGGGTCGGTCACCGTGCAGGGCATGACCATCTCGTCCGCGCGCTCGTCCGTCGGGCTGACGACGATCCTGAAGCGTGCTGTCGACCCGTGGCCGGGCACCCTCTCTTCGTCCAGGAAGCCGTCCAGGGCTATCGCGTCGGCTCCCATGGTTCAGCTCGCCTTCGCGGCCGGGGCCTGGTGGGCGGCGTCGTACGCGTCCAGGATCTTCTTCGCGACGATGCCCGCGTCCGCGACCTTGTGGCCGTTGGCGCGCGCCCAGGTGCGGATGTCGGCGAGCTCCTCCTTGGGGCGGCCGCTGCCCAGGCCCGACCGGATCGGGGTGGGCGCGGGCACCGCCACCGCCGTGGCGGTGGGGCTGGGCAGGGTGCCGGTCTTGATGGCCCGGAGCTCGTCCTGTGCCTTGTCCAGTTCGGCCTTGAGCGTGGCGACACGCTCTTCGGCCTTGCGCTGCGCGTCGTCGATGGTGTGCCGGGCGGTCAGTTCGGTCAGGTCGCTGCGGACCCGGGCGGCCTTGTTGCGGATGCTGGCTACCGGGTGCGCTTCGGCCCACGCGAGCAGCTGCTCCACGGAGTCGCCGGACACGGTGTCCGTGGCCGCCGGTTCGGCGGTGGCCGCCGCCCCCTTCTCCTCCGCTTCGAGCATCGCCTCGGTCTTCTCCTCCTGGGCGCTGACGAGGGCGGTGATCTCGTCCTCGGTCAGGCCGGTGGCCTCGGTGATCTCAGCGGTGGTGGCGTCGGCGTAGTACATGGACAGCGCGGTTGCCTCGAACGCGTTGGGGGTCTTCGAGGTCTGCGTCTGCGGCATGTCGGGGTCTCCTTCGGAGCTGGGGAGGAGGGGGAGCAGGGTGGTGAGGGTGTCGTCGTCGCCGGGCAGGCCAAGGACGTCCAGGAGGAGGACCAGGTCCTCCTTGCTGCCGGCGTTGCGGGCGGTGACCCGGGCCGCGGCTGCTTCCTGCTCGGTCGTGGTCGGGTCGATGGGCAGGCCCTCGGCTGCGAGGGCCTCCGTCCAGTCGGTGAACATCGCGGCCCCCTACGACGCGGCCTTGAGGCCGGCCATGAGCCGGGTGCGGTTGCGCTGCTGGAGCTCGGGGGTGACCAGCCGGTGGGTTGGCATCGGCCCGTTCACCTGGCGGTCCAGCCGGACGATGCGCGCCTGGTCCACGGTCAGCGGGGTGTGCCGGGCGGCGGCGGCCTGCTGACGGCGGGCCTGGTCCTGGCGGGCGAGGACGTCGATCCAGTCCGGCCCGAGCCGGTCGACCATGCGCTTGCGCAGGGCGGTGCGCTGGCCGGGGGTGGTGGCCGCCCAGATGCCGAACCGCGTGACCGGCTTGTTGACCAGGGCCCACCGCAGGCAGGAGTTGACGATGGGGCAGCGGGAACAGGCCTTGCGGGCCTGCTCCAGGCGCTTGTCCGTCGCCGCCCGGTCGGTGGTGCGGTCGCCGTTGGTGAAGTCGAACAGCGTCGGCTCCAGCTGGCAGCGGGTCGGGGTGGGGCTGTGGGGGAAGGGGAAGCGCGGGTCGGGGTCGGCGCCCGCGGTCGGGTGGGCGACGCCGGGACGGCTCATGAGGTGGCCTCCGGGAACAGCTCGTTCAGGTGGGGGAGTTGGAGGAGGACCTGCTCGAACACGGGCAGCGGGACGCGCCAGGGCCCGAGCGCCCCGGTGCAGGGCACGGGCAGCGGGAGGGCGTGGACGTCGTCCAGCTCGAGGTGGGAGCAGCCGGTCTGTGCCCACGGGCTGCACGGGTCGCCGTCGTCGGTGTGGGAGCCGGTGATCCGGGCGACACCGAGGACCGCGCTGTAGTGCAGCTCGTGGCCGCGGATCGTGCGGGCCACGAGCGGGTCGCGCAGAGCGGCCCGGTCCATGGTCTTGTGCGCACCGGCGTGCAGCAGGCGCCAGCCCGGCGCCCACGGCTTCGGCCGGTTCTCCACGCGCTTGTCGCCGTGGACGATGCACGCCGTCCAGGGCTGCTTGATGGTGATGCCGCGGATGAAGTCCGGGGCGTACAGGGTGGGGGCTTTCATGCTGCCGCCCCGAGGCTCGCGGTGCCCGGCCGTCCGTCGCGCCGGCCGTTGATGGACGGCACGGTGGCGTGGGAGCGATCGGCGAGCACGGCGCGGCCGGTGTGCTTGCCCGCGTACATCGCGGCGTCGGCGGCCCGCTGCAACTGCGCCAGGTCCGTCGTGCCGAGGACGTCGGGGGAGGCGGCGCCGATCGACGCAGCGACGTCGACCAGGTCGCCGCCGTCGATGTCCACGGGCTGCGCGAGCAGGGCGGTGAGCTGCGCGAGACGGAGCTCGCGGCGGGCGGCTCCGATCCGCACCGTGACGGCGAACTCGTCCCCTCCGAGCCTGCCGACCGCCCCGCGGCTGCCCGCCCAGGCGGTGAGGCGCTGCGCGGTGACGGCCAGGACGCGGTCGCCGGCGGCGTGCCCGCCGGGGCCGTCGTTGATCTCCTTGAAGTGGTCCAGGTCCACGATGACCACCAGGGAGTTGTCGCCGTAGCGGCCGGTGATCTGCCGGGCCTTGGCGGTGTAGCCGTCGCGTCCGAGCAGTCCGGTGAGCGGGTCGCGCCGCGCGGCAGCGAGCTTGCGGTGCAGGGTGACGGCGTGGACGGTCCAGCCGGTCAGCGGCACCGCGAGAGAGGTGATGATCAGGGCGCGTTGTCCGGACGAGCCGTGTACGCGCACGGTGGAGGCCATACTGGTGTCTCCCTCTCGTTTCGTACGGGATGGGTGGCCCGGGGCAGGCGGCTGGTTTGGACGCCTTTGACGCCTGTCCCGGGGCGGATTCAAAACGTGCGGCGTGTGCCGAGCAGGCCGTGGGGGTTCACCCACGGAGCGGCCGTCGCCTTGTTCCAGTCGAGGTCCCAGTCGGGCCGCAGCCCCCGGGCACCCCAACCGCTGACGAACTCGAACGGGATCTCCTGCCCGGCCTGGTGGAGCAGCAGCGCCTTGTCGTACGCGTCGTGCGCTGCCTCGCGGGCGGTGATGGGGCTGTCGGCCAGGCCGACGAAGACGTGGAGACGCCGCCCCTGGTCGTTGTTCTTGGTCGGGACGTCAACCTCCCAGTACGACTGAGGCATGCCCCTCCCCTCCTTCCGGTCCTGGTCCTGGTCGTGGCGGAACACCGCGACCGCCCCGACCAGGTGAGGCCGGGGCGGCACGGAGGAACGCCGCGTCCCTCGAGGAAGGTTCAGCCGGCCGTGGCCCGCGCCAGGATGTCGGCGTGGTCGAACGCGAGATCCGGGAGCGCGTTCAGGGGCCACCAGCGGGCGGCGGTGGCGTCGTCCCCGGCCGTCGGCCTGACCGGTACCGGCAGGGTGGCCGTGTAGGCGACGCTGACGTACCGGCCTCGGGGGTCGCGGCCGGGGTCGTCGAAGGCGCCCACCTGCCGGAGGTCATCGGCCGAGACGGTGATGCCGGTCTCCTCCTCCAGTTCGCGGGCCGCGGCCGCCAGGCTGGTCTCCCCCGTGTCCACGTGGCCGCCGGGCAGCGCCCAGCAGCCTTCGAACGGGTCCCAGCCCCGCTCGATCAGCAGGACGTGCCCGGCGGCGAGCAGGACGACGTCGGCGGTGTAGCGGATCGTCTCGTCAGTAGTGGCGGTGCTCATCTGGTGACTCCTGCTCAGGCCGGGACGGGGGCGGGGGTGTCGAGTGCGGCACCGAGCAGCAGGGCGCGGATCGACTGCTCGTACTCGCCGTTGCGGATGCGGTCGTGCATGAGCTGACCGGCGACCAGGCAGCGGGCCCGCAGCTGGATCAGGGCGACGGTGTGGGGGTCGGCGCCGGCGTCGGTGACGGCCTGGGCGGCGGCGTCCCCGGCGAGCCGGTTGGCCGTGGCGAGGCCGGCCGCGCGGCGGGAGGACTGCGCCCGCCAGTACGCCCACTGCGTCAGCGCGTGGGTGTCGTCCACCCGCTGCTCCCACGCCTGGTACGTCCGGCGCGTGCCCTCGGGGTCGGCGGCCCACTCGGTGGCCCACTGCCGGGCGAGGTCGGGCAGCTGCGCGAGGACGGCCAGGACCTGCTCGCCGCGGTGCCCGAACGCCTGCCACGCCCCGGTCTCCTCCACGACGCGGATCTGCTGGGACATCAGCCAGTACGGGTAGTAGCGGCCGCCCCAGTTGCCGGTCTCACCGAGCGGCTCCACGACGAACAGCCGGATCGGCCAGCCCTCCTCGATGCGCTCCAGGATCTCGCCGGGGCGCGTGTACATGTGGAAGTACGAGAACGGCTTGTCGGTGTACCACTGCTGGCCGGGGCTGGGGTGGTCGATGACCTGGCCGATGTGGTCGGCGAGGTTGACGGTCGGGATCGTCTCGCCCAGGCCGCTGTAGTAGCGGGCGAGGTGGTTGTCGGTGGGCGGGACGGTGCCGTCGGGCCGGGTCGCCATGTACTGAACGGGGGGCCGGGCGCTGCGTGCCATGAGTTCCTCCGTGGTCGGGAACGTGCTGGTGACGGGCGGGTTGGTCAGCGGCGCGGGTTCTTGTGGCCGCGCAGCTCGTCCACGCGGGTCGCAGTGTGCGCGAGGCCCTGGGCGAGGGTGGCGAGCCGTTGCGCGTCGTCGCCGACGGGCTGGGACCAGATGAGGCCAGCGGCGAAGTACGAGGCATTCGCGGCCAGTTCCCTGGCCTGCTCTGCCAGGCGCTCGCGCTGGGTCTGCAGCGGGTCGGCGAGGGGGGTGCGCTCGGGGAGGGGCAGTTCGATCAGCCGCTCCAGGATCACGGCCAGGGCGTCGGCGACGGCGGCCAGGTCGCCGTCGGCGAGCCAGGCGTGGATGTGCTCGTGGCCGGTCAGGTCGGGGGTGTACTTCGCGAACTGGCGGCGGTCGAAATCGCCAGAGGCGGCCCCGGCCGGGGACAGTTCGAAGATGATCCGGCCGTTCTTCCAGTCGGGGTAGCAGGTCAGGTCACGGTCGGCGGTCTCGCTGGTGAAGACAGCGGGCCACTCCGGCACGGTGGGCAGCGTCCAGTCGGTGCCGAGGATGTCGGCGAGGACGGCGGTGAGGCGGTCGGGGGCCGCCTTGGTGATGGTGCGGGGCAACGGATCCTCCTGGGAGCGGGCTGACCGGGCACCGCGCCGCCCCGACCGGTGTCGGGGCCGGGGCCGGGGCAGCACGGTGAAGGGTCAGGACCGTCCGGCGGCCGCGGCGGGCACCTGCCGTTGGGCTTCGGCCTCCTGGCGGCGGTGGTTGCGCACGACCTTGCCCATGATCTTCTGGGTGGCCTTCTCCGCTTCGTCCTCGCGCGCCACGAGCTCCTTGTAGAGCTTCTTGAGGGCGGCCTTGTTGAGCACGTGCGTGCCCATCTCGTGGCGGGCGAGGGCGATCTGCGCGTCGGGGCCGCCCTTGCGGCACAGCTGGTCGACTTCGACCATCGCGTAGACGAGCGTGGGGCCGACCTCCTGGCCCTTGCGGCGGCGCAGCCGCTGGGCGTTGAGGAAGATCCGGATCGAGTTCTGGGGACCGGCCACGGTGACGGCGTAGATGTCGCCGGGACGGGCGGTCAGGGACAGCACCTTGTCGCGCCACACCTCGTACTTGATGCCGGCGGCGACGCCCAACGACTGAGCGACCAGGCCGGAGAGCTTGTTGGTCTTGGTGACCACGAGTTCGACGGGGACGACCGGGCGGCGGCCGTAGTGCTCGCGGACCAGGCGCTGGGCGATGGGCGCGGCGGCCTCGATGTCGGCGGTGAGCTTCTTGGAGACGAACAGGCCGGAGCGCCGGATGGTCATCTGGTCCGGCTGCTTGTTCTTGAAGAACTGCACGTGGGTGTCCTTCCGGGGGCGGGCGGGCTGAGGGGCTACCGCACCGCCCCGGCCCGCACAGCGCGGGTCGGGGCGGAACGGGCAGTCCGTCAGTTCGCGTGCAGGCTGGCGGTGATGTCATCGAGCAGGACGTCGCGTTCGTCGCGGTCCTCGCTGGCGTCGGCGGCCGTGGCCGGTGTGGCCGGGAGGCCGGCGGCGCGGGCGGCGAGGTGGTGGCGGATCTGGTCGATGCTGGTGATGGTCACCGGCTCGTCACCGTCGCCGGTCAGCAGCGTGAAGCGGTGATCCCCGCCGTACTTGGCCTCGGTGCTGGCGTAGTGGAGCCAGACGCCGGGGGCCAGGTGGAAGGACGCCTCGCCGTTCTCGTAGCCGCGCCACCGGTTCTCGTCCCGCAGGAAGTTGTCGCCGCGGTCGATGTGGAACGCCGCGCTGGCGGCGCGGTGGGCGGCGTCGTCCTCGGTCGCGGCGACGACCTGAGCCAGGCCCTCGTCCAGGGTGTCCGGTGCGGCCGGGGCGGTGAAGCTGCTGGTCTGCGGCCGGTTGTGGCGGGCCTTGCTGATCAGGCGGCGCAGCGGGGTGAGGAACAGGTCCGCCATGCTGCTGATGGCGACGGCGGCGACGACCGCGACGGCTCCGGTGGCCGCGAGGCGCCAGTCGCCGGACCAGGTGTCGGGGTAGTAGGTGTAGCCCGCCCAGGCGCCGATGGCGCCGCCGATCACGACAGTCGCCATGTCCAGGCCTTCGGTGGCGGCGTCGGCGACGGTGATGGCGGCGCGGCGTACGGCTCGGTTCATGATTGGGGTGCTCCTTCTTCTGTCGGATTGCGCTCTGGTGGGAGGAGGGGTGTTGCTCCGGGGCGGCCGGGTCTGGAAGCCTGCGGCCGCCCCGGGCGTCTCAGCGGCCGTCCGTGTGGGCGGCGGCGGTGGTGCGGATCGTGTCGGCGAGCAGCACGGTCAGCTCGTGGCCGTGGTCGACGACGTCCTCCAGGCGCTCGATGAGCTCCGGGGCCAGGCCGTTGTTCCGGGCCCCGGCGAGCAGTCCCTCGAGGAAGAGGACGTCGGCCAGGACGCGGCCGCGGGCGTCGACGACGCCGGGCTGCACGGCGAGGACGTCGGTGTTCTTCGCGGTGGCCAGGGCGGTGTGGCTGGCGGCCGCGCGGTAGGCGGTCTCGGTCTGCTCGGTGAGCAGTTCGTCGACCTGGGTGGTGGTGCCGTAGGCGCGGCGCCAGCCGAAGCGTTCGGCGGCGATGTCCATCAGGGAGCGGCGGGCGAGGGGCACGGTGACCTCCAGGGGAGGGCCGGTCGCCTGGTCTCTGCTGACCGGGCGGACACCGCACGGCCCCGGCCGCCGACGCGCGGCGGGCGGGGGCGTACGGAGAGCGCCGGCCAGTCCTCCGGGAGGCGGCGTGCGTAGTAGGAGACGTAGTCGCTGTACTGGCTGCGCTCGATGCGCAAGATCTCCGGCTGGTCGACGGCCAGCTGCTGGAGCACGCCCACGATCCAGTCGTTGGTGCGCTGGAGCGTGAGGCGGATCAGGTCCAGGTCGGAGATCCACACCTGGACGTCTTCCTTGCGGCGGCGGACGCCGCGCACCCAGGCGTGCAGCTGCTCGCGCGCGGTGTCGTCGTCCGGGCGGGCGGGGAGGTCGCGGGGCAGCGCGCGGCAGGTCGTGGCGTGCTCGTTGGCCGTCTTCGCGGCGTCCGCGAGGCTGTAGCGCGTGTTGTAGCTGCGCCGCCCGTCCTGCGCGGAGGCGAAGTGGCAGCCCAGGCAGGCGACCGCGTAGTAGGTGCCGGTCTTCCCGTCGTCGGCGGTGTAGACGAGGACGACGGCGTGGGCCTGGTTGTAGTACCGCTGGACGACGTTGACGCCCTCGGGCTTCCAGGTCTCGCCGATCTCCGGCCACGGCGCGGGCTCGGGCGCCGGCGGTTCGACGGGGGCGGGGCGGCGGGCGAACAGGGTGAGGGCCACGGGGCTACTCCTTGTCGGTGTCGACTTGGTGGGTGCGCCGGGCGGCGGCGGTGGCCGCCACGGCGATGAGGACCAGGACGAGCGCGTACGGCCAGCTGCTCATCCGGCGGCCGCGAGGACGGCGGCGGCCAGGAGCAGGGCGAGCGCGGCGAGGATCGTGTCGACCGCGCGGGTCAGGCGTTCGAACTTGGCGACCGCGATGAGGGACAGCGACCTGACCCGGGTGGCGCGGGTGTCCGTGTGCATCGCGTTGAGCAGGTCGTCTTCGCTCAATTGCGCCCAGCGGGGAAAGCCTTCTTGGACGACGCGGCCCCGGCCTCCGAGGTTGGGGCGCACGACCAGGAGGAGCAGCACGGCGGCGGCCGCGAGCGCGAGGACGGCGAGTCCGCCGGCGACCTGGGCGGACAGCGGCAGGTCCTTGTCGGCGACGCTGGCGAGTCCGGCGAGGACCGCGCCGTCGAAGGCCAGCAGTAACGAGGCCTTCGAGTCGGTCCGCGCGATCTTCGCTTCGACGTCGTTGCACGCGTCGTCCAGGTTCTTGCTCAGGCCGTGCGCGGCCGGGAGCGCGATGTCGGGGGCGGCGGTCATGGGCGAGTTCCCTTCCGGCCGGGCTGTCCGGCTCCCCGTCACCACCCGGGCCGCCGTGGGGCGGTACGGGTGGCTCAGGCAGCCGTCAGGACCGGCGGGCGCACCCGGGCAGGACGATCACGGGGCGCAGGGACAGGCCGCGCAGCGCGAAGAGCGAGCCGATCGTCCAGGCCAGCACGGCGAGCGCGGCGGCGACGGTGCGGCCGGCGGCGGGTGAGGACGCCCACACCATGTACACGGTGGCCGCGCCGTGCGCGGTGTAGGTCAGGCGGGCGCCGACCGCGCCGGTGAACCAGGCCAGCACGAGGGAGACGGCGCCGACGCCCAGCCAGATGTTGACCGCGCTGGAGGCCGTCAGCGGAAGGCCGGTGGTGTGCGCGCTCAGGTAGGCGTGGACGGGGTCGGAGACGGTGGCGGTCCACTGGGTGAACCACGCCCAGTCCTGGTGGTGGTACCAGTCGATCGCCTTCGGGATGCCCCACTTGAGGATGAGGATCAGGGTTGCGGTGCCGAGGATCGCGCCGACGGCGAGGGCGCCGGGCGGGATGTCGTCGCGGGTCCGTATGGGCGCCGGCCTCGGCACGGTGGTGGTGTGGGCGGGGCTGCGGCGGGGCGGCTGGCGGTCGCTGTCGGCGATCGTCTCCATCGGCGGGACGGTGGGTTCGGGCTCGCGGGGCGCGGTGGGGTCAGTCACCGGGTCTTCTCCTTCGCGGTGGTCGACTGCGACACGGGCAGGGTTGTGCGGGGTCGAATGGCCGGGCTGTCCGGCTCCCCCTCACCACCCGGGCCGCCGTGGGGCGGGCCGGGTGGATCAGGCAGCCGTCAGCCACTGCGTGGCAGCGGAGACGTAGTCGGCTGGGTCGGCGGGGGTGCCGTCGTGGCACTCCAGGCAGCTGCCGAGGGTCTTGAGCGGGAGGCACCGGAAGTACCGTCGGCGGCACTTCGGGCAGGTCTGGCGTCGGGCCATGGCCTTGTCGAGCGCGGCTTCCTGAGCGAGCGTCGGCACGCGTTTGGGCTTGGCGAGCTCGAGGCTGTACAGCCACGCCATGCGCTTGCCGGTGCGCCAGACCATCTGGGCGACGGGCTCGTGGCCGCCGGGGCACAGGCCCATCGCGCGTAACTGGCGGCGGGTGGCTAACCCGGTTGCGGGGACGGGGCCCTCGCCCCGGGCGGCTTTGCGGATCTCTGCCGCGCCAGGCACCTTGAGGTAGCCGTAGGTGGGGAAGGTGTCGCCGTTGCCGTACAGGTCGATGTCCCGGACGACCGGCTCATCGGCCGGGGACTTGGGTTCAGCGGCGACGGCCACGGTTGTGTCCGCGGCCGGTGTGGACCTGGACGCGGGAGCGGCCCTTGGCGCTGACGTTGATGGTGTCGCCGCGTCCGGTGCCCGTGGTGGTGAACAGCTTCAGCAGGATCCAGCCGCCCAGGCCTGCGAGGCCGATGAGCCCGAGGGTGACGAGCGCGTTGACCAGCTCCACGATCGCGTGGATCAGGAAGAAGACGCCGACGCCGCCGATGCCGACGATGAAGGCCACCAGGGCGGCCTTGATCAGGAGCGGGGAGACGAGCGGCTGCGGGGCCGGGGCGGGCGGCGGCGTGTAGTAGGCCGTCTGCTGGCCGTACGGGCCGGGGACGACGACCACGCCGTCCAGGCCGGCGGTCGGCGGGTAGACGACCGTGCCCTGGGGGAGTGGGACGACGTGCTGGCCGTACGCGGGGGCGGGTGCCTGCCCGTACTGGGGCGGCAGTGGAGTCGGCAGGTATGTGGTCTGGGGCTGCTCGCCGTAGGACGGCATGATGGTGTCCTCCTCAGATGGGGAGCTCGGGCGGGTCATTTGGCGTGAGATCGCCCGGGGAGGCTCCGGCCTCTTCAGGGGCTCCGGGGTGGCTTCAACACCTCGGAGCCCTTGGAGCTGTCGGAACATCTGCGGACAGCAGGAGGCCCGTACCGGCGGTGTCGGTGCGGGCCTCCTGCTGTGCAGCCGATCGAGCCGAGCTGGCTTCAACAGCTCGGCTTGGGATCAGTCGGTCAGCGTGTGCCAGCGCGAGGCCATGACCTGGCCCCGCAGCAGGATCGTCGGCGGGTGGGTGGGGCCGTCCGCGAGCGGCAGCTCGATCGGTTCGTCCCGCTGCTCGGTGAAGTCGAACGTGAAGTCCACGGTGTCTTCCTCCGGTTCGTGGTTCATGCCGGGGCGTTACGCGGTCTCGTCCAGGACGAGCTCGCCGTTGGCGATTTCCTCGTTGAGGAGATCGGCGAGCGCCTGGACCGTCTCCGTCTTGCCGGTGAGGCCGGCGGCCTTGAGCGAGCGGCGCGAGACCTTGCTGGATCCGGCGCGGATGATGCCGCGCGCGAGGTCCCGGGCTTCGGCGAGCTTGACGTCGTCGATGTCGGGCCGCGCGGGGGCCGCGCTGTACTCGCGGGCGCGGGAGTTGGCCCCCTGGGAGAGGTCCATCTCCGGGTAGCGGCTCTCAGCGACGGGGCCAGTGGCTCCCGGGTGCTGGGGGCGGGGGCCGTTGGCGGGGGCCGCGTTGGCCGGGGTGGTCCCCTCGGTGCCGGTGTGGTCCCCGTCGGTGTGGCTGTCGTTGGGGACCTTCACGGTGATGGTCCCCGCCGTGTGGGTGTGTGCGGCGGCGGTCCCGGATGTGCGGGGGCCGGTCTCTTCGCTGGTGGCGGTTCCTGCCGGTGCGGTGGTCCCTGCCGGGGCGGGGACCGGGTGAGCCGGTGCGGTGGTCCCTGCCGGGGCGGGGACCGGGTGAGCCGGTGCGGGGGCCAGTTCGGGGACCGTGGCCCCCGAACTGGGGGCCAGGGCGGGGGCCGTCGTGTCCGTGGTGGGGGCCGGGAGGGCGGGGTGGTCCCCGTCGACGGCGGGGTTGGTCCCCGCTGTGGTCCCCGTCAGCTCCAGGGCGAGGTCCAGCATGCCGCCGCGAAGGGGCCACAGCTTCTCTGCGGGGGCCTTGCTGCGCCAGCGGCGTCCGTACCGGGACCGGAGGTCCCCGATCTCCTTGCGGCGGTGCCGCTCCAGGATCAGGCCGATCCGGTAGGAGCGGACCTCCCAGAGGACCATCCGGCGCCAGATGCCGAACGTGCCGATGGGGTCCAGGAACCAGCGGCTGAGGCGGATGCCGTCCATGCGCCGGTTGGAGACCATGCCGGTGCGGCGACGTACGGCGTGCCGGACGCCCTCCATGAACGCGACGAACAGCACCGGCATGGCGGCGTGCATGCCCTGGCCGGTGATGCGCTCGTGCCAGGGCAAATCGGTATCAACTGCCGCCATGTTGAACCAGATTGTTGCAGCCGTGAATGCCCAGGCGAGCCACCGGAGGGGGGCGAGGGGCATGTCGAGCTGCTCCAGGACCAGGTCGACGACCAGGAGGGCGAGAATGCCCAGGTCAACGCCGATGGGGACGATCCAGGAGTGAGATCCGAAGCCGTAGGTGCGGGCGACGTCTTCGACGGCGGCGAAGGATCCGTATCCACCGAGTCCGGCGAGGCCTGCGAAGAAGATTCCGGCGATGCCGATGGCCCACTTCTGGGCCTTGGTGAAGGGTGGCGGCGCCTCGGGGCGGTCTGCCATTCGATTACCTTCCGTAAGGTGCGCACGGCGTTGGCGCGCACCGTGCGCGCGGGACAAACCGGTACGCATCGGGTGGTGCGCGGCCAGGGTGCGGAGTCCCTACCTGGGGCGGGGACGGGTGCGCACGGTGCGCGACGCTGCGCACCGTGCGTACCCGGTTTTGACTACTCTCCGTTGTCGCTGGAGAGGGGGGAGCGGAGGATGTCGTAGTGGCCGAAGCCCTCCTCGGACTCGTCCTCGGAGATCACCTTGCGCTCGATGAGGCGGTCGCGCTCGCGGTAGAACCAGCGCTTGGTGTCGGCCAGGCCGACCCGCAGGAGGATGTCGGTGACCTCGCGGGGAGCAAACGAGAGTTTGCCTTCGCGCACCCACATGTCGAGCCGCTTGTAGAGCTCCTGGCGGCCCTGCTCGCTGGTGAGCTTGTCGGCGTCGTCGTCACCGCCCAGCGAGAGGACGGGGGCGTCGTCGGCCGGGGCCTCGATCTCGTCCTCGATGCGCAGGTGGTCGTACTCGCCGGGCTCGGGGTCCTCGTCCAGCACGTTCTGCAGCATCTCGTTGAGCTCCTCGACTTCGCGCGCGATGGTGTCCTCGTCCACGTCGTCCATCTCCTCCTCTGGCGGTCCGGAGTAGGCCGGCGCCGCCGCGGCCGGGGAGGCCGCGGGGGCGGCGGGGGCCGGAGCCGCCTGCTGCTGGGGGTTGTTCTCCTCTCCCTCCTCCTTGGGCAGCAGGGGGGCGTCGTACGTGGTGCGGTTGGTGTACAGGTCGCCGAACGCCTCAGCGGTGATCGCGTCCAGTGGAGTGCGGATCGCCGCGCCCGCGGTGATGGCGTCGGCCTGGTCGCGCTTGCTGGCCAGCTCGGTGCGGGCGGTGACGTGCCACCGCTCCTCCGGGATGCCCAGGCCCGCCGCGTAGTGGTAACCCGGCTTGCGGTTGCCCCACTGCGGCCAGGCGCCGGCCTCCACTGCCTCGTCCGGCAGGCAGTACTGGGAGTCGGCGCCGTCCCGCAGGCCGAAGCACAGGCCAGCGGGCGAGTTGGCGCGGGAGTCGGTGTCCATGTTGTTGTGCGTCGCACGCTGGATGGACGTCAGGATCCAGATGCCGGCGGCGCGCGCCGTGCGCAGGATCTTCTGGTAGTGCTCGTTGTCGGCGGCGAAGTCCGCGGCTTCCTCACCGATGATGACGAGGAAGTTGAGGCCGCAGCCGGGCTCCCACTTCGACATGCCCTTCGCGGCGAGGAAGTCGGTGCGCTTCTCGATCGCGTTGGGCAGGATCTTGAAGAAGCGCCGGGCAGCGTCCTTCTTGTCGATCGGCCACTCGATGCCGTGCCGGACGTGCCCGAAGTCCTGCTGGAACTTCGAGCAGTCGATCACGATCACAGAGGCCTCGGTGCGGGTGCCGACCTCGGTGATGATGAGCTGGTTGCCCTGCGTCTTACCGGCACCGTTCACGCCCATCGCGATGCAGTGCTCAACGTTGCCGTTGGACAGCGGGCCCGGGTCGCGCAGCATGCCGGTGAGGTTGAGCAGGACGTCCTCACCGTCCTCGTAGCGGCCGGTGCGGATCGGAACGTCGCCGATGGACGCGCCGAACGCGGACGGGCCGCGCCAGGGGAAGCCCTCCTTGAGGAGGTCGGCGACCTGGACGCGCAGGGTGACCTGGGAGGAGTCGTCATCGTCCACGGTGTGGGTGATGCGTCCCTTGCCCAGCTTCAGGGCCGAAGCCATCGCGGGGATCCTGCGCGCGAGGTCGTCGGCGGTCGCGCCGTCCTTGGCCTCCACCGTGGCGATCACGGTGCCCTTGCCGTTGGAGGCGGCCTCCTTCAGCTCGTGCTTGGCCAGGCCGATCTCCGACTCGAGCTTCTCCCACCGGCTGGCGCTCTTCTCAGAGCCCGCCTTGTAGAACTTGCTCCAGAGGTTGTTCGCGGCCGCCATCCCGACGCCCCCGAGGAACCAGGCCGCAGCCGTCGCCGGGGTGTCGACGCCGACGACCGTGCCCAGGGTGGCAGCGGCGGTGACGACACCGGTGTTGACCTGGTGCCAGATCCGCTGGTCCTTCGGCCGCTTGGCCTTGGCGTCGATGTGGGACATCAGGCGGCACACGGCCGCGCCGGTGCCGGCCAGCCCCAGCGAGGCGAGCGCCAGGGCGGTGGGGTTGCCGGTGAGCGCGACGTGCGCGAGCTCCACGGGGAGCGGACCGAGGACGGTGACCGCCCAGGGCCCGCCGTAGGTGAGCCGGGCACCGCGGCTCTCCTGGATCTCTTCGTCGCTGCGGGGGTCGAACTTCTTCGAACGAGATGCGCGGCGTGCCATTTAGGCGGCCCTTCCTGCTTCGCCGGGCTTCCCGGCGGTGTCAGACGGCTTGTCACCGATGGAGAACCCGGGCTTCTTCGAGCCCCTGCCCTTGCGGGCCTCGGCCTCGGCTTCCTGCTCGGGCCGGATGAAGTGTTTGACGAAGCTCGCGTACATCTTCACGCCCGCCAGTCCGAGCACCTTCGCCGCCGACGCACCCGCCTTGAGGTGGGCGCCGACCAGCTTCGCGCGGATCTTGGACTGGAGACCGAACGTGTACCACTTGCCCTTGTACTGGCTGAGGATCGCGGTGATCATGTCGGCGTCGAACGCCACGCGCGTGTACAGCTCGAAGCCGATCGCGCGCAGGAGCTTCGCGTAGTTGTAGAGGTCGCGGTCGGTCTTGAACTCGATCTTCTCGAGCTGCTGGATCATCTTGTGGAGGTCCGAGCCGACCTTGACCTCGGAGCTACCGGTGTCGTCGCTCATGTGGGTGGGAGTCCTTCCGGAGAGGGATCAGGGGGTTGTGCGGGCGGGGGCTCTGTCACCTCCCCGCGGTTCCGGACCCGGGGGCCCGGAGCCACGGGCAGACGGCAGGTTCACCGGCTGCCGCTGGCCTGGCTGTTGTCGCCGGCGTTCTGCACCGCCGTGGCGATGCCGGAGCCGATGCCGTTGATCGCCCCGGCGATCGGGGACGTGGCCAGGGCGTAGCCGCAGATCAGCGCCGCGATCACGGCGCCCATCGCCAGGTCCGCCTTCCACAGCAGCCAGACCGCGCCGCCGGAGAGCAGCGCGACGGGGATGGTGATCATTGAGTCCTCCTGGGGACAGGGGAGTTGGGGATGTGCTCCTCAGCCATCGCGGGGAGGGCCGAACGAGCGGGGAAGGGAACTTCCGTCGCTCTCCACCGCCACCGGGCCGCAGGGCGGGCCGGTGGCGACTGGGCAACGCCGGGGGTTCAGGCCGCGATAGCGAGCGGCCGGTGCGGGGCGATGACGCTGCCGTCCGGCAGCAGCTCGCCGGTGTCGTCGAAGACCAGGACGCCGTTGCACAGCAGCGACCAGCCCTGCTCGGGGTGGTGGGAGACGATGTGCGCGGCCTCGCGGTCGGCGCTGCTCGCCGGCGGACACGGGGTCTGGTGGCGGCAGTTCACGGCGATCACTTCCCGCCTCGGGCGCGGCGCAGGGCCTCGTCCATGTCCGGGTCGGAGTCGGTGTTGCCGAGCGGGCGTGCGATGCTGATCAGCATCAGGGCCTCCAGCAAGGTCCTGGACAACCCCCGTGGGGCCTCATCCCTTGGGGGTTGTCGTCGTTTCGGGCGGGCGGGATGCCCTGCTCCGAGCGGCGCGTGGCCGCAGTGCCCCGGACCGGACTCGAACCGGTCGTACTGCTTACCTACGGGGCCCGCGATCTTCGCCCTTGTGTCACCGCGCGTCGGATCACTCGTCCGCCCGAGAGCGGAGGAGGAGAAGGTGCTTCGGAAGCTGTCTGCGCGGCAGGGCTGGCTTGTCGCTGTTGCCTGTCCCGCATCTCGCCTGCGGGCTGGCGGTCCGCATCCCCTGCGGACCGGGCCGGGTTGACCAGAGGACTCACCTGACGACGCCCCTCCGCAGATCTCTTGCTCGGAGGCGCCAGCAAGTCATGGCTCCGGATGTTCCATATGGAGTTGAGAAAGAACGGCCACTCCGCAGGTCCACCCACCTCGAGGGCGGGCTTCACCTTGGGCGTTGGTGCTGTCGGGGACCGTGTCCGGCTCCCTCATCCGGCGCCGCCCGCAGGGCGGTTCCGGGTGGGGGAGCCGGGTCCGAAGACCCGGCGGGGGCAGTGCGGGGGAGTCAGGCCGCGATCGGCAAGGACGCGGCGGCCGGCGGCGCGATGCGCAGCTGCGCGGCGTGGGGGATGAGCGCGTCGACCAGGCGCTCGCGGACCAGCTCGGTGATCGACGGGTCGGCCGCGACGATGTCCCGGGCCGCGTCCCTGCGGGCCGCGAACTCGAATCCGACCTCGTCCTGCGCCTTGGTGCGGCCGCCCCGCGGGCCAGCCGCTGCGTCGAAGCGGGCCAGCTCACCCGGGGTCACGAACTCGTACATCTCAAGCGGCGTACCGAACGCGATGTCCAGGTCGACCTCGAACTCGGGAATCTCGATGCCATCAACGACGGCCTCCAGGAGCTCGAAGGTCTCGCTGTCGAAGTGCTCACTGAGGTCGGCAGCGGAGGCGGAGATCGTGTTCATGAAGTGGTGCTCCTCTCGGAAGTGGAGATCTCGGGAGGCGTCCCGATGGCGGCTGGGCAGGGCGAAGCAGTCACGAGACGGCGCCTCGGCAACCACCTCGTTAGCGAGGTTCGTTGCGCCCTCAGTACACCTTTCCTCGCTAGCGATGTCAAGGTGCACGTTAACGAGGTAAGATCCCCCGGCGGTTCCCGCTCGGATCAAGGCATCCCTTCCGACGCCTCGGTAACAAGCGGCCGTAGGATCGCTAGCGAGGTAGGGAGACGCATGGCGAGTGAGACGGGCCCGCAGCGGCCGAAGTACCAGCGCATTGCCGATGACCTGAAGGCGGCGATCGAATCGGGCCAGTACGGCCCCGGCGATCGCTTGCCCGGCGAGTCGGCCCTGGCGGAGCAGTACGGCGTCGCCACGCTTACCGCTCGCCAGGCGCTGAAAATCCTGCGCACCGAGGGTCTGGTTGAGACAAAGAAGGGGGCCGGCGCCCGGGTCATTTCGTTCCGCCCGATCCGGCGCCACGGCATTCAGCGGCTGGCGCGCGCACATTGGGACGCAGGCAAATCCATCTGGTCCGCTGACGAGGAACGCCCCGTGACGATCGATGTCCGCGTCGACACGATCGAGGCGCCAGATCACATCGCCCGCATGCTCGATCTTGAAGAGCGCGGATCCGTGTGCGCGCGCTCGCGACGCTTCGTCCTGGAGCAGCGCCCCGTCATGCTCGCCACCTCGTACTTGCCATTCGAACTGGTCGACGGCACTGCCATCACCCGCGTGGACACCGGGGAAGGCGGCACATACGCCCGGCTCGGAGAAATCGGCCACGCGCCGGCCCATTTCCGAGAGGAGATCCGCTGCCGCCTTCCCACGGCCGAAGAAGCCGAAGGTCTTGAGATGCCCCTGGAGCGTCCAGTGATCAAGCTCTGCCGCACGGCCTTCGACGCCGACGGCCGCGCAGTAGAGGTGAACGAGATGACACTCGACAGTGCCGCGTACGTCCTGGACTACGCGTTCGATGCCTGAGGTTCCCAGCTCGAGCACAGTCCTCACTGCTCCCGCCGGTCGGACGACGCGAACAGGGCCTTGAGGAGGAGACCAGTGACACTACTTCCGGTCACCGCCACGAGAACATCGCGGACCACCAGGAGCAGGACCGAGACGACCAGGCCAACGGTCAGGATCGCCGTGATGGCTACAGCAGCTCGGGCCCAGTGCCGGGTCTTCCGCAGCGGTGCGCGCTCACCGCAACGGCAGCCGGTGACGGGGGCGTTGGATGTGAGGTCAGTGGAGCGGCCGTGCGCGTCGGTCACCAGATGCCGGTTGTCGGTCATGGTGCCCCTCCTCAACTCGCCGCTGGATCGCATGAATTTGCTGATCACAACCGTCTGATGGGGGAGCATGACCAAACGAGGTCCAGCAGCGGTCCCGTCCCGGACCAGTCCGGGACATGAAGAGGACCGCTGCCGGACCAGGGCTCTCGCTCTGCTGACTAGCCGTCGCCGCGGCACGACACTGAAGTCCGCAGAGCACGATTTCGTGACTCGGGAGGAGCGGTGGCCGGAAGCGCCCAGCAGGGAGATCCGCGCACCACGTTGGAGTTTCTGCTGCGCCAGCAGCCGAAGACGTACGACGAAGTCGCTCGCGATTTCGCTCGTTTAGCCGGGGAGCTGGGGGAGGACGTCACCCTCAGCACTCGGCATCTTCGGCGGCTCGCGAGTGGCGAGCGCACCAACACCACCCCGGTCATGCGTCGCGTCCTGCAAGCCATGTTCGACAGGCCGCTGGAGCAGCTCCTCGCCCCATGGGACGGGGTCCTACCAGCGGCGACTGCCGGAACTACTGGGCTGGTCGTTGCCACCGGTCGGCCCACCGCGGACAAGGAGCTGATTGAGATGGCAGCGCGGCGTGCGAAGAGCTTTGCCCTGACGGCAGGCCAGACCGACCTCACCACCGATGTGCTGGAGCAGGTGCACGAGGATGTGCAGCGCCTGGCGACCGACTATCCGCAGAAGCCGCTCACGGAGCTGCTGCCCGATCTGTTCACCACCCAGGACACCCTCTTCACGCTGCTCGAACAACAGCGCCGACCGAGCCAAGCCCGGCAGCTCTACTTCCTGGCCGGCGTGACCGGTGGACTGCTCGCGAAGGCCTCGCACGACCTCGCTGACCCGTACGCGGCGCTCACCCAGGCCCGGACGGCGTTCGTCTGCGCGGACAACGCGGACCACAACGGCCTCCGAGCGTGGATCCGCGGCATCCAGTCGCTGGTTTCATACTGGGCTGGCCGCACGCGCGAGTCCGTCAAGTACGCCCAGTCCGGTGCGGAGTTCGCGCCGAACAGCACCGCCAGCGTGTGGCTCCCCGTGAGCGAAGCCCGCGCCTGGGCCGCCCTCGGTAACGCCAATGCGACCCGGGCCGCCATCGAGCGTGCTGAGGCCGCATGGGACGCCGTGCAGGAGGACGAGGTCGACGAGCTGGGCGGGCTTTGCACGTTCGGCCGGAACCGGCAGATCTACTACGCGGCCGAAGCCCTCTCCTTGCTGCCATCTCAGACCACGGCCGCCGCTGACTACGCGGCTAGGGCCGTCGACGCCTACGAGGACACCAGCTCGCCAGAGTGGGCGTTCGGGGACCAGGCCGGCTCACGCAGCGCCCTGGCTATCACTCGGATCCGGGCGGGCGAGTTGGAGGGCGCCGCAGAAGCGGTCGCGCCCGTGCTCGAGCTCCTACCGGAGCAGCGGATCAACGGCATCGTCCACTGCGCCCAGCGGGTTCACCGCGCGCTGGGTGAGTCGCCTCTCGCCGAAGCCGGCGGGGAGCTCCAGGAGCAGATCGAGGCTTTCACCCGTACGCCGCTCAAGTCCCTTCCCAGCTAGGAGTTCACCGTTGACGTATCCGATCCGCATCGTCGGGCACCAGGTCGTTCTGCGGGAGTTCACCCGCGATGACGTCGATGATGTCCTGGCGATCATCGGCGACGACAAGGTCACGACGTGGCTCAGCTTCGACAGCCGCGACCGTGCTCAGGCCGTCGCCATGATCGAGGGCACGATCGAGCGCGCTCAGCAAGAGCCCCGGACCGAGTTCTATCTCGGGGTGACCGAGCGCGGTGCCGACAGCGTGATCGGATTCGCTCGGATTGGGCTCAGCGGAGTCCGGGCCGGGAAGCTGGGCTACGCCATCGCAGCGAAGGAGTGGGGCCGCGGTTATGCGACGGACGCGGCCCGCACTCTGGCCACGTACGCATTCAAGGAACTCGGTCTCCACCGAATCACCGCGGCGATCGGCCCGGATAACGCGGCCTCGATCGCGGTCGTGCAGCAGCTCGGGTTCACCCGCGAAGGCACGCTTCGGGACCATGTCTTCACCAACGGCCAGTGGCGCGACAGCGTGCTGTTCTCCGCGCTCGCCCACGAGTGGAGCTGGTGATGGCGACAGGGATCGTGCCCTGCGCCAGCAGGACGAGGCTCGCTGAGGACCAGGTCGAATCCGAACACGCCGCTGCCTATGCATCGTTCGACGATGGCAAAGATCACTCCCGTCGTGTATCTTTCAGGAGATCATCGATCTTGAAAGGCTGGGTCATGTCCAACGCGAACCCCTTGGAACGGGTGGACGCGCTCCTCGATGACGTCCTGCCGCCGCCGCGCGTGCGGCAGCAGCTGCGTCTCGCTGCGGGCCTCACCCAGCAGGAGGTTGCGGACGCTGTGGGCGTGAAGCGCCTCGCCGTGGCTCGGTGGGAGTTGGGACAGACCCATCCCCGCCGGCCTCACCGCGCGGTCTACATGCACCTGCTCAAGCGGCTCGCGGAGCGGTTCCCCGACGCTGCTGGGCTGCACGACGGCAGCCCGACGCCAGCCTCGGAATCAAGGGGGTCGGGGTGACGTGACGCCACCGGCCGCGCGCGCCACGACAGCGGACTGACAATCCACTCGGCCTCGCGCGGCCCTTCGCTCCGACCGGGTTTGACACCCCGGATCGGCTGCTCGGCCCCGGCTTGACACCCGGTTCCGAACCTCGGCTCATCGAGCCACTTCATTTCCACTGCAAAACCCCGCCTGACAAGCGGGTCGGTTGCCCCTTTGACAAGGGCCACCAAGCAAGACCCCGGTCGCTGACAACGGCCGGTGCCCTACCGATCCGCGGGGCCCTGTGACAGGGGCCCTGCGGTTCACCACCGCCGAAACGAGAGGAGAAATCTCCCCCCACCCGATCGGTGTCGCCCGCTTCTCACGAAGGGGGCGTACCCAACCCATCCGCACACCCGGCTCGGCCGGCCCCGAGGGGCTTGGTCGGTCCGCGCATATGGAAGGCAGGTCGTTTCTCATAGTGCCCGAGAGTGGTGTCCCCTGTCAGCTTGAGCATGTCCGTTTCACACCGGTTCAGGCGCGGCGATCTTCCCGCGTGACGGGATCGACATCCCGCTCGTACCGGTATAGGCGGTTCGTACCGGAAGTTGGATTTCCGGTAGGAACCTACAAGAGCAGCGCTTTGGGGGGTGTCCTGGCGAGCGCGGCCGCGGTGTCGGCCGGCCCGCTCGTGCACCCGCTCTCGGAGGTCATCGACCACTGGGTCGGCGGCGGCGTTCGCGAGGTCGTCGTCCCGTGTGGCGGGACGGGTTCCAAGATTGTTGCCCGCCGGGCGGGAACGCCGGGGGTAGCCGGGGCTGAGCGGAATCTATCCACAGGTGATCTGGTCCATGGTCCTGGGATGGATCATGTTCTGCCCTTCCTCCGGGGTGCCCGGTGAGCGCCGTGGCGGCCCCCGTCGCCGCGGTGATTCCCGCCCCGCGTCCGTCGGTCGACGATGTCGCGGCTTCCGTGCTGCCCGCGACGTTGTACGTGCCGGAGGCGGATCAGTGGCTGTCGACGTCGACGGGCCGGATCGCACCGGAGGGCTACTCGTGGATGCAGGCGGTCCACTGGGTCGCCGGGTCCGGCCTGTACGACCCGCGGCGGCACCGGTCGCATGGGCCGCGCTCGTTCGGGCCGACGACGGTGCGGGTCGCCCAGGAGCTCGCGCAGCTCTTCCCGTGCCGTCCGGGCATCGGGTACCTGGTGCGCCGCACCGGCCTGTCGGAGCGCTCGGTGGAGTACCACCTGGGGATGCTGCGGGAGGCCGGGCTGCTCGCGTACATCGTGCGCGGGACCCGGGTGTCCGGGGAGACGGCGCAGGCCTCGGAGTTCGCGCGGATGGTCCCAGTGGAGTTCGACGTCGCGCTGGGGATCCGCACGGTGCTGCGGGATGAGGACGCGCCCGCGTACACGCGAGCGATGACCGGGATCGCTGAGGCCGGCCGGGAGTTGATGGCGAAGCTGGCGAAGAAGGCCGCCCGGAAGGTCCGAAAGCCGCGCTCGAAGGGCCCGGCGAGGGGTGCACGGAGGGGTGCTGAGCAGGGGGGTGTGACGGCTGTTTCGGATGAGGCCCGTTGCACCCCAATGCAGGTCGGTACCTCAGGTTTTTCCACTGCGGGTACTACTTCCCTCCCCCCTGAGAGCAAGCTCGCAAGCGGGGTCAGCAAGTCCCCCACCCCGAAGAAGTCCAAGGCCAAGGCCGGCAGTCGCCGGAAGCTGAACGCGGTCGGCCGCCGCTTCCAGCTGGCGAGGGAGCTCACCCAGGAGCTGGACTGGCTGCGCGGCTGCTCGGTGCCCCGGATCGCCTGGGTGGCCCGGAACGTCGCTGATGCCGGCTGGACCGTGACCGACGTGAAGGCATGGCTGCACTTCCGCGGCGAGGCGGCCCACGTCCGTCGGGGCTCCGGCTTGCTCGCCGTGCTGCTCGCGGGCGCGGAGAACATCCTCGACACCCCCGCCAAGCGCGCCGACGCGATCGAGCAGTGGCGCGGCGCCCTCGAGGCCGCGCGGCGTGACCGTATCCGGCAGGTCCGCGCCCGCACCGAGCGGTACGAGGGCGACTGGCAGCCCCCTGTCAGCCGCGCCGTCCTGCGCGAGGTGGAGGCTGCGTTCGACCAGGTCAGGGAGCTGGAGCACGGCGGCCGCCACCAGGACCAGGACCACGTCGGCGACGGCCAGGACGCGGGTCTGGAGCCGGGCGACGAAGAGATCACCGCGCTGATCGCCGCGGCCGAGGGCGAGCTGATGGGGGGCGAGACGACGCTGATCACGTCCTTCGTCCCGGAGACGGCGGTGCGGATCTTCGGCGAGGAACTGGTACGCCGCGCCCGCCAGATCGACCGCCTCGCTCACAGCTCGCTGACGACCATCCGATACCGGTAGGAGGACGACGTGCCCGAGATCAATTCCACCGAGCAGACCGGCGGCGGTACCCCGGAGCTGTCCGGCGTCGACCTCGCCCGGGTCGCCCTGCGCCAGGCCAGGGAGGCCGCCAAGAAGCGCGGCGACAGCGAGGCCCGCGCCCCACGCCGCCGTCAGCAGAGGGTTGTACGGCGTGACGGGCGCGAGCCGACCGGCTTCGCCGCCGTGCTCCAGGGCCTGATGGCCGACCGAGCCTGGGAGGTTCCGGCCGCTGGCGGCACCGTCCTGGACCGCTGGCCCGACATCGCGGCCGCCATCTCCCCACAGCTGGCGAGCCACGTCACGGCCGTCGCGTTCCACCCGGAGACCAGGCAGCTGGATCTGCGCCCCGACTCACCTGCCTACGCCACACAGCTCCGGCTGAACAGCGCCCGGATCGTCGCCACGGCGAACAGCACGGTCGGCACTGACGCCGTACACACCGCCCGGGTCCTGCCGGTCGGTGGCGCACCCGCGCCCCGTGCGACGGAGCCTGCCCCGGCGGCCGCAGCCGGGCCCAAAGCGCCGGTGAAAACCCGCGAGTTGGCGTCCGATGGCTACCGCCAGGCGCTCGCCGCGCACCAGGCCGTCGCGCCCGCGCGGCGGGTGGACCCGGGGATCGCAGAAGCAGTGGAGCGGCAGACCCGCGCGATGCGCGAGCTGAGCCGCCGGGCGTTCCCGGAGCCGGAGGTGTCCTTGGATGACCAGCCGACCCCGCTCGAGGCGGCCCGTGTCCAGCGCCGCCGTGAATCCGAAGCCACCCGCGCCCTGGCACTGCGGCGGGCCCGTGCCGAGCGAGCGGCCCGGCAGGACAGCACCGTGGCGGGACAACTCGAAGGCGCAGCCGGCGCGGTGGAGCTGGACCGCACGGCCTGACCAGAAGCTGCCCGGGCTGTTGTTGCTGAGTCCAGCGACGGGGCCCTGAGGGCCGCTGCCGAATGCAAGGATCGAGGCCATGCGGCCGCGAAGGTGAAGGAGATTGGCGACGATGCCGAAGAAGCGCAAGAAGGACCGCAAGGCGCCCCGGAGGCAAACCTCGGTTCGGACCGCTCCAGCCCAGCCCGCAGGCTTCGGGCTGGTGGACTGGGACGACGCCCCGCAGGAGGACCTCGACCTGCCCGAGGCCATGGCTGAACGGTTTCCCACGCCTGCCGACGGGGTGAAGGCCGTGCAGGCCGGCGAGCCCGTGGAGTGGACGGGCAGCGTCGACGGGTCGACGATGCGCCACCGTGTCCTCCTGGCCGACGACGGCACCGCCGCCGTCGAACAGGCCGTCTTCGTCGGTGGCCATCTTGAGGAGATCCTGCTGTGTGCCTGGCACCAGGCCGGGGAGCAGGGGCGAGAGATGCTGGAGGCCGGAGTGCTCGCCGCCCTGGACGACCTTCACACGGTGGTCCGGCCGGTCCTGGAGGCTGAGATCCGCGAGGTTCGTCCCGACTACACTGCCGCGGTTCCGCAGTCCTTCCGTGAAGAGCCGGAGCCGCACGGGCCAGGCATGCCGGTGTTCGGGTGGCGTCTTCTCCACGCGGTCGGTCCGGACACCACCTGGGAGGACACCCGCGATACCGCCGTGTGGAACACCTCCCAGACCATGTCCGGCTGGCTCGGCTACTACGACCACGTCCCCGAGCTCCAGCGGACCGGACTTGCCGACCTACTGCGCAAGCACGGTGTCCCCGTCGTGCTCTGCGCGGATTGCGGGCAACCCATCACCGACCGCCACCCACGGTGGGCCGGCGTCTGGGTCACTCCCGACAGTGAGCACGGCCCCGTGTGCGGAGAACCCCACGCCGCTCCTGTCACTGCGAAGCCTCTGCTCGGCACGTTCACCGACCAGGACTTCGGCGGCCCGCACCGTCCCGCCTGAGAACACACCCCGCAGAGGCAGAACAGGCTGATCTGCCGTTCGCCCTGGCGTCGGTGGCTGCGGGGTGCGGGCGCGCTCTACGGCAACGCCAGCCTTCTCACGCAACAGGGCCCGGCGATGGCTCGCCGGGCCCTGCCCTCTTGTAGTACGCCCTCGTCCCCGCGAGAGTTGTCATCGTCGGAGGAGGGAAGCCCAGTGGCTGACCCGGGGGCCGTGCCACCGTGCGGAGGTGCCCCGCTGCAACGGGGCCTCCTGCGTTCAGCGATGCATGTCCGGAGCGTTGGACCTGCGTCTCCTCTATGTGCGCGCACGGACGCGTGTGCACGCGCACGAGGGAACGGACTCAAGAATGGCCGGGGATAATTAACCTCGCAAGGAGATGTAGGCAGGAAACTTCTCCAGAACCTCAGCCGCTGCGCCTGACCTGGGAGTTTCCATACTCCAGCTGACGATCTCCGGGTTCTTCAATCCGGAGGCGAGTCATCCTTTAAACAATTCCGTTCCAGGCCCTAAATAACAGGGCCGACCTTTATTTACTGTCTGCCTCCAACTGGAACTAAAGCAGCTTTCTCGCGCGTAGGCATGGGTAGCGTGGGTGACGCTGCCGTCTGTGGCTGCAACCACTGGCAGTGAACACCGGTGCCCTGCAAGGCACTTGAGCACGTTGCACGGAGCGATTCGGTACCTGACGTCTCATCGAGGGAGTCAACTTCGTTGTCCCAGCTGCTTCCTGAGCCTGTTCCTGCCGAGCAGAACGGGCCCTGCGCGCATACCCCGGCGAAGGCCTCGCCGCTGGTGTCCTTACTCCTGCTGGTCATCCTCCTGGCCGCGCTGATCGCCCTGCTCGCCCGGGGCATGAAGCTGGAGGAGGCCCTCGCCGTGCTGGGGGCCGGCGGTGTGCTGGCCGCCGAACTGCGCCAGCGTCTGCTCTGACCGATGCCCTTGCCGGGGCCCGTCCCGTGACGGGCCCCGGCTCCGCCTCCGGGCTCGGGAAGGAGACGACGCCGTGGCCCGCCCCATGAACCGCCTGCCCAACAGCAACGACCCGCTCGTGGCCTTCGCCCGCGATCTGCAGGCGCTGCGCAAGAAGGCCGGCAACCCTCCGCTTGCCTTGATGGCCGAGCACAGCGGACTCTCTCAAGCCACCCTGTCCAACGCCCACGCGGGCAAGAAACTGCCCAGCTGGGCGGCCGTCAACGGCTACGTCCTGGCCTGCAAAGGCGACCCGGAGGACTTCAGCCAGCGCTGGGAGCACCTGCGCCTGGCGGCCGCCGGGCTCTCCGGCGACCTGTGCCGCCAGGCACTGAGCCGCTGGGAGCGCAGCGGGACGCTCACACCGTCCCCAGCCGCCGACGAGGGCGAACTGCGCGCTCTGCTGCAGGCCCTGCTGGACTTCAACGGCCTCAGCCACCGCACCCTCGCCCAGCAGGCTCCCGGCTACTCGCACGCCACCTACGGGGCCGTCCTGCGCGGCGCCCGCCCACTGCGCGCGAAAGTCCTTTACCAGATCCTCATCGGCTGCGGCGTCCACTCGCTGAGCAGCCAGGAGGCATGGTTCGAGACGCTGAGCCGCTTCTACCCGAACGAGGGCGTGCAGGGCGGCAAGCTGCTCAGCCGCGTGGACCAGCGCCACCGCTACGCCGGCGACCTCGACCTGAAGATGCTCAGGGCCGTCCTCGAGCGGCTGGAGCGCGGCCGCGGCCTGCTGGTCGCCGGCGCGGTGTCCTACAGCAGCGTCAACGCCCTGCGGAGCGCGTTCGAGGACATGCTGACGCTGCTGATGACCTCCTTCCACCGGTCGGACGTCCCGCTGCCGGGCAAACTCGGCATCGCGTTCGACCAGGTGGTCCGCCAGCTGAGCAACAACTCGGTGCCCAACCCGGCAGCTATCGAGGCCCTCGTGCCCCTGGCCCTCCCACACCACATGCGGCTGCGCACCCGGGTGGTCATGGCGCTGAAGAACGCAGGCGAACTGCTGCGGAAGGCAGATGCAGGGCAGCTCGACATCCGCGACAAGTTCGGCAAGCGCATCCAGGTCAACTCACCGCTTCCCCCGTGGCCGCTCCCTGCGCGCGCCGCGTCGTAGTGCAGGACCGGCGACATCCACCGGCTGCTACCGCGCGCTTCCCGCGCACCAGGAGGCCGCCCCGCTGCGCCGGGCGGCCCCCGCCGTCGCACGACGAAGCGGGACAGCGATCAGAGTCCACTACGGGCCATGACGTTCTCAGTGACCCACATGTTTGGTTGGTGGGTCGCTCCGTGATCGAGGCACCATCTGTTGAACAGGACCTCAGCTACGTGCGGTTGGTTGGGGACTCTCTGCCGAGTTCTCGCAAGGAACAGCACGGGGTCGAACCGCAGACGTACGTCCACAACTCGAACGCCGGGCGTTGAGACGGCGGCCCTGACGCACTTGTTGGCTGGGGTGCTCAAAAGGACGAGCTCACGCACCGGCGTCCCCAACAACACCGCACGCGATGCAACCTCTCCGCCGTAACTGTGCCCGAAGAGAGTTTGGAGTCCGTTTTGAGCCTCCTGGGCGGCCCATTTCTGGAACTCGGTACCAGCCGTCCTGCGGGCGCTCGTCTTGTATCTGCCGTTCCAGCCGAATGGTGTTCCACTACGTTTGTAGAGGTTCGGCCGATGAGGAAGCATGAACGAGTGGAAGTCGTAGCCTGGACGCCACCAGTCTCCTTCCCAACCCCACGTTCCGTGGATCATGGTGGAGACATTTGCTGACGTTGACGGTGCCGCACGTTGGGGCGGAGGCGGGGAACCTCCCTCTTCCTGAGGAAGCACCGCCATGGCCAGTGAGCGCGTTACAGGATCAGTTGATCGAAGCGCGAGTTCAAGGCGCCAGCGGGCGAGCCAGTGGATAACAATCGGTGCGGTCAGCGGGTCCGTTCTCGGCACCGATTCATCGAACATTCGGGTCCACAGTTGAGCGTCCCATGGAAGATAGGATCCCGGTTCGTCGGGATCAGCACCCTCCATACCTAGCCCCGGCGGCCCGTCCAGCATTGGAAACCATGGGGCCAGTTCAAGAGGCCACCGCCTGTGGAGCAAGTGGTGCCACGCCTCCCAAATGGCTTCCCTGGGGACCCCTTCCAGCGTGCCGGTCTGGCGCCAGAGGGCGGCTGCTGCAGCCGCTGACTCCCTTTCAAGGCCGCTGCCGAGGACGGCCACCAGATAGGCGGTTGCCGATCGCGGCTGGGGATCTTCGTTGAGTCCCTGCCAGATGGATACGCGGTTCCTTCCCTCCTCTTCGTAGCCCTGCTGTCGAAGGTTTGGGAACTGCTCCAGAGGGTGGGTTTGCGGCCATACGTGCTCTCCGGAGGCCAGAGATTGAGAGAACCCCATCTCTTCCAGCTCGGGGGCTACCTCCCGCACTCCCGTGCCGTCACCGCTGAACATCATCGAAATCGCAGAGACTCGGCAGACGTTCACGCCCTCATTTTCGGGACGCGGAAGCGCCGACTCAGGCGAGCGAGACACTTCGAAGGGGGCGCTATCGTCGTACTCAGGTGTTTCGAACGTCATGCTGCCGACTCCGCCTGGGTAGGGGAACGCGGAGCCATACGCTATTTGCATAACCAGGCGGAATCTAGTCAGCTTGGCCAATATGCCTATCAATCACCCATTCAGATCACGCGAAGGTGATCTGCCTATAGAGCCGCTGCACAGAATAGGTGTGACCGCGTCTGGAGCGATCTTGGTAGCACCGGGGTAGACATGGCCGACGGCATCGACGTCCTGCTTGACCTCTGGAAGGAGCAGCGAGAGGCAGATCGGTGGACGGAGAGTCAGCGGGCAACGCTGACTAACATCATCACCGTCGTGGTGGCAGCGGGTTTGGGTTTCATCGCCAAGATTGGCCTTCGCCCATCCATGCTCGTTGTGACGCTTCCGATGATGGTGCTCGGTCTCTACGGAGTGTTCGCCTGCCTCAAGTTCCATGAGCGCTGCGCGTTTCACGTTGGACAGGCCAGAGGGCTGCGGAAGAAGATCGCAGAGCAGTTCCCGGATCTGGACATTGAGCCTGCCCTGAGAGCGACGTCCGACAAGCAGCGTGCACGCTTTCCCCGCTTGCGGAAGATCCGGCTGTACGTGGTGTGGATCGCGCTCCATGGCGTCATCGCCGCGGCTGGAGCAGGTCTCTCTATTTGGATCATCGTTACTGCTTGACCTGACCAGTTGGACGTCATGACGGCCCCACCGTGCCAGCCATGACACCGAGCCCGATCTGTACCGAGTGGCACCGCCGCAGGAGCGGACGTTTGAGCTATCGCTGGGTGTGGAGGTGCTGTCGGCGGTTGGTGACCAGGACGTGCCAGCGCTGGCGGGTGGCTGGCTCGCTGTCGACCCATCGAGCGCCGGACGCCGGGGAGGGAGCCAGGCCGGCCATGTAGGCGGCGATGTCGCTGTAGTAGGCGAAGTCGCCGCCGCGGGTGTTCTGGCGCAGCCGGGTGATCGTCATGGCCACCTGGCCCTGGTCGTCGCGGACGGCGTGGTGGAAGGCGAGGGCGAGGTCCAGGGCGAGCTCGGTGTACGTCACGCCCGCTGTACGGATCTCGGCGCGCAGTACCTGGGCGCGGTCGTCGATGTCGGCGTCGGTGCGGCCGGCGTCGCGGGCGAGTGCCGCGATATGGGTGATCAGGGTGGTGGCGCGCAGATCGACGCCGGCCAGCAGCTGCTCAGCGAGGGCGAGTTCGTCGTCGGCGGCGGCCGGGTCGGTGAAGGCCAGGGCGAAGGCGCGGTGGGCCTGGCTGTTGCCGCGCTCACCGGTGACATTGTGGTGTTCGGCTTCGTCGCGTGCGGCGGCGTATGCGGTGGCGGCGCGGTCCATGTCGCCGTGGGGCCACCAGATGTCGCCTTCGACGCGGTGGTGGCGGCCTTCCCAGCCCAGGGTGTGGGCGGTGGCCAGGGCGGTGGGGAAGTCGCCGGCCATGCGGGCGAGATGGGCGAGTCCGCGGCGGGCGGCGGGGGCGAGGCGGCCTTGGCCGTCGGCGACGGCCTGCATGCCGGCGCGGGAGGCCGGGCTGTCCCCGAGGTCGCGGTGGGCCTTGGCCCGGTAGTACAAGGCCATGTGGTGCAGGTCGTCGGGGAGCAGGTGGCTGTCGATGACCGTGGTGAGGCGGGCGACGGTGTGCGAGCGGTGCTGGTGCTGGCGGCGGGCGAGCGCGCTGAGGAGTTCGACCAGGGCGTCGGCGGCCGTGTCCAGTCCCGTGCTGTCGGTGTCGGGTGGGGCGAGGGGTTCCCACACGGAGTCGCTGACGTAGGTCCAGGCGGCGGGCGTGAGCCAGCCGAGGTCTAGTCGGTGGTCGCGGGCGAGGCGCAGGCCCTGGCGCAGGAAGACGATCAGCAGGAGCCGGTCCGGTCCGGGTGCGGCCTGGTGCTGTTCGCCCAGGGCGGTGAAGGCGCGCTGGGCGGCTTGCTGCCAGTCGGTCTCGGTCCAGCGGTCGTCGGTGGTGTCTTCGGCGTTGCGTACGGCGGAGCGGATCAGGCCGTGGAGGTGGAAGGGCCACAGGCTGAAGGGGGCCTCGCGGACGAAGGGCCGCTCGGTCAGCCGCTGGGCGGGGCCTTGGTGGGCGAGACCGGCGGCCCGGGTGGCGAGGGGGACGTCGAAGGCGTCCAGCAGGCTCACCGAGCGCAGGACGTGCCGTTCGTCGGCGGTGAGGTCGGACAGGGTGCGGGAGACCAGGGCGGGGAAGTCGTGGTCGAAGTCGGCCGGCTGCGGGGTGCGGCCGCTGCGGCGCAGCTCGAGGAACCGGGCGACGGACAGATCGAGGTACAGGGGCAGGCCGTGCGAGCGGGCGGTGATGACCTGCCGGATGGGCTCGCCGATCAGGGGCTGGCCGTCGCGGGTGAGGCGGCGGGCGAGGTAGTCGTCGCAGTCCTCGGGGGAGAAGTCGCCGATCAGCACCTGCCGTGCCGCGCCGACGTTGGTGGGGGTGCGGGCGGCGGGCACGGCGGTGTGGGCGAGGCCGGGCCAGGCTGCGGGGCCGGTGTAGTCGAGCTGGCCCTGCAGCGCGGGGTCGGCCCACTGCAGGCGGGAGCGTCCGGTGATCACCCAGAAGGCGTTCGGCAGCAGCCACACCGTCCGCTGGATCAGCCGCTCGAGGTCGCGGCGGGTGCGGTCGCCGATGTCCTCGAACGTGTCGAGCAGGACGACCGGCACGACCTTCTTGCCTTCGGGAAGGCGGGCGAGCTCCCATGCCAGCAGGTGCGGGTAGAAGGACAGGGCTTCCAGGTCGGGTTCGGCCTCCAGCAGGTCCGCCAGCCGGGCGCAGCCCGCGAGCGCGCGTACGGTCTGGCGGCGTTCGCGCAGCGCGCCGATGAGGGCGCCGGTGACCTGGCCGACGACCGAGCCGATGGTGCCGGGCAGCATGAGCGCCTGGGCGACGTCGGCGAGCGCGGACTGCATCTGCTGCGGCAGCGCCTGCCCGAACCGGGAGCCGAGGCCAGCGCGGCGCAGGTACTCCTCCAGCGGCTCGCCCGGGTGGTTGGCCTCCCAGTAGCGGCGCAGTGCCAGGTCGAAGGCGGGCAGCGGGCGCCCGACCCTGGTGAGGGCGGCCCGGATCGTCAGCACGATCTGCTCGAAGTCGGTGCCGGCGGAGCGGGCGAGGTCGATGCGTACGGGCAGGATCCGGTCGGCCGGCCAGCCCGGCGCGCCCCACTGGGCGGGGCGGCGTCCGGCGTCGGCGAGCGCCGCTTCCAGCGTCCTGGACAGGGTCGTTTTGCCGATGCCACCGACGCCGTGGAAGACGAGCACGTGCCTGCGGGGCACCTCGAGGTCCTCGGGGTCAAAGCCGGGGGAACCGACGCGCTGGAGGTGCTGGGTGAGCGCGGCCGCGACCGTCTCCCACTGCGTCTGCCGGTTCGTGAACGCCTCCGCGGCCTGCACGCTGCGGTCGTTCGTGCTGAACAGTGCCCTGAGATCCCGGCCGCCTGTCACATCCACCCCCGAAAAATGATCACTCGCAGGTCAACCTATGCCCGCCCTGCGGGATTTGGGGAGCCCGCCCCGCTGCCACGGCCCGGCCGGGCGACGGATTCAGGCCTGCCCGCACCTCGGGCGCCGTGGCGGCACCGAACTGCGGGCAGGCGGGCCGGGAGGACAATGACCCATCCGATCAAGATCAGAACAATGAGGGGTTTGCCATGCCCGGTACACCAGACGAGCCCGACTTCTCCGGCCTGGGCGGGGGAGAGGACCAGCATGCGGCCGACATCGTGCAGGAGGTAGTGCACTGGTACACCGAGCAGATCGCTGCCGAGCGGCGGGCCCCGCTGCCCGATGAGGAGCGCCTTGCGCAGCTGACGGCGGGCCGTACGGCCGCCTACCAGGATCTGCAGCGGCTGGAGGATGCCGACGCGCAGGAGGAGGACCGCCTTGCTGCGCTCTACGCGGCGCGGCTGAGGGAGCTGGAGTCGTAGACCGTCCGCGGCAGGGGCAGCAGCCGTATGTCCGGGTGGTGCGCGGCGATCCGCAGACGTTGGAACCCGGCGGGCATCAGGGGGCGGGCCAGGGCGGCGATGTCGTCCAGTTCGTCGCGGTGCTGGGGCAGGGCCTTGCGCAGTCCTTGGTAGAGCTGGATGAAGTGGGCGGCTTCCTGCTCGGTGTAGGGGCGCTGCCGTTCGGCGGCCAGCGCCCATGAGGCCCGGCCGGGTGCGGCGGGCTGCTCCTGGCGCAGCAGGGCGTGGCCGTCGCGGCGGATCACCGTCACCGCGGTGATGGCCGGGTGGGTTTCGGCGGCCGCCGTGAGGTCGGCGACGGCCCGGTAGCAGCAGTCGTGCCCGGCGCGGGTGGTGAACCGTGCGGTGATTCCGGATTGCAGGGCCCGGGCGTAGCGCAGGGCGGTGGCCAGGCGGCTGTCCGCTTCCCGCACGGCCAGCACCACCAACTCCACCGGGTAGCTGGCCCGGGAGCAGGCGAGGGCGCTGTCGAGGACATCGTCCGCGCCGCCCGGAGAGGACTCGATGAGCAGGTCGCCGCGCCGCGTGCGCACGTACTCTTCCGCCTGGGCGAACCACGCTTTGTAGTCGGTGCGGATGGCCGCGCCGGCACCGCGGGGATCCTGACGGAGCATCTGGCGGTAGTCCGGATGCGCGGCCTTGAAGTCGTCGCCGACCAGCTTGGTCGTGCCGGGCCGCATCGCGCGCCGGACCATCCTGGCGGCCAGCAGCTTGCCCGCCCCGGGCTGGCCGATCACGTACACGGCACGCGGATCATCCCGGGGCGTGACGTTCGCCAGAACTGTCGGCGTGATCAGTTCGTCGAAGATCCAGCGGTGTTCGTCGGCGGACAGCCGGTGATAGGCGACCCCGGGGGGCGCCGGGGTGGGCTGTGCGGTGCGGCGGACCGGCTCGGACCAGGCGGCCGCGCGTTCGCTGTCGCGCTGTACCGCCAGGCGCCTGTCCTCTTCGGTCAGCTCGGTGTGCACGCGCCGGTCGGTGCGGGCCAGTTCACGGCGGAAGACGGCAGTCTCGGGGGCCGTCCAGGGCCGTGCCCGTTCCACCTGCACCGCCCGGTCCGCTGCGGGGCGGCGACGCCAGTCGCCGTCGGGCGTGAGCTCGTTGGCGTACAGCAGAGTGCCGTCGCGCCGTACGACGGTGATGCGGTCGGCGAGCTGTTCGGCCTCGATGACGGCGAGGGTGTTCAACAGGTTCTTCGCGCAGCTGTCGTGGTTCTGCCAGGACACGTACCGGCCGTTGCCGGTGGCGGCCTCGGTGAGAAAGCGGTCCACGATGCCTAGCTGGCTCAAGGCCTCCGAGGTGGCCACGGCGACGACCTCGATTCGGTGGCCGGCCGCGCGGTAGGCGGTGGAGGAGTCGCGGAAGTCGTCCGGGTTGGCGAGCGCCGACTCCACCACGGCGTCGAAGCCCATCTCGCGGACGTGGGCTTCGACGGCGGCCTGCCACCGCGCGGTGTCGGGGCGAACCAGGGCTCCGGCCGTACGGACGTCGGCCGCCAGGGCGTGGGCGTAGTGACGGTGGACCGGCTTGTACAGGTCCCGGCCGACCCGCACCGCGCCACCACGCCGGTCCAGCACCGCCTGGACGAGGTCAGCGATCAGCGTCTTCCCGGCTCCTGGCTGCCCGGCGACGACGACCACGACCGGCCGACGCTGGGCGACGGCGTCCTGAGTCGCAGCCGGGAGGATCACGCGGTGCAGCACGTCAAAGCTCTCCTGCTCGGAGAGCACCACCGAGCCCCCATCTCGTCCTGCCACCACGCCTCCTGTCTCCCGCCCTGCGCTGCGCGATCAACCTAACATCACGAGCGATCTACGCGCGAATCAATGAGCGATCCAATGCGCGATTGGTGTAGGGTGTCTAGTGGAGGTGAGCTCTGTGCCCACTGAGAACGAGCTGCTCAGCAACGTGGACGCGTTGCTGGAACAGGTCGCCCAAGACGACCTGCCGTCGCCTGCCGAGCGCAGGCGTCTACGCGAGGCTGCCGGGCTGAGCCAGGCCCAGGTCGCGAAGGCTCTCGACACGCGCCGTGAGGCGGTCGGGAACTGGGAGGCTGGCCGGACCGAGCCGCGGCCGCCGCAGCGCGCCGCCTACGCGAAGCTCCTGGAGAAGCTGGCCGAACGCTTCCCCGCCCCCGACAGCGAGGCGCCCGACGAACCTGCCGTGCCCGAGACGTTCGCTGCCGAGTCCGCTCCGGCAGTCCCCGCTCCGTCGGCGCCGGCCCCCGCGAAGCCGCCCGCCCGACCGGCGGCGAGCACCACCAGGCCAACGTCGACGTCGCGGCGCCCGGGCGCGAAGAAGGCTGCGGCGAAGACCATCACGGCGGCTGCCGTGGACCCGCGCTTTGAGAACGGCCCCCTCGCCGTCGTCGACTGCGAGGACGGGCAGGTGTCGGCGTACTGCGTCGGCGGCCTGGTCCTGGACGTGCCCGCAAAGTCCCTCCCGGCCCTGGTCGACTGGACGATTGCCGAAGCCCGCCTCGGTCAGGCCCGCCTGCACCGCAACGGCCGCGACGCCGACCCGATCCTGGTCCTCACCCCGGCCGCGCTGGAGCGCTACGGCCTGCCCGCCGCGCTGTCGGACGAGGAACGGCGCGCGGGCCGACTCAAGGACAGCCACAAGGTGGTCAAGCAGATCCAGCGGGCCGAACTGCAGCTCACCCAGCGCGGGTTCGGGCCGTGGGCGCGCGTGTTCCGCGACCCGGAGGGCTCGAGGCGGCGCTGCGTGCAGCTGTGCATCCCGTCGTGGAACGCGCTGGACGCGCGGGAGTGGGACAAGAAGGACGACCCGCAGCTGCCGGGCATGCACCCAGCCGACCTCGCCCGGTACCTGGGCACGTACGCGCAGCGGGTGATGACGCCGCGCGGCACCACGTCGACGACCGGCCTGGAGCTGATGACCGCGCTGCGCCCGCCGACCCGTGCGGAGAAGAACGAGGCCACCGGCGAGTTCGAACGGGCGTTCAACGCCGACGCCCTGACGGCGGTGTACGAGCACGTGGAGTGCGAGGTCCCGGACGAGCACCCGCTCCTGAAGGGGAAGTTCGAGCGCCACCACCTGCGCACCCCGACCCAGATGCTGATGGAGGAGCCGTACGACTGGTGCCGGCCGCTGACCGATGACGAGTGCATGCTGCCGTACCTGGTCGCCATCGACGTCAACATGGCGTTCGCGGCCGCCACCAACGGGCTCACCGTCGGCCTGGGCGCCCCCACCCGGCTGACCGGCAACCCGGTCTTCGACCCGAAGGTGCCCGGCTCGTGGCTGGTCGACCTGAGCCACGTCGACCTGTCCCGCGTGCAGATCGACGGGCGCACCGTCGACGGCGACCTGTTGCCCTCGCCGTTCACGCCGAAGGGCGACCGCCCGACCGGCCCGGCCTGGTACGCCACCCCCACCGTCGCCTACGCGCAGGAGCTCGGCTTCGACGTCGCTCCGATCGAGGCGCACGTACGTCTCGAGTCCGGCCGCTACCTGGACCCCTGGTACAACCGGCTGCGCGACGCCTACGTGGAGACCATGGCCGACCTCGGTGTCACCACGAAGATGGGCGGCCAGGAGTTCCTGGACGCGATGGCCGTGCACAAGCAGGCCGACCCGACCATGGCCCTGCTGCTCAACGCCATCAAGTCGACCGCGAAGGGCGGCATCGGCAAGCTGCGGCAGCGCAGCCGGGGAGCGGTGCCGTACTACGAGGAATGGCCGGCGCTGAAGCGGGAGACGTGGCGCCCCGACATCCGGGCCGCCGTGCTCGCGACCGTCCGGATCGGGATGCACCGCAAGATCCTCAAGACCGCCGTGGCGACCGGCCGCTACCCGGTCGCGATCGGCACGGACTGCATCGTCTACCCCTCCACCGGGCCGTCCCCGCTGGACGTCCTGCCGTACACGGACGAGGGCAAGCCGGTGCCGGGCACGTTCCGGCTCGGTGTCTCGCCGGGCATGGTCAAGCACCAGGGCACCCAGACCGTGCTGTGGGCGGAAGCCCAGTTCGAAGAGGCGGGCGCCGTGTTCAACCTCGCCAACCTCATCAAGACCGACCAGAGCGCCGGAGAAGGGGAGTAGCAGGTCATGGCCGACTCGATCGGGGACAGCCTGGACGCCGCGCTGGAGGGGGCGTTCACCCGCCGCATCCCGCAGAGCGCCCAGGCGCAGATGAAGTACCTGGTCAAGCAGCTCAAGGGCACCAAGGCGGCCGCGGACGCCCTCGGGGTGTCCCAGCGCACCGTGGAGCGGTACGTCGCGGGCAAGTTCAAGCGGCCCCGACGCGACCTGCGCGACCGCATAGAGCGTGAGGTCAAGCGGCGGTGGCAGCCGCAGATCCGCGCGAAGGCCAAGAAGCAGGCCGCGTCCACGGGCGGCCTGGTCGTCTACACCCGCGCGCGGTTCGGGTTCACCGCCGCGCCGGGCACGACCGACGACGCCCGAATCCGCGACATCACCCAGGCCCTGCCGCCGCGCTGGGCGGACCGGTTGTTCGAGGCCCGCGACGCCGGCGCCAACGAGCAGCAGCTTCAGCGCATCGCCGCTGAGGGCCTGGCGGAGATGTACTTCCGCGCGGGCAACACCCGGGCCTCGGGCCTGGGCGTGGAGTTCACCGACGTGGAGCACATCCAGATCGAGCTGTAGTTGAGCTCGCCAAGACGCCTCGTCCCCGGCATTGAAGCTGCCGGGGACGAGGCGTTTCATATTCCTGCGAGGACCTGACCGTGAGGCCTCGGCTTCGAGGCGGCCTCCAGTCCGGTGCCCCTGTCGTAACCCTCTGTAATCCATTTCATTACATCCCATCGCGACGCAATGAAATGGAATGCAATGGATTACGTTGGAGCGCATTGGAGTCTGCGTTTTCCTGCGTTTCCCGCAGGAGGGAAGACTGGCGAATGCCGTTTCACTGCTTGATGGTGACCGGGATCACATCAACATCTGTGAGCTGCGGTTTTTCCGGTATGGATGTGTCGCTGGTGCGGGAGAAGGTAGGCAGAGTGTAGGCAGAGTGTTGTCTTGTGCGGGCATTCCCGCATGAGCAACTACACCGATCAGCGTCTCGCCTATAGACTCCGCAGAACGTGAAAGGAGCCCTGCGTCCCAACGGGTTTCTCAGGCCTCTGAGTTGGGAGGGCTCCTCTCGCGGTGTCCCTAAACGCACGCTGACGCAAGGAACCGCATGCCCGAGCCTAGCGCGAATTTAGATCCGAAGCACCCACGCCGTGTGGACAGATGGCTCTCGTCCATCAGCACTCACCTGCGGAAATGGGGTGGGAGCCGTGGACACGGTGTCCACCACCACTTCCTCCAGGGCGTCGCCTACAAGCTGGGCAGCGGCGCCGTGACGCTGCTGATCCTGTGGTGGGAGACGCGCCGCTGACCGTACTGCGATCTTGACCGCCGGATGCCCGTGAGGCCCCGCACCGCGCTGCTGCGCTGGTTTGGGGCCTCACACGCGTATCCGCGGGGGGTCGGATGTTCATGCACGCGTCTGTGTGCCCAACGCGGCTTGTGCAGGCACGGTTACGGTGCCCGGCCACGCGGCGAGCGCCTGGTCGACGAAGTCCCGTACGAGGGCCAGGATGTCGGGCACCGTGACGTCCTTCGTCCACGTCGTGCTGTGCTGCCAGCATTCCAGCTCGAAGTGGTGTGCCCCGTGGGCGAGTTCCACGTGCCGGGCCCACGGCTGGCGTCGGCACGGGCGGCTGCGGTGGCGGTGGCGCTCGGTTGCCTCCAGATGCTTCTGGACGAGGCCGACGTGGTATCGGCCGGGCAGGATCCGCCCTTCGAGGCAGCCTTGGCACTCCAGGAGGTGCAGGGCGGCCCCCTCCTTCTCCTCGAGGAAGTGGCGCGGGTCGCTCTTGCCCTCGAAGGTGTTGCAGCTGCCGCACAAAGGCCCGCGTAGGTAGCCGTGGTCGTGGCAGTGATCCCACGCGGCCGCCCGGCGTTCGGCGCACAGCCGGCACAGGTAGTCGTCGGCGCGGATGCTGCGCATGCGGCGCGAGTCGTACATGACGCCGCGCAGGTGTCCGGTGTACCGCTGGAAGGTGGCACCCGAGCACGGCGGGCACAGGGTGACGTAGCCGAGTGGAGTCTGCGTGCGCCAGCCGCCCCAGCGCGGGCCCTGCTCGCTGCATCGGGAGCAGGTCCGGGCCCGGCCGACCAGGTCCTCGTCCACCTGCTCCCAGCGGTCCAGGAGCTCGGAGTAGGCCCGCGGCAGAAACAGGCTGCCGCCGGAGCAGGTCATCAGATCCAGCGGCCGGGTGTTGGCGATGTTCTCCCGGAGCCGGATCCCGCTGCGCGCCGCGACGAACTCGCCCCACGTCAGCGTTCCGGGCAGCCCGTTGGCCCCGAGGCGCTTCCAGTTGTCGTTCCACTCTTCATACGGCCGCCCCTCCTGATCCTTGCGGCGGGCCTCCCAGAACAGCCACGACGCGATCCGGGACCGCCAGGAGGCCGGGCCGCGGTACCCCAAGCCATGGTCGTCGCCGTCATCGGCGTCGAAGAAGGTGGGCAGTGGCACCTCCACCACGTCGTCGACGTCCAGGCGGAAGTCCGCGAACGTTTGGGCCGCGCGGCGGATCTCGCGTTCGTCGTACGTCCACTTCGACCTGTGCTTGAAGCAGCGCACCGCGATGTCGCCGAAGACGACGTGGCCGTGACGGCGCACATGAACCATGTGCAGGAGGTCGTCAGGGTCCAGCGGAACAGGGGAGCCGGCGGAGATGTCCGCGAAGAAGGTGCGGGCGAGCTTGGGGCTGATCTGGGCCATGGCCGGATGGTGGCAGCGGGGTCTGACACCGCCCAGCCCGCATCCGCACGCGTGAGCGACTTCCCGTGCGTTCGTCCGAAGTCGGCCCTGGGCGGGGCCTACTCGCCGGTGTCGAGCCAAGACTGAAGCCCATGCGCGGAGCAGACGCCGAAAGGGTCCCGAGCCACGGGTTCGGAACCCTCGAGCGCGTATCTGCACGGTCAGCGGGCGAGAGTGACCTCGATGGGGGCGTTGGGGCAGGCATCGAGGATCTCGGAGATCGCCGTCTGTTCAGCGGGGTCGACGGCAAGGCCCCAACGAGTCTTGATGGCGACCCAGTCGGTGGCGTACGTGCAGCGGTAGCCGGTGGCCGGCGGCTGCCAGGTGTTGGGGTCCTGGTCGGCCTTGGACCGGTTGCTGGCGGCGGACACCGCGATCAGGGCGCGGGCGTCGTCGAGGTCGTTCGCGTACGCCTGGCGTTCGGAGGCGGTCCAGGTGGAGGCGCCGGAGTCCCAGGCTTCCGCGAGAGGGACCAGGTGGTCGATGTCGAGGGCGCGGGCCTGGGTGAAGTAGGTGTCGTCGTAGGGCGAGTACCAGGAGCCGCCGGTCAGTGCGCAGTTCGCGCCCTGTTCGGGGGCAGTGACGGCTTCCTCGATCAGCACCTCCGAGCGGGTATTGCAGCCGTCGCGGTCGGCGTCGGTCCAGTGGCGGAACTTGGTCCGCTCGTAGCCGGTGCGGTCCTCGTCCCGGACAGTGAGTGCGGTGAGGGCGTCGCGGACGGGCAGAGCGATCCTGTCGCCGGGAGCGGCGTGCGCGGCGCCTGGGGTGAGCAGAACGGCGAGCGTGGAGACGACGGCGGCCGCGGTGCCGATGGCGCGGGGGAGACGCACGGGCGGGGTTCCTCTCGAAGATCACCAACAGGTTCGCGATCTTCGTATCGGGCGCGGTCTCCTCCAGCGGGGGCTTTGGCGGTTGGCTCACCCGCTCGGGCGGTAAGTCACATCATCGCCCGGCGCCCTTCGACGAGGCCTCACCAGCGCCGGGTCGTCAGCAGCGACACCCCTACTCGAACGGGTGACGGCGGATCGGTTGTGCGCACACACGGCCGCCTGTGACGGCTTGCGCTTCACGAGATGTCCGCGCAGTAGCGAGCACAGTGTGAGCTATGCCACGAGTCCGACGATTCTTGAAATGAGAACTTTCGCGGCTTTCTGCATCACTGCAGCTCAGGCCCCATTCTCGAACACGTAAGCCAGCATAGTAATCACGTTCCGTTTATGGAGAAGATCGCAGAGTCACAATTTCCGAGGGTCGCATGAGTTTCAGGACCCCAAAAACGACAGGGTGGTGCGTGAGAGCCCCACCCAACGAGGGGCTCACGCAGGCCAGTTGGCCCGCGTCCAAACCCACCGGCCTCAACGGAGAGGAACCGGTGCTCACCGCCTGGAGGACTGCATGGGCAACGGCGACGTCACCACTGACGTATCGCCCCAGGACGGCGGCCACGGCCAGCCCGTCCAGGCCCCGCCCCCCGATCTGCCCCTCGACTTCGAGGGCTTCTACCTGGGGCACCAGGAGTTCTTCCACGACTTCGCGGAGATCCACCTCGGCAGCCGGCGCACCGCCGAACGCGTGGTCCACCAGGTGTTCCTGGAGATCCTCGGAGGCTGGGACGAGCTACTGCAGCAGGGCGACCTCGAACAGCAGACACTCGCCGTGCTGCACCGCGGCGTCACCCGCCACCTCGAAGAGGACGGACGCCCGCCGGCCTTCCTCATCAACGGCCCGATAGCCAAGAACCTCGAGGCGGTCCGCAGCCAACTGGAGCTCAACAGCAGCGCCGGCGGCCTGTACGAGGCGATCCTGGAACTGCCCACCCGCCAGTTCACCGTCATCGTCCTGCGCCACCTGCTCGGCTACCCCACCAAGCGGATCGCCCGCTACATGGGCCTGGACACCCGCACCGTCGACTACCACGGCCGCAAGGGCAAGGAACGCCTGCGCATCCGGCTCGGCCTGCCCGCGGCACCCAGCAAGAACAAGAAGGGGGCAGGACAGTGACCGCCATCGATGAACTCCTGGCCGACGCCCGCATCCCCACCGGGCCGCGGGACGGCTTCGACGTCGGCGCCGCCCTGCGCCGCCTCGCCGCCGACGCGGCCGCGGCCACCGCCAAGCCGCACCCGGACACCGTCCGCGCCGCCCAGGCCGGGCAACGGCTGTCCGTCGTGTGCCGCTGGATCCTCAACAAGCCCGACGCCGCCGACCACGTCGACCGCCTCGCCCAGGAACCCGAGACACTCACGGACGACCGCCAACTGGACGTCGACGGCGCCCTTGTCTTCGCGTGCCTCCTGCACCTGACCGACCACCGCGAGAGCGCCCAGTTCTGGTGGCAGCTCGCCGCCGGGGCCGGCCACCGGGCCGCCGCCTACTGCCTGCACCTGCACCACCTCGCCCTCGGCGAGACCCGCGAGGCACGGCACTGGCTGCACGAGGTCACCGACGACGTCCTCGACTCCGAGGCCCCCGACAGCACCTTCCTCGCCACCCTCGAAGCCGTCGCGACGTACGTACGCAAGACCGGCTCCAGCCGCACCAACGCCCCCACCGGGGTCCTGGAGATGGAAGTCGACCGCCTGGCCACCAACAAGACGGGCTCGTGCATCATCGTCCGGCGCCCCGACCGGCGCCTCGCCGACCAGCTGCACGACTTCACCCGACGCTGAACTCAGCGGGCACCGCCACGGCTTGGTGCACACCCAGAAGCTGCGACGGTTTGCGTATCCAGACGAGGAGTCGTACCTTCCGCGGCCTCAGCAATCCGAAGCATGTATGGCGGATCTCACAGCCTCATGCTTGCAGTCTCCTGACCAGCGATTTTCTAGGCACTGAGGGTCAGTGAGTCAACTAGTGACAACCAGAGGCAACCAGAGTCAACGAGCCCACCTGCCAGGTGACTTCGTTGACCCGAGTGTCCGTGCCGCATCACTAGACTGCTGTTCCACGCAAAAGGAGCCCTGCATCCCAACAGGTTTCCTAGGCCTCTGAGTTGGGAGGGCTCCTTGCGCGGTGTTCCAGCACGCCCGAAAACGAGAGGAACTCCGTATGGACGAGAGTAACGCGAAACGCCAGCCCAAGCACCCGTCCCGCTGGGACAGGCGATGTATCGAAACCATCCGCCACCTGGGGAAATGGGCGGTCCAGCAGGGACGGAATGTCCCGGGTGAGTTCCTACAGGGCGCGGCGTACAAGCTCGGCAGCGGCGCCGTGACCCTGATCATCCTGTGGTGGGAGACCCGGCACTGAGACCCTGGCGGGCCTGCCCTGGGGCAGGCCCGCCTTCTCCTCAACAACCCGCCGTTCGCCAACGGCAAGTCGGCTGCTGATCTCTTTGCCGGCGGCGTGCCGTGCCCCCGTTCTCGGCTTCGCCGAACCGGCACACGTCTCCGAGAACCACGTGCTGCGGGCAGCCGTGCCAGTGGGCCCACTCGAGGGAGGCTCAGTTGTCTGGATCGAAGCCCCGGTCGAATCCGCTCAGCAACGGCTCAAACTCCTGAGCGGCACCGCACAGCGAGCACAGCCTCACGCCGGCCTTCTCGGCAGTGTCCAGGGCGCGCTCCAGATTGAGCACCGGCGCGCCTTCCGGTGCCTCTGCACAGTCAGTGGTGTGCAGGACGCCACGGTCGGGCCCGGGGGCGTCCAGCTTCTGCAGCACCCAGCCCGTCGGCCGGCGCGGCCCGAGGACGTCACGCACTGACCGCGACGGCGGTGTCTTCAGGTACGTCGTGGGCACGTCGTCGTACGAGGCTCCCTCAACGCGCTTCACGTGGGCGGGAGCCTGCACCCACACGGTGTACCAGGCGGGCTCCACGGTCCCCTCAGCGGTGTTCTGCCAGGCCGGGACCGAGATACGGAACAGCCAGCCCTCGGGCGTCTGCTGGCGCTCGTGGAGGCGTCCTGTGACCTCCTGGCCGTCCGGGAGTACCACCGTGATGGGCGGCGGCTCGGACGGCGTGTCCGCCACAGCTACGCCTCCTGCTCCTGGCGGTCCGCGGCCGCCTCGAGGGCGTGCCTGAGCTTGCTGCGGGCGTCGGGACGCTCGGGGCCGGCCACGTCGTTCCAGAAGGCGTGCGTGAGGATCACGGCGGTGAGGTCGCGTTCCCGCTCCCGCAGCGCGGCAACCTCCTGCTGCTCCTGCTCCGACCAGCCCGGCGAGTCCGGATACGCGCGGGACGTGGCGAGCCAGTAGCCCTCGGGACGCTGCCAGGCCTGCATCGGCTCCACCGAGTACGGCAGCCGCTCGTACAAGGCCGCGAGGTCGGCCCGCACCTGGTTGAGGTCCCGCTGCGCGGTCAGGAGATCGTCGGGATAGTCGTACGCCACGGCCCAACAGTAGTTCGATCCGGCGGCCGCTCCGCCGACCGACGGCTCAGCCCTGCTCGGGCGGCGTCTCCTGCCAGTACCAGCCGTGTGCGGCCATGCACTCCTTCGTGAACTCCATCAGCAGGTGCGCGCCCTCCTGGACGCGGCTCACGTCATGACCGCCGTCGTTCGCGAACCACTGGACGAGAAGGCCGGCCGCCGGGCGGTCGACGCCGCCGATGTCGCAGACCGGGCACAGCTCCAGATGGATAGGACGTCCGTGTTCGTCGTCCTGGGGCGCCACACCGCTCATGATGAGATCGCCCCGGCAGCGTGAACACTGCGGCAGTCGGTCGGACAACCTGAGCAGTTCCATGGCCAGCCCCCTTGCTCTGGACGTGACCCTCCACCCAAGACCCGCTGACCTGCGGCGTCAACCCCTCCGACATGCAGCGAGAGTTCGTTCAGCCGCTGGCCTCTGTCCACAGGCGACCGGCCCGACGCTGCTCGGTATGGATGATCAGCAACGCGCCAGGGCGTCGGCCCTGCTCCGGCACAAGCTCTTCGACGGCCTCGGACGCGCCGAACGGGCCCTGTTCACCCGTCCGGCACCGAAATCCGCGCAAGCTCAGATGAAATTCCTCCTCACGCGCGCGAAGGGCTCCACGAAGGCCGTAGCCGAGCGCCTGGGCGTCTCCCGCCGCACGGTGGAGCGCTACCGCTCGGGTGCGATCAGGAAGCCGCAGAAGCGCCTCCAGAAGGCTCTGGTACAGGAGACCGAGTCACAGTGGCAACCGCAGGTCAGGGCACAGGCGAGGCAGCGCGCGGGCAGTTCTGCCGGGTTCGTCATCTCCTGCCGCGCCCACTTCGGATTCGGCCCCGAGGGAACCTCGGATGCGGGCCGGGTGCGGGACATCATGGTGGCCGTCTCGTCCTCCCACGCCCGCGCCATCCTGGCGGCACAGGAGTCCGGAGCGACGGACAAGGATCTGCATGCACTGGTTGCGGAGGCCATAGCGGACGCCTATTTCCGCCAAGGCGGTGGCGGGCGCGCGGGCATAGAGGTGCAATTCGCGGACGTGGAGTGGCTCGATATCAAGTTTTAGGCACGCCGAATTCAGGGCTGCTATAAACCTGTCTACGGCTGCCGCGCCCACCGCGCGGCAGCCGGATTTCCCGTCACCGTTTCCGCAACGATTGGGAGGCTCGTGTGAGCACCCCTGTTCCCCGATCCACCCGGCGTCCCCGCGTACCCGCGCCCGGCGCGGCCGCGCCCCGCCAGCCGGTCGACCGGGCGAAGGTCGGCCGCAGCTGGGTCCGCCGGCGCGCCACCGGCATGACCGCCGCGGAGGCCGCGGCCGCGCTCGAGGACGCCCGGCTGCAGCAGCACATCGACCGCGACCGCGAGGACCTGGCCGACGACGCACGCGGCCCGGCCGAAGTCGCGGAGTGGGAACGCATCGCGCAGCTGCTCGCCACCACCGGCGGGACGTACGACCCGAAGGCCGACGCCGTCGTCCAGGACGAGCTCGCCGCCGAAGCCGAAGCCCGCGCGGCCGCCGAAGCCGAAGACCGGGAGCTGCAGCTGGAGCAGGAGCGGCAGGAGTGGCTGCACTCCAACGGGCTGCCCGAACGCGCCCACATGCTGATGGCCCTGGAGAAGGCCGGCCTGCTCGGCAGGACCGAGGGGCGCTACGGCGCCGAAGGCCCGCTCGTACTGCACGAGCCCGAGGACCGCCACGCCCTCGACTACCTGAACGAGTACGGCGAGTTCTACGGCATGTTCCGCATCCTGGAGGGCCACAGCATGGCTCCTCCGAGCGACCTGGACGCCGTCCCCGCGTCGGTGCGGGCGCACAGCGCGCTGCTGCGGGCCATGGCGCGGACCGGAACGCTGGAGGACTTCGACGCGGGTCACGCGGTGCGCCTGGCGCAGGCCGACCCGGACGCCGTGCTCGCGCTCGCCGCCTGGATCGAGGCCCGCGGCCGGAGCAGCCGGTGAGCGCCGCCGACCACGTGATCGCCACGTGGGTGACGTCGACCGGCTGCGGCACCCGGTACGAAGACCTGACGGCCGACGGCGAGGTCCACGTCGACTACCGGCCCCCGCTGGGCGAGCCCTGGTTCGAGGGCGAGGACGACCCCGACTACAACCCGATCTGCTGGTGCCCGCGCGTCCCGAAGCAGTTCTGCACGGAGTGCGCCGGCTGCGCCGCCTGCGGGCAGTGCCGCGGCCCGCACATCTGGCCCTCGGCCCGGATCTGATCACGGAGAGTCGACCTCACAGGTTCCCGGCCCACCTGTGACACAAGCGGGAACCTGTGAGCCCGAATGCCCTATTCACCTGTGAGGTCGAACCCTCGTTTTCCCAGGTGGACAGGTTCATGTGAGGTGACCTGTAACCCTGTGACATGACAGCGCCCGGCACCCGTCACGCTCACCGAACGTGACGGGATTTGCTGTCACGCACCTCCAACGCCACTGTCACGCTCCCCGGTTGGAGCGTGACAGTGCCCGCGAGAATGCCCGCTAATGTCCGATTTTCTGGGCGTGGATCGGGCCTGCACCCCCCTCCAGGGCGGATCCGCGTGACAACGTGACAGCGTGACAGGGCGCCCCCGCCGGACCACCCGCGAGTCACGGTCCGTATTCGCGCCCGCAGGCCTCGCTCACCCCCGCCCGCCGCGTCCCTGACCTGCGCATTCAAGCCAGGAGGGCCCGCTTTGCCGCCAACCGAGGTCAACCTCGGAGCGGTCGTGGTCCTTTCGCGCTACACAAGAACACCGGAGTGAACGCGCGGTGCTCGCAGGGCAGTTGTGGACTTACGGGAGGTCCGGGCACGTGATCGTGACCATCAACGTGGCGGTGCTGCTCGCCATCATCATCGTGGTGCGGCTGCGCCGCCGTACGCACGCCCGGAGCCGGTTCGACGAGAAGATGACCGTGGTCATCTGCCTCACGTTCGGCGTGCTGATCGCCCCGACCGCGTTCGGGAAGTCGATCCTGGACGTCGTCACCCAGCTCGTGGAAGGCCTGTCGCAGTCCGGCCAATGACCCCGGCCTGACCCGCCCGACGGGACCCAGCAGCGCCGTCGAACCTGGGTCCCTGGGTCCTGGGTCCAGCCGGGGGCCGCGGATCTGTGTCATCGGCGCCGACCTGTGTCATCAACCCCCTGTTTTCCCAGGTGGTCGTGACCATCTGTGTCACTGTTCATCTGTGTCATCGGGCGGGGGTTTCGTCCGTACCGCAGACCGGCGCCGCGCCCCGGCGATACCGTGAGACCACACGCCAGAGACGCCCCGGGAGCCCTCGATGAGCCAGGAGCCGGCCGCCGCGCCCGACCGCCAGCCGATCGACGAAGCCGCCGCCGAATCGGTCCGCAAGTACGCGGCCGACCAGCGCGCGCGGGTCGACGTCCTCGCCTCCGTGCTCGAGGACATCGCTGAGAACGGCTACCCCTCGCCGGAGGCCGGCGTGCCGTGGGAGGTCGCCCGCGACGCCCACCTCGCCCGCCTTGCCGACGGGCAGGCCCGTGTCGCCTGAGCACGGCGCGCGGCGCTCCCGGGTCATCCTGGTGGAGCCCGCGCTCACGCAGCTGGCGAAGCTCACCGCCAACGAGACGCACCGCTTGGACCGTGCGATCGTCGCGATCAGCGTCAACCCCGCGCTCGGCACCGAGGTGCCCGGCACCCTGCTGCGCGACTACGTCGACGAGATCGACGGCGTGCGGGTGATCTACTACGTGACGGCCCTGGGGTCGATCACGATCGTCGCGTACGTTGAGGCGTAGGGCCTCCCGAGCACCCCGCAGCAGCGCCCCGGACACCACCCTCGTCCGGGGCGCTGCTGCTTGTGCTGCACGGTGCAGCGCCGGTTGCAGTGGGGGCCGCTGCTCGGTGTTGTCGGCTGCTGCTCGGGGGCGAGGGGAGTGCTGCTCGTGATGCCGGAGGGCTGTTGGCACTCCGGCCCTCGGGCCAGGCGGCACAAGGGTGCTGCTCGGGCAACGGGCCCGTTGCTGCTTGGGTCACTCTGCCGGGTCGGTGGCCCACCGTTCCAGGTCGCTCACCGGCTTGTTCAGCAGCGTGCGCCGACGGGACTGCGCGGTCGCCCGGCTCTCCAGGTGCATCGCCCTTGCCAGTTCGGTGTGCGAGATGTCCTTGGCCGTCGGCTGGCGCAAGGAGGCGTCCCGTACGGCCTCCAGCCGCTCCAGCAGGGCGGTGGTGCCGTCGATGGCGGCTGCGAGTTCGGCGGAGCTCGCGCGGCCCCTGCGCAGCAGCGCCAGGCCGTGCAACGCGGTGGCGAGCAGCGCGGCCAGCTGCTCGCCGTCGCTGCCGAGCACGGCGACGTCCTCGGCGGCGAGCGGGACCAGGAGCTGCTCCTGGTGGTCGTCGGGGTGCTCGGGCTCGGTGGTCATCGGTGGCCTTCCCGTGGGGCGGTGGCGGGTGCTGGCGGGGTCTAGAGCCATTCGAAGGCGCGGCGGACGTCGCCCGCGGCCCCGGCGAGGTTGTCGGCGTGCAGCCGGTCGTCGAAGTCGTACGGGTCGTCGACCGCTGCCATGACGCGCTCGGAGGCGGCGTCGAAGACGCTGGCGAACGCCTCGTGGACACCGGCGGCCTTGAGGGCCTGGACGATGTCGTCGTGGTCGGCGCCGCCGCGCCGGACGGCGTCGGCGAGCAGGTTGAGCGCGGCGGCCGCAGCCGGGGCGAGCACGGCCAGGTCCTCGCCGCCGGAAGTGCCGGCGGTCCGTTCGGCCGACGTCTCGACACTGCTGATCCGGGCGAGGGCCTTCGACTGCTGCTCCATGAGGACTCCGATCTGGTGCGTCGATGCGAGGGGGAGGCTGTGGTGAGTGGGGCCGCCGGAGAGCGATGACATTCCGAGTCGATGGCCCCGACGGCACGCGGGTGCGGCGCGGTCAGGCGGTTCGGGCGAGGTAGCCGGCGGCGGCGTCGACGAAGGTGTCGTGGGCGACCTTCGCGGCCTCGCGGGCGGCGGTCAGCTCCTGGGTGGTGGCGTAGGCGTCGCGCATCGCGTAGGTCAGCGTGACCATGTGGTCGGCGGCGGCGCGCACGGCCTGGTCCTCGATGAGGACGCGCAGCGCGACCAGCGGGCGGGTGACCGCGGATCGGGTCATGTGGCTCTCGCCGCGCAGGGCCTCGATCCGCTCGGTGCCGGCCTCCTTGAGGACGGCGTCGCCTCGCATCCACATCGCCCGGCGGTGGTTGCTGATGGCACAGGCAAGGGTGGTGACGGCCTCCAGGCGGTCACGGCGGATCGCCTCGCCGTGGCTGGCGCGGACGCCGCGTTCGGCAGCGCGCTCCTGGAACCGGCCGGAGACGATCGCGCCCAGCAGGGTGGCGACGATGGCGAGGGCGGCGGTGACGAGGGTGACTAACACGGAGAGTCCTCCCGCAGCTGTATGAACTTCAATACAGACTGTATGGAACTTCATACACCTAGGGAAGGGGGCCACTCATGATTCTTTTCGCCCCGCTCCCGACCTGGGCGTTTCCCGCCCACGGGAACCGTGCGTACGAATCTGAGACTCGCTGCCCGCACACGAAAGCGGCGCCGCGCCCCCGGTTGTCCCTGCGCGCGGGGACCTTTGTCCCTCCAGGCAGGGACCTCTGGTGTCGACACCGACACCAGACACACGAACGGCGCTGCACCGTGGGGTGCAGCGCCGTAGTGCCATCCCGGCCGGGCCGGGCGGCCGGGTCAGGAGACGGCTTTGAGGTTCTGGCGACGCTTGGCGTCTTCCCGGCGCCGGCGCTTCTCTGCGAGCTGGTCCTGGTAGGCGGTGACGGCCCTGCGGTAGCGGTCGACGAAGTCGGTGGAGTTGAGGCGCTCGTCCTTCGGCATCGCCTTGACGGCCGCGATGGCGTCCTCGGGGGAGGCGTAGGCGGCGAGCATGGCGTTGAGCTGGTAGACGCCGGCGCGCTGCTTTTTCACCAGCAGCGCCAGGTCCAGGTCGCGCAGGGCCGCGTTGACGGCCGTCCGGCTCAGGTTCAGCATCTGGGCGATGGTGCCCTGGTCGATCTCGATACGGCCGCCCGGCTCGCTGTGGGCGCGCAGCTTCAGCAGCACGCGGTAAGCCGCGGGCAGCAGATCGAGATCGGCAACGATGCCTTCCGCGTTGACGGCGGCGAAATGCAGACCGCTCACTGTTCGGCCCCCTTCTCCTTCAGCTGCGCCCGCTCCCGGCGCCGGCGAGCTCGCTCGTCTGCCCGTTCCTTACGCAGCCGCTCGATCTCCTGCCTCATCTTCTCCAGTGAAGGGAAGCGCACCAACTCGGGCAGGCTCTGGTCCGCGCGGATCTGCTTCAGGGTGACGTGCTGGTCGACCTTGATGTACTCGGGCTCCGTGGTCTCGGTGCCCGGGATGAACTCCGCTACGCGGTAGCTGTAGGGCGGGTTGAACTGGTAGACCCCGCGCTTCACCCGGAAGACGATGCCGTGCGACATGACCTCGCCCAGCGCCTCGGTCACCTTCGTGCGCGCCACGTCCAGGACGGTCGCCATCTCCTCCTGCGTCAGGGGGATCCGCCCGCCGGCCTTCTGGCAGGCGATCATCAGCAGGATCAGCCGCAGCGGCAGCGCCTCGCGGAAGAACTGCGCGATCACCAGGAAGAACTCCAGGCTGTCCATGGAGAACGCGTTCGGCTGCTCCGGCGTCCCGTAGAACTCCATCGGCTTGCGCTGCTCGCCCAGCGAGAGCTTCCGGCCCGGGTACTGCCGCGCGACGTCGTCCAGGTCCTTGACGGGCCGTAGGGGCCGGTCCCAGGCCTCGGAGGGATCGTCCAGCGGCAACTTCGGCTGCGGCGCCCCCTTGGCGCTCGGACGGCGGCGCTGCGGCTCACTCGACACGAAGCTGCTCCCACGTTGTTGATCTCCGGACGCGCAGCAGTATGTCAGCTCTGCTTGAAACCGATGTCGCTCCGACACGACATGCCGCGCAAGTTGTGTCCCCCCAGGGGGGACAGATCTCCCCCCTGCCCGCCCGGCGGTCGGCCCGCCAGACACATCCGTCCCAGATGTTGCCTGTACTTGACACAGGCGCTCGGAACGTGTCGCCTCTAGTTGACATTGACCGGCCGATGTGCCCCCTCAGTCGAGACAGATCGACCGCGATATGTCCCGTCACCCGGTACACATCGCGCTATCCGCAACGCGCTGACCTGCGGATTCTTGATCTCGGTAAGTATCAAGTGGTTGAGGTCTTCGCGCAGGCGCGGGCCGGACCCTCTGTGGCTGGGGCGGCTTCGCGTGCGGGCCCGTGGGTCCGCGCAGACCGTAGGCGGCATCAACGGCTCTGAGTCTCGGGTGGTGCCGACCGTGACGGACAAGCAGCAGCAAGGGCGTGGCAAGCGCCACCGGTGGGTTCCGCCGCCCGGCCCGAGGGGCCGTTCGGCTCCGGTACCTCCGCACACCGAATTTCGAGGTTCCCATTTCTGAGGTTCCGTTCTGTGGCTAAGGTCAGTCCAGCGAAGGTGAATTCTTTAGCATCTATCTGTGCTGGCTTTCTGTGAAATGCAATGGCGAAATCCAGCGGCCTTTATCGGGTGCAGCGGTGCGCCCTATCGGTTCCAGACTCTATCTAGCGCCTCAAAGTGATGCACGCGAATCGCTGCCGATCACTCGATGGGAGTAGGTCAGCTTCAGAGGCTCGGGACCCCGATGCCCCCTCACCTCCCTTCACCCCGCCCGGGATTGACCCGGCCGCACCTCCCCCTCTCACTGCTGCCGCTTTTCTCCTCAGTTCCCCTACGGGCCGGGTGGGTTGGGGCTGGAGCGGAGCGGAGGCCCCGTTCCGGGCTCGGGCTCGAGCGGCCGCAGCGCGGCCGCTGGCGCGTGGCGCGCAGCGGCTCGCGCCTAACTCGCGGGCGCAGCCCGTGAGTTGACGCCATGCCACGCAGTGGCATGGCTGGCGCGCTCGCGGAGCGGGCGCGCAACGGTTGCGCGCAGCGCGACCGTTCGCTTGCTCCGGGCGAAGCCCGGAGGGACCCGCTCCGCGGG
>NZ_JBIRUL010000037.1:0-67857 GCF_044335095.1 Streptomyces sp. NPDC020597 | reverse complement strand
ACACCATGGTCATCGGCTACCGACCAGCGTGAGTACTCGAGCCTTCACTCACACCAGACCCGTGACCTGCGCAATCACGATGCACGCAACTCATTCGTGTCCCCGACGGAGGTAGTCCTGACGCAGTTCTCGAACGAAGGAAACCAGTTCGCCGCAGCTGCGGACTTCGTCGTCGGGAGTCAGTGACATGCAACGAAAGTACCTTGCGCCTCGCGCCTCAGAGCGCTTGACGAGCAATAGGAGCATCAACGACCCGGCGCCAGGAGGACTGGCCTACGAGGTTCCATCAAGCGGTGGTCCACCTCAGCTCCCCGGGTTCGGCCATCCATGAAGACGCCTTGCCGAACGGCTTGTCCTGCGGCGACGACAGCACAACGGGCGTACAGGAACCCGTCGGCGGACTACGGGAAGGGCCTGCCGGTCCGCCCCGTCATGTCGGCAACGGGAAGCATCCCGAACTACTCTTGGTCCAGGCGGTAGAGCGCCTCAGCATGTCGTTCCGCGAAGCGGATGATGTCGGGGACGGAACGGCGGCTCAGCTCCTCGGTCAGGCGCCGGCAGCTCGCCTGCGTGGCTTTGCCGTTCAGGGTGGCTGTCAGCGCCCAGAAGGCAGCCGATGTCATTCTCACTGGCGCAGGATGCCAGAGCCGTCTGACATCAACGGGGCCTGCTCGGTGGGGAGGGCGGTGCCACAGGTCTGCGGGCTGCGTGCATCGGCGGCCGTCGTGGGGCCCAGGTTGCCGACGGAGTGCCGCCACGTACGACTCCGGTGCGTGGCGGCCGTACTCCGCTTCTCGATGCCCGTCGGGATCAGGGACAGCGACAGCGACGCTCCCCTCGGCGATGAGCCGCTCGACGGGATCAGTCGCCTTCGCGCGCCGTGCCCGGGCGTTCTCGCCGGCGCGCTTCCCGTAGTGCGGTGTGGGTCTGGAAGACGACGTCGATCAGCAAGGACAGGGCTGTCAGGGCGTCGATCAGCGTATTCAGGGTCTCCACGGGTGTCGTTCCGTCCTTTCCTTCTGCCTGCGGCGGCGGTCACTTCGACCGCCGTGCGACCAATTGGCGCTGATCGGGCCCGGGGATCCCAGCAGGGTGGAAAATGAGGGACACAGGAAGACGTCGCGGGACGGGCGTGGACGAACCAGCGTGTACGGGGGCGGCGAAGCGTGACGGAGGAGTCTCAGGGCGGCCTGTCGCCGGTGGCGCAATTCGCGGCATGGCTGGTCGAGTTGAAGGTCCGCAGCGGTGATCCCACCCTGGAGCGGTTGTCGAGGCTGAGCGGTGAGGTGCCGCGTGGGCATCAGGTGCCGAAGTCGACGTTGGGGAAGGCGCTTCAGGGCCGGAGTCTGCCGTCGCTGGATGTCGCGGTGGCCATCGCCCAGGCCTGCGTCCTGCACGCCGGCGGGACCGGCACGGCGTTGTCGGCCGTCCGGAAGGAGTGCGCGGACCGCTGGTTTCAGGCGAACTCGTCCCTGCAGGTGGCGAAGATCAGCCGTCATGCGGCGGGAGAGCCGCTCAAGGATTCCGATCGTCGTGCGGCGCTTCAGCAGCATTCCGAGGCCGAGGAGGCGTTCCTCGCCAAGTACTACCCGTGCATGACGGCGTCGCTGGACCGGATGGAGCTCTTCGGGGTCACCCTGCGCCAGCAGGATTTCAGCTATCGGATGAGTACCTCGTACATCAGCCTCAGCGCGGTGCAGCACGACTCGCAGTCCCGATGGCACCTCCAGGCTGCTCCCGCGCCGGCCTCGGGCAAGGACGGTGACAGGGGACCGCTGCGGGTGGAGGACGCCGTTGCGCGTTCCCGGCGTGTTCTGATCCGGGGAGACGCCGGGTCGGGCAAGACGACCCTGTTGAAATGGATCGCCGTCGGCGCCATGAACAGCACGCTGCCGGCGCCCATGGCGATGTGGAACCGGGCTGTGCCCTTCTTCATCCCGTTGCGGCATTTCACCAGGGAACTGCCCACGCCGGAGCAGTTCCTGGACTACGCGGCGCGGACCCTGGCCGCCGGCGCACCGCAGAACTTCGTACGGAACACGCTCGACTCCGGCCATGCCATTCTGCTGATCGACGGAGTGGACGAGCTGCCCAGCACGCGGCGGGGCGAAGTCCGGGACTGGCTGCGCGAGCTGACGAGCAGCTACGAGAAGTGCCGCTACGTGATCACGTCCCGGCAGGCGGCCATCGGCAGCGGGTGGCTGGCCGACACGGGGTTTCTGTCCTTGGAGCTCACACCCATGAGCCTGTCGGACCAGAACCTGTTCATCTCGCACTGGCACGACACCATGCGGTCGGCCGTGAGCGACGAGCAGGAGCGGGTTCGGCTGCGGGAGCACGAGAAGGCCCTCGTGCGGAGCATGGCCGAGCGCCGTGAGTTACGCCGGCTCGGGAGCAACCCCCTGCTGTGCGCGCTGCTGTGCGCACTGCACTGGGACCGGGAGATGCACCTCCCGAGCGACCGGCTGAAGCTGTTCGAGGCGGCCCTGGAGATGCTGCTCGTGCGACGCGATCAGCAGCGGAACATCGCCGGGGACACGGACGTCGTCCGCCTCAGCAGCGGGGTCCAGGAGCTGATCCTGAGGAAGCTCGCGTACTGGATGATCCGCAACGACTTCACCGAGGTCGCCGTGGAGCAGATGACAGAGCGGGTGGGGAGTTATCTGCGGGAGACCCCGGACAGCACACTCGACCCGGCTGCCGTCACCCAGCACCTCCTCGTCCGTACCGGGCTGCTGCGCGCTCCCGCCGTCGGCCGCGTCGACTTCGTGCACCGTACGTTCCAGGAGTATCTGGCCGCGGACCAGATACTCAACGACGACGACCTCGGCTTCCTGATCAGGCACGCCCACGAGGACCTGTGGCAGGACGTCGTCGTGATGGCCTCCGGACGGGCACGCGACTCGGAGCGCAACCAGCTCGTCAAGGCGCTGCTGAAGCGCGCTCGCAGGGACAGAACCCATCGCGTGCGGTTGATCGTGCTGGCGGTCGACTGTGCGGGGAGCGCGCCGTCGCTGGCCGCCGACCTGCGTCGGGAGACACAGGCGCGGGCGCAGGAACTGATCCCTCCGCAGGACCGGAAACAGGCGGAGGCGCTGGCCTGTCTCGGCGAGGTGGCGCTGGATCAGATGCCCGAGCCGGGAGCCGGCCTGGGAGCGCATGAGCTGCAGGCGATCCTGCACACCTGTCGGCTCGTCGGCGGCACGGCCGCCATGCGCGTCCTGGCCGGGTACGGCAGGTACTTCGACCGGACCATCGAGCGTCCGCTGATCGAGATGTGGCGCGATTTCGACCGCGGCGAGTACGCCCGCGTGGTGCTGTCCGCTCTGTCGGAGATCGACTCGCTCACCGTGGACGCGGAGTTGCTGCCCCACCTGTCGGGTGTCCACAACCTCGTCCGGCTTCGGATCGACGGGCCCGTGCCGGGTTACGAGGTGGTCGAGCGACTGGAGGGCCTGGAGGAGCTGACACTGGTGAATCCGGCGCCCGAGCTGAGCGGTTTCTCGGCGCCTGCGGGACTGCGGTCGCTCTCCGTCATCGGTCGCGTCGGACACGGGACGCTTCAGCGGCTCCTCCTGCCTTCCGCCGAAAAGCTGCATCTGGAGATCAAGGGCTCGAGTCGCTCCTCCACGTCGTGGTCGCTGGTCTCGGGAATGCCCGAGGTCACCCGCCGGTCCCTCACCGAGATGACGACGGACTGCCCGCTGTCCCAGATCGAAGTGGAGCGGCTGAGCACGGACTTTCCCGCCCTCAGAGCACTTTCAGTGCGGCCGGACTACATTTCCAGCATCGACCAGATCACTTTCTTCCTGGAACGTCTCAAGGAGCACACGGACGTCACCACGTTCCGGATCTCCGTCGCCGACCCAGACGATCTGCGAGGTCAGCTCGCGCAGTCCACGTTCGTGCACTGGAAGAGCACGAACAACCTCGACAGCGCCATCAGGAGATGCGAGGTCGCCTTCACCCGACGCTCGCAGGGGTGACGGGACGGGTGACGGGGGACGGTCCATCGGCGTCGGGGCTTCGTCCGGACCCGGCGACCCGGGTCAGTCGAAGAGGGACAGGACTCCGAGCACCCAGACGGCGAGGAACGCGAGCGCGCCCGCCAGGCAACCGACGCCTGCCAGCACCCCGCCGACCGACCAGGACCCGGGGGGCGTCTCGGCCCCCTCCTCCGGGACGCCCCGGTAGGAGGCGGGGTCGTCCCAGGCGACGGGGTGCCCCAGCTGCTCGGCACAGGCGGTCCGCACCGCGGCCAACTGCCCCTGCGCGAAGGGGGTGGCGGCCGTCGCCTCCGGGCCGCACCAGGCGAGGGCCTTCATGCGTCCCCCGGGAGACCCGTACCGCAGCTCGAAGGCGGCGGTCTCGCCGGCGTCGCGGTCCTCGTCGAGGTACATCCAGCGGCCGGCCTGCGCGGCGTCGCCGTAGAGCCGGTACACCTCGGCCAGCCGTCGGCGCAGCGTCAGGTCGTACGGGAAGGACGAGACGAGACCGCGCAGGCGCTGGCGCGCGACGGGAACCCGGCCGGCGGCCAGGTCTGCGTCGACTCGGGCAAGGGTCTCTCTCAGGGTCATGGACAGATGATCGAATGCGGGGTGACCTGTGTCGAACCGATTTTCGCGCTCACGGGTGGGGGCGAACGGGGCAGGCCCCCCGCGGGTGCGTGGGGGGCCTGTGCGTGGGCGTGCGTGTGTGGGCCGGTGGGTCGTGGGAGGGGTTATCGGACGTCGACGTAGTCGCCGGCGGCGGCCACGGCCGGGGCGGTCGACGTGCCGGCGAACCTGTAGCGGAAGTAGCCGTCCTGGGTCGCCTTGACCGTCGTCTTCAGGGAGCCCGTCGCGGACGACGTCACCGTCTTGACGTTGGTGTAGGTGCTGGAGTTCTTCTTGCGGAACTGCAGGATCACCTTCTGCCTGGCGTAGCCCGCGTACTTGTTGGTGTTCCAGTCGGCCCGCGACAGCACACCGGTGACCGTGATGGTCTTGCCCTTCCTGACGGGCTCGGGCGTGGCGTTCGTCGTGAGCCGCGCGTCGCGCTGCACCCGGAACGTGGTGGCCGCGTCCCGGTGGATGTAGTCGTAGTCGTTCGCGGAGACCAGCGTGCCGAGCTTCCAGGTGCCCGCCGCGCTGTTGCCGACGAAGCCGGTGGCCGCCGTCGGGTCGAACGTCAGCGTGCCCGTGCACGTCGACGTGGTGGCGCTCTTCTTGACGCAGGTGATGTCGTCGTCCCAGACCTGCGCGAAGTTCGGCGTCGGACCGAAGGCGCTGATGTACGTGGTCTTGGCGATGCCGGAGTCGTCCGTCGCCGTCACGGAGACCTTGGCGGACACCACCCTGGTCGTACCGACCACGACCGGCTTGCCGCCGTTGACGACGACCTTGTCGATCCTGATGTCGCCCGCGCCGCCGTCCGTCGCCTGGGCGGCGGTGGCGCCGGTCGTGGTGGCGACCAGCGCGATGCCGGTGCCGAGCAGAGCAAGGCGCATGGTTGCGCGCATGAGTGTTTCCCCCTGAGTCGGTGAATCAGGGGGGATCCTATGGCTTTGGCCAACGGTTCAGCACATCGTTTTCGCCGTGGATACAAGGGAGTTGACCCGGTCGGGTTCCTCCGGAGCGCGGTCCGCCGCTCAGGCCGCCTCGGCGCGGACCCGGCCCGAGGCGACGGCGTGGAGCAGCGCCTGGTGGTCGGACTCGTTCTGGTCGGCGTAGAGCTCGGCGAACGTGGCCAGGGCGCGGTCGAAGACGTCGCCGGAGCCCAGGTAGGCGGCGATCGCGATGCGGTCGCCGGAGCGGGCGTGGGCGCGGGCAAGGGTGGCGCCGCAGAGCCGCCCGAAGAGGGACATCCGCTTCGGCGACATGTTCTCCGGCACGGCGATGCCCTTCCAGTCCCGCAGCTGGCGGACGTAGAAGTCGCGGCGACGGCCGTCGAGACCGGTGGTGCGTTCCCAGCCCAGGAAGATGTCGCTGGTCGCCTGCATCAACCGCTGGCCGGCGACCACGCGCTCGCCCTGGGTGGAGTGGTCGGCGGCGCCGGCGTACGGGGCGAGCACCGACTCGTCGGCCTCCTTCGCCTGCAGGAAGAGGGGATCGTCGTCGTCCTTGCCGAGCAGCAGCACGATCCAGCAGCGGGTGCCCACACTGCCCACGCCGACCACCTTGCGGGCGATGTCGGCGACGCGGTAGCCCTGCAGGAGGAACCGGCGGTCGGACTGCAGGGACCTTGTGTATCCGCTGACGATCTTGCCGATCTCCCGCTCCAGCACGTCGCTCTCGGCGCTCGGCAGCAGGTCGGCCAGCCGCACCAGGAGCGGCGGGTCGTTCGCGATCCTCCGTCGGCCGTCGACGGTGTGCGTGAGTTTCGCGACGACCTGCAGGTTGTCGTGCTGGCGGGCCCGTTCCCTGGCCTGCCGCCAGCGTTCGCGGTTCTTGGCGCCGAGCTCCGGAGCGTACGTCTCCTGCAGTTCGTCCGCCTCGAAGCGGCTGTACCAGACCTCGAGGTTGCCCATCTCCGCGAAGCCGCGCATCCGTTCGCGGTAGGCGTGCACGGCCGACCGGACCACCGACGCCCGCTCCTTGGCGCTGAAGCCGTTCGCCCGGCCCGCGATGACGAGACTGGCCGCCAGCCGCTTGACGTCCCACTCCCAGGGGCCGGGAAGCGTCTCGTCGAAGTCGTTGATGTCGAACATCAGACGGCGTTCCGGGGAGGCCAGCAGCCGGAAGTTGAGCATGTGCGCGTCACCGCACAGCTGGACCCGGATGCCGGTGCGCGGAGTCTCCGCCAGGTCCGCCGCCATGATGGCGGCGGCGCCCCGGTAGAAGCGGAACGGCGACTCGCTCATCCGCCCGTAGCGGATCGGCACGAGTTCGGGGACCCGCTGCGCGGACTGCGCCTCGATGACGTCCACCGGGTCGGTGCGCTTCGGCGGCGGTGTGAACTCGGCGTGTGCGGACCTCGGCACGTCGGCCCTCGCGGCCCTGCCGCGCTCGGCCCGCTCCCTCGGGGTGCGGTGACGCCGGTCGTCGTGGCCGTTGCGGGTCGTGCTGCTCTCGCTCATCTCAGACGCTCCACACGGGGCTCGTGGGCCGTTGACGGAAGAGAAGGGGAGGGGCGGGGACGGGAGGAAGGAATGGAGAGAGGGTGCTTTCTGCCGGCTGTCGGCCCATCGGCGCGAGCGGGTGGGGAGGACAGTGGGCCGGACGGGTCGCCGGCGCGCCCGTCCTCCAACGTATCGCCGCACCGGGCCTGCGGCGACTCGGCGGCCGAGCGCCCAGGGAGACGCGCTGTGTCGACCCGACCACGCCAGGACAGTGATCCCGATCACAACGGCGGGGCAGCTGAGAAGGAGGCTCCCGCCGGACCAGCCGCCTTGTTAGCCTTGGCCATAGCCCGGTCGCTGGTGCATCCCCCGTCGCCAGCGGCCGGGTCTTTCATGTGCCCGCCACCGCCAGCCAGTGAGCGATCCGGCGCAGCGTCGCCTCGTCGACGTGGTCGACCAGGGTGCGGACGGCGGCCAGGTCCTGCGCCGCGAGGTCGTAGAGGCCGGCCTTGCCCAGACCCGCCATGATCACTTGGTGCCGGCGGTCCTCCATGCGTTCCACGTGCCGGGCGTGCCCCGCGCCGCCCGGCTCCGCCGCCGCGCCGGCCGCAGGGACCGCCGAGGCCTCCGCCGCCGTCGACGACGCGTCCGGGGTCGCCGACGTGACCGGGACTGCCGACGTGAGCGGGGTCGCGGGAGCCGGGTCGTCGAACCGGGCCCAGCCCCCGTTCTCCCCGGGGCCCCACAGGTCGACGGCCGCCTCCTCGCCCCGGGCGCGCACGACCTGGGTCATCTCGCCGATCGCGTACAGCACGGGCGTGCGGTCAGGGGACTCGGCGGCCGAGCGCCAGGACGCCGAGGGCGCGTGGTGGAACAGGGCCACCCAGCGGGGCGGGCCCGGCGGCTGCGGACTACGGGGAGGACGCGTCGAACGGGTCTGCATGGCGCTCACCCTTCCGTAACGGCGCCGCACGGCACGGCGCTGACGGGCACGAACGTGCACAGCAGGGGGACCATAACTGACGGCCCGTCAGCTCACCAGACGCACAGCGCCTCGGACACTCACCAGACGCACAGCGCCTCGGACGCTCACCAGACGCACAGCACCTCAGGCGCTCACCGGACGCAGGGCCGGGGTGTCGCACCGTCCGCGCCCTCGTGGGCGAGCGTCGCCTCCCGGCGGTCGTTGCAGCGCGGGAGCGGGGCGTCGCCGGCGGCCGGGTGCCGCTGGTGGGCCTGGAGGGCGGCGCTGACCAGCGTCATGAGCAGGTCGATGTCCGTCTCGCACTCCAGGCGGACGGTCACCCAGTGCGAGCCCGGTTGCAGCCGGATCGCGGTGGAGTGTCTGAGGTCGCTCTCGAACCGGCGGATCGCACGGGCCGTGAGATGCAGGTCGACGCTGCGGGCGGAGTGGAAGTGCACGATCTCCGCCCCGGCCGAGCGCAGTGCCCGGCCGGTGCCGCAGCTGGGCCGGTCCTCCGCGAGGTCCCGCCAGTTCACCAGTCGTGCCATGGCACGCAAGGCCGCCGTCATGGCCCCATCATGCGGCGCTCACCGCCCGGCCACCAGGGGTTGCGGAAGGGTTCGCCGAGCCGGGCGGTCAAGGATTCCTCCGGACGATCCCCCGGGTGTCCCGGCGGCCACGCTCAGTTGTTCCAGGACTCGTCATAAGGGTCGCGCGGGGTCGGGACCGGACGCGCGTCCTTCACCTCGAGGAAGGGGATCGGGCCGCCGTTGACCGGGTCGCGGACGACGCGGGGCGTGTAGACGCCGGTGACGGCCAGCCAGGTGTCCGGCTGGAGGACCGGCGGGATGCGGCCGGTCAGGCCGACCTTGACCGGCTGCGCGTCGGCCGCACAGCAGTTGAGGGCCATGCGGACCAGGTAGGGGGTGCCCTCGTGGTCCACGGCCACGAAACCGGTCAGCCGGACCGTGCGGCCGGCGAGGGTGCGGCCGTGGTCGTAGACGGCGCGGCCCGCGTAGTCGACCACGCTCAACGGCAGCGGGTCGGCCGCGGACAGCGACGGATAGGCCAGGGGCTCCTGCAGGGCCGTGCCGGTGCGGGTCGCGCTGTACGAGCCCAGGGCCGGCGGGGCGACGAGGATCAGCGCGAGGAGCGGGAGGATCAGCAGCCAGGAGACGCGCGGCTCCGGGTGCGCATGGCCCTCCCCGTGGCCGCCGCCGGCCCGGCGGCGCTCGTACCACGCCGTCGCCAGCGCCGTGACGATCAGGACCGCGCCGGCCGCCAGCAACAGCGGGCGCAGGCCCGCCTTGACGTACCGCAGGTACAGGTCGGTGGCGCCGGCGTGCAACAGGGCCGCGCCGAGGAGGAACAGCACGGCCGACTGCGCCTGTCGGTTCACAGCAGCACCCATCCCGTCAGGACCGCCGACGCGATGGCCAGCGCGAAGGTCGCCGGGGCGAAGCGCAGCGCGAAGCCCCGGCCGAACGTGCCCGCCTGCATCGCGAACAGCTTGAGGTCGATCATCGGGCCGACCACCAGGAACGCGAGCCTGGCGGTGAGGGAGAACTGGGTGAGGGACGCGGCGACGAACGCGTCCGCCTCCGAGCAGATGGAGAGGACCACCGCCAGCACGGCGAGCGTCAGGACGGCGAGCGCCGGGTTGTCGGCCGCGGTGCGCAGCCAGCTCTGCGGGGCGACGGCCTTCAGGGTCGCCGCCGCCATCGCGCCCACGACCAGGAAGCCGCCCGCGTGCATCACGTCGTGCCGGACCGAGTCCCAGAACGCGGCCCCCCTGCTCTCCCCCTCGTGCGGCGCGTGGGCCGGCAGCCGCAGCCAGTCGGTGCGTCCGAGGCGCTGCCACAGCCAGCCCATCGTGCACGCCGCGACCAGGCTGGCCACGAAACGGGCCAGCACCATTTCCGGATCGCGCGGGAAGGCCACGGCCGTCGCCGTCAGCACGATCGGGTTGATCGCCGGGGCGGAGAGGAGGAACGCGAGGGCCGCGGCCGGCGTCACGCCCCGGCGGACGAGGGCGCCGGCCACCGGGACCGAGGCGCACTCGCAGCCCGGCAGCACCGCACCCGCCACCCCGGCCACCGGGACGGCGAGCGCCGGCCGGGACGGCAGGGCGCGGGCGAAGAAGGAGGGCGGCACGTAGACCGCGATCGCCGCCGACAGCAGTACCCCCAGCACCAGGAACGGCAGCGCCTGCACCACCACCGCCACGAACACCGTCGTCCAGCTCTGCATCACGGGCGCGGACAGCGCACGGCGGATCGGGCTCTGCAGCAGCACCATGAGGAGCAGCAGCATGGTCAGGACGAGGGGCGAGGTCAGGCGTTTCGTCCCGGGGTCCTCCGGGGTGCGCTCGCCCGTGGGCGGGGCCGTTTCGACGATGGCCACGGGTCGGGCACCTCCGGGTTCCGTGTGCGTGCTGCCGCCGGTCGCGGTTCCCGGCATGTCCCTGCCGCCGCTGCCCGGCCCGCGCCTGCTGCCTGTTTCTGGCATTCCCTCCCCTTTCCTACGGATCTCCGGCACCCGGTGTTCACCGGCTGCGTGGAACCCCGCGTACCGGTGAGGCAGTCTTCTCCGTCGTGGGGAGCCTTCCGAATCAGGGTCAGCCGCAGGGCGCCGCGGGCGCGCACATGGTGGTGTGCGGGGACGACGGCCTGGCGCACCGGCTCGCCGCCGAGCTGCGGGGCGTGTACGAGGAACAGGTCACGCTCGTCGTGCCGCCCTCCGAGCGGGCGGTGCGGCCGCCGGTCGTCGGGCGGGCCCGGGCGGTGTCGGCGGCGTTGCTCGACCGGGTGGTGAGCGCGGCCGTCAACCGGGCGGCGGCCGGCGGCGCGCCCGCCGCGTCCGGCGCGCCGGACGAAGCCGCCGCCGGGCAGCGGACGTTGGAGGCCGTCGAGGCCACGGAGACGGTGCTCGCCGAGGCCGGCGTGGAGCGGGCCGCCGCCCTGGCGCTGGTGTACGACGACGACGAGACCAACATCCGCGCCGCCCTCACCGCGCGCCGGCTGAACCCGCGGCTTCGGCTCGTCCTGCGGCTCTACAACCGGCGGTTGGGCCAGCACATCGAGGAACTCCTCGACCAGGCGGCCGCGTTGGCCGCCGCAGGGGACCCGGGCTCCGGGGACGCGGGGCGCGGCGGGCACGCGGGGTACGCCGGCGGCGACGCGTCGACCACCGTGCTGTCCGACGCCGACACCGCCGCGCCCGCGCTCGTCGCGACCGCCGTCGTCGGCACCAGCAAGGTCGTCCAGACGAACGGGCTGCTGCTGCGGGCCGTCGAACGGCCGCCGTACGGTCCGGGCGAGGCCGGTGAGCCGGGGCGCCCCACGCTCGCGTTGCTGTCCGCGAACGGCGGCGACCCGGCCTTCGCGGACGGTTCCGAGACCAGCGGCGACCAGGGGCCGCTGCTGCTGCCCGACGCGGCCGCGGTACGGGAGGCGGCGGCGACCGGCAGGCGCGGGTCGGTCGTGCTGGAGCAGGTCGCCTACTCCGCGGGGCCCACGCCGCCGTCCGGGCGGGGGGTCGGGGTGCGGGCGCCGCTCGCCTCGCTGTTCTCCCGGCGGCTGCGGTGGTCGCTGGCCGGCCTGGTCGGCTGTGTGTTCGCGCTGGCGGTGGCTCTGTGGCTGGTGACCGGGATCCATCCGCTGGGCGCGCTGTACCTCACGCTGCTGGACCTGTTCGCCGTCAACGACCCGGCCATCGGGGCCTCCACCGAGCGGCAGGTCCTGCAGCTGCTGTCCGGACTGATGGGGTTGCTGCTGCTGCCGGTGCTGCTGGCGGCGGTGCTGGAGGCGCTCGGGACCTTCCGCGGCGCGGGCTCGCTGCGGCGGCCGCCCCGGGGGCTCGGCGGGCATGTCGTGCTGCTCGGCCTCGGGAAGATCGGCACCCGTGTGCTGACCCGGCTGCGGGAGCTGAACATCCCGGTCGTGTGCGTCGAGGCCGGGCCCGAGGCGCGGGGGCTGGCGGTGGCGCGGCGGCTGCGGGTGCCGGTGGTGCTGGGGGACGTCACGCAGGAAGGGGTGCTGGAGGCGGCGAAGATCCACCGGGCGCACGCGCTGCTCGCGGTCACCAGCTCCGACACCACGAATCTGGAGGCGGCCCTGTACGCGCGGTCGTTGCGGCCCGAGCTGGGGGTGGTGCTGCGGCTGTACGACGACGACTTCGCGACCGCCGTGTACCGCACCCTGCGGGCCGCCCACCCGCAGGCGCTGACCCGCAGCCGGAGCGTGTCGCACCTCGCGGCGCCGTCGTTCGCGGGGGCCATGATGGGGCGGCAGATCCTGGGGGCGATCCCGGTGGAGCGGCGGGTGCTGCTGTTCGCCGCACTGGACGTGGCCGGACACGCGCAGCTGGAGGGCAGGACCGTCGGGGAGGCGTTCCGGCCGGGGTACTGGCGGGTGCTGGCGCTGGACTCCGGGCGGGGGCGGAGCGGGGCGGGCGTGGGTGAGGGCGGGGCCGGCGGCGGTGCGGGCGGGGCGTCGGGGCTGGTGTGGGATCTGCCGGACACGTATGTGCTGCGGGGGGTGGATCGGGTGGTGCTGGCTGCGACCCGGCGGGGGCTGGCGGAGTTGGTGCGGCGGCGGCGAGGGGGTTCGGGGGCGTAGGCCCACGGTCCCTTCTTCCTTCCGGTCGGCGGGGCCGGCTCCCCCCTGGGGGGTGTCGGCTCCGCCCGGGGTGTCGGCTCCGCCGACCGGGCTTCTCGCCCCCGCCGCCCCTTCCCGTCCCGTCCCGTCCCGTCCCGTCCTCGGGGGCTCCGCTCCCGGGCCCCCGCTCCTCAAACGCCGGAGGGGCTGAATTTCAGGCTCGGTTCAACGCCGGGGGCTGGGGGTGGTCAGCGTAGGTGTTTTTCGGCGAAATCCAGTTCCAGGCGTACCTGTTTGATGCGCTCGTCGACGACCAGGGAGCCGTGGCCGGCGTCGTAGCGGTACACCTCGTGCACCGCTCCGCGGGCCTTGAGGCGCTCGACGTAGTTGTCGATCTGGCGGATGGGGCAGCGGGGGTCGTTCACGCCGGCCGAGATGTAGACGGGGGCCCGCACCTTGTCGACGTACGTCAGCGGGGACGAGGCCTCGAAGCGTTCCGGGACCTCCTCCGGGGTGCCGCCGAGCAGCGTGCGGTCCATCGCCTTCAGGGCCTCCATCTCGTCGTGGTAGGCCGTGACGTAGTCGGCGACGGGGACGGCCGCGATGCCCACGGTCCACGCGTCCGGCTGGACGCCGAGACCCAGCAGGGTGAGGTAGCCGCCCCAGGACCCGCCGGTGAGGATCAGCCGGGAGGGGTCGGCCAGGCCCGAGCCCACCGCCCACTCCCGCACCGCCTCGATGTCCTCCAGCTCGATCAGGCCCACCCGGTGCTTCAGGGCGTCCGTCCAGGCCCGGCCGTATCCCGTGGAGCCGCGGTAGTTGATCCGCACGACCGCGTAGCCGTGGTCCACCCAGGCGGCCGGCGCGGCCGCGAAGGCGTCGCTGTCGTGCCAGGTCGGGCCGCCGTGGATGTCGAAGACGGTGGGCAGCGGGCCGTCGGCGCCCGCCGGCTGCTGCACCAGGGCGTGGATGCGGCCGCCGGGGCCCTCCACCCACACGTCTCGCACCGGGACCGAGCCCGGGGACTTCGTGCCGGGCGGGTCGAGGACCACGCCTCCGGCGGTCGAGCGGACGGCCGGCGGCTGCGCGGCCGACGACCACAGGTACTCCACGCTGCCGTCCGGCCGGGCGGTCGCCCCGGAGACGGTGCCGGGCGGGGTCGGGATCCGCTCCAGCCGCGCGCTCGCCAGGTCGTAGCGGAACAGCTCGCTGCGCGCCTCGAAGCTGTGGGCGACGAGCAGGCCCGACCCGTCGGGATACCACTCGGCGCTGACGTCACCCGGCAGGTCCAGGGCCAGGTCCGTCTGCGAACCGGTGGCCACGTCCCAGACCAGGGGCTCCCAGCGGCCGCGGCGCTGGTGGCCGATCAGCAGCCGGGTGTCGCCGTCGACCGGTGCGAAGCCCAGCACCTCCAGGCCCAGCTCCTCGGCGCCGCCCCGGGTGTCGTCCAGCTCGGCGACCGTGGTGCCGTCCGGGCGCAGGACGCGCAGCGCCGAGTGCATCGCGTCGCCGTGCTCGGTGTGCTCCAGGGCGATCAGCGAGCCGTCGTGGGAGAGGTCGCCCACGCCCGCCGACTCACGGTGGCGGTACAGCTCGAAGGGGGGCTCACCGACCCGTGCGACGTGGATCGTGGTGCCCTCCTCGTCCGTGGAGCGGCCGACGATCGCCGTGCGGCCGTCGCGGCCGAGGGCCAGGCCGGCCGGGTAGGAGGCGTCCAGGCCCGGTGCGGCCAGTTCGTCCTCGCCGCCCTCGAAGCGCTGACGGCGCCAGACGCCGAACTCGTCGCCGTCCTTGTCGTCGAACCACCAGATCCAGGCGCCGTCCGGGGAGAGCACGCCGTCCGTCGTGCCGTTGGCCCGGTTGGTCACCTGGCGCTGGTCGCCCGTGGCGCGGTCCCAGGCGTACAGCTCGTAGGTCCCGGTCGCGTTCGACACGAAAAGGGAGTGGTCGGGGGCGTCCTCGGCCCAGTCGGGCAGGGAGACGCGCGCGGCGCGGAACCGCTGCTCCCAGGCCGGCGTCTCCTCGTACGGCTCGGGTGCGTCGGACCCGTTGCTCTCAGTCATGGCCCCATATTGCCCCTCCGCGCAGGCAATGAGACGCCGCGGTCGTCACCGTGTGCACGACTTCCCACCGACTTCCCACCTGTTTTCCACCCCCGGGCCTCACCCCCGCCCGGCGGGGGGCCGCGTCCGCCCCGTACCGTGGACGGCGTGTACCGGTTCCTGCTGACGCCCCGCTGGTGGGGGATCAACCTCTTCGTGCTGCTGGCCATCCCCTTCTGCCTGTTCATGGGGTCGTGGCAGCTGAGCCGGTTCGAGTCGCGGGTGGACGGTCATCGCGAGGCGAAGGCGCAGGCCGCCTCGGCCCGTACGGAAGCGGCTCGTCCGCTGGCGGAGCTGCTTCCCGTGGACCAGGAGACCTCCGGCAGGCAGGTCACCGCCCGTGGACGCTACGGCGACCAGCTGCTCGTGCCGGGGCGGGAACTGGACGGCCGCGACGGCTTCTACGTGCTGACCCTGCTGCGCACGGACGCCGGAAAGGCGCTGCCCGTGGTGCGCGGCTGGCTGCCCGGCGCCGCCGACGCCGCGAAGGCCCCGGCCGCGCCCTCCGGCGAGGTCACCGTCACCGGCGCGCTGCAGGCCTCCGAGCAGCCCGGCGACAACGGGGTGAGCGCCCAAGGCGGCCTGCCGGCCGGGCAGACCGCCGCGATCAGCGCCGCGTCCCTGGTCAACCTGGTGCCGTACGACCTGTACGACGCCTGGATCACCCTCGACCGGGCCGACGCGCCGATGACGACGGTGCCGGTGGGCGCGGCCCCGAACAGCGGGCTCGACCTGAAGGCGTTCCAGAACCTGGGCTACACCGGCGAGTGGTTCGTCTTCGCCGGGTTCGTGGTCTTCATGTGGTTCCGGCTGCTGCGCCGCGAGGTGGAGTTCGCCCGGGACGCGGCTCTCGGGATCGTTGCCGAGGGCGTCGCCGCGCCGGCGGTTCAGGACGAGGCGAGCACGCCCGTCCGGTAGATCGTCCCGGTGCAGGCGTCCGGCACCGTCGCCTTGAGCGTCGGCGCACCGGCCCCGGTCGTGTAGGACACGACGACGCTGCCTTCGGCGGTGCCGGCCGTGCCGTCCTCGGAGAACAGCTGGGCCGAGGTGCCGGAGGTCGTCTCGCCGGGGGTGCCGGCCGGTTCGGAGGGGGTCGGCGACGGGGACGCCGTGCCGCCGCCGTCGCCGCCGCCGGAGCCGCCGGTGGTGGGGCAGGTCTCGGAGGGCGCCCAGGCGAACTTCACCTCGTAGGCGGAGCCGGGCGCGAGGGTGAGCTGCGGGACGTACAGGGAAGGGTCGGGCAGGGCGGCCGCCGCATCCCCCGAGGCGTGCTCCACCACGGAGATCTTCGCGGCGTCGGCGGCGCCCTGGACGTCGAACGACAGGGCGACGACGCCGCGGACGCTGCAGCCGGCGGCGGAGGAGTTCTGCACGCGGAAGGCGCCGTACACGATGCCCGCCGCGTCGGGGACGGCGACGGTGGGCGCGCCGCCCTCGAGCTGGGCCGGGGTGCAGGGGGGTGCGGTCACCGGGGCCGAGGAGGTGGGCCCTGCGCCGCTGGAGGCGGTTCCCGAGGACCCCTTGCCCTGGCCGGAGTCGGTGGCGCCGCCCTTGCCCTGTTCACCGGTGGCGCCGGAGGAGTCGCCGACCTTGCCCGAGGAGCCGCCGTCGGGGTTCTTCCCCTGATCGGCGCCCCCCTGCGCCTGTGAGGCCTGGCCGGCGATCGAAGGGTTGGCGTCGGAGCCGCCCGCGTTCGACACATGGAGCACGGCGGGGACGGCGGTGCCGAGGAAGAGGGCTGCGGCGGCCATGCCGACGGCCGCCTGGCGCTTGCGGGCCCGGCGGACGGGGACGGCTCGCCGCAGGTGGTCCAGGGCGCCGTCGCGCGGCTCCATCTCCTGGACGACGTCGTGGAGCATCCGGCGCAATGCCAGCTCGTCCGAGTCGAGCCCTTCGGGGCCCTGGTCGTCGAGGCGGTGGTTCACGGTTGAGTTCCCAGCGTGCGATGGCTTCGGCTCGTGTGTGCGCGGCGAGGTGGTCGGCTGCCGCCGCGCGGGGGGCTCGTCGCGCTCGTGACCGTCGTGGCCCCCGTGGGGTCCACGCTCTTCGGCTCCGCCGCTCACGCCGGCTCCTCCATGGCTATGCGCAGGGCGGCGATACCGCGCGAGCCGTACGCCTTGACCGAGCCGAGGGAGATGCCGAGGGTCTCGGCGACCTGCGCCTCCGTCATGTCGGCGAAGTAGCGCAGCACGAGGACCTCGCGCTGCCGGCGCTGCAGGCCCTTCATCGCCTTGATCAGCGAGTCGCGCTCCAGCTGGTCGTACGCGCCCTCCTCCGCGCTGGCCATGTCCGGCATCGGCTTGGACAGCAGCTTCAGGCCGAGGATGCGGCGGCGCAGCGCGGAGCGGGAGAGGTTGACGACGGTCTGGCGCAGGTAGGCGAGGGTCTTCTCGGGCTCGCGGACGCGTTTGCGTGCGGAGTGGACGCGGATGAAGGCCTCCTGGACGACGTCCTCGCAGGAGGCGGTGTCGTCGAGGAGGAGGGCGGCGAGACCGAGCAGCGAGCGGTAGTGCGCCCGGTAGGTCTCGGTGAGGTGGTCGACGGTGGTGCCGACGGCCGCCGCGCCTTCGGCCTCTTCCAGGCCGTCGCGCTGACCGGGGACGCGGGTGGGCCGCGCTGCGGGCATGGGCGCGATCACCGGCATGCCGCCGGCCGCGCCGGACGCACGCGGGCGGAGGACGCCGAGCGGCGGCCGCAGGGCCGCGGCGCGGGGCGCCACTGGGAGTTCGAGTACCTCTGCCACGCCAGTTGGACGCACGTCCCCCCTGAGGGGTTGTACGCGTTCGGCGTCACGTTCGCGTCGGCCAAGGTCACGCGTACCCGTCTCATGTGTCCCGCTCTTCCCCTGTGTCCCATAGGAACGGGCGTCCCCTCGCCCGGACCACGCGCCCCCGTGAGCGGCCACCGCGCCCGGGACGCTGTGATCGTTCACATGTCTGCGCACCCCTGAGGGTGACGGCAAAGACGCTCCCCGCCCTGCGCACGGTTGCGCAGAGCGGGGGGAAATCTTCGGATGCGCAAGGTGCCCGATACAAGTGGTTCGGACCGTCGACCGGCTCACATTGCTTGAAAGATCCTACAATTACGACCGGCTGCGATCGGCACCCGTGCCGCAGGCCGGCTCCGCCGCCTCAGGACAGCTCGGCCGCGAGCAGCTCCGCGATCTGGGCTGTGTTCAGCGCGGCCCCCTTGCGCAGGTTGTCGCCGCACACGAACAGCTCCAGCGCCGTCGGGTCGTCGAGGGCCCGCCGCACCCGGCCCACCCAGGTCGGGTCGGTGCCGACCACGTCGGCGGGGGTGGGGAACTCGCCCGCCGCCGGGTTGTCGAAGAGGACGACGCCGGGGGCCGTCGCGATGATCTCGCGGGCGCCCTCGACGGTGACCGCGTCCTGGAAGCGGGCGTGGACGGTGACGGAGTGCCCGGTGACGACCGGGACGCGGACGCAGGTCACGGCCACCGGCAGCTTGGGCAGGCCGAGGATCTTGCGGGTCTCGTCCCGCACCTTCATCTCCTCGGAGGACCAGCCGTCCGCGCGCAGCGACCCCGCCCACGGGACGACGTTCAGCGCCACCGGCTCCGGGAACGGCCCGGTGCGGTCGCCGACGGCCCGCCGCACGTCGCCGGGATGGGTTCCCAGCTCGGTGCCGGCGACCATGGCGATCTGCTCCCGCAGCGTCTCCACCCCGGCCCGGCCGGCCCCGCTGACCGCCTGGTACGAGGACACCACCAGCTCGCGCAGCCCGTACTCGGCGTGCAGCGCGCCCAGGGCGACGATCATCGACAGGGTGGTGCAGTTGGGGTTGGCGACGATCCCGCGCGGCCGGACCCGCACCGCGTGCGCGTTGACCTCGGGCACCACCAGCGGCACCTCCGGGTCCATGCGGAAGGCGCCGGAGTTGTCCACCACGACCGCGCCCCGGGCGGCGGCGACGGGCGCCCACTGCGCCGCGACGTCGTCGGGCACGTCGAACATGGCGACGTCGACCCCGTCGAAGACCTCCTCCGACAGGGCCAGCACCTCGACCTCCTCGCCGCGCACGGCCAGCTTGCGGCCGGCCGAGCGCGCCGAGGCGACGAGTCTGATCTCACCCCAGACGTCGGCCCGCTGGGACAGGATCCGCAGCATGACCGTGCCGACCGCCCCGGTCGCCCCCACGACCGCGAGCGTCGGTCGGCGCGTTGCCGAGATCAACGCCCGGTGCCCCCGTAGACGACGGCCTCGTCGCTGTCGGAGTCGAGCCCGAAGGCGCTGTGCACGGCGCGCACGGCCTCGTTGACGTCGTCGGCGCGGGTCACGACCGAGATGCGGATCTCGGACGTCGAGATGAGCTCGATGTTGACGCCCGCGTCGGACAGGGCCGTGAAGAAGTCCGCCGTGACACCCGGGTTGGTCTTCATGCCCGCGCCGACCAGGGAGATCTTGCCGATCTGGTCGTCGTAGCGCAGCGAGTCGAAGCCGATGCCGGACTTGTTCTTCTCCAGGGCGTCGATGGCCTTGCGGCCCTCGGCCTTGGGCAGCGTGAAGGAGATGTCCGTCAGCCCGGTGGAGGCCGCGGACACGTTCTGCACGATCATGTCGATGTTGATCTCGGCGTCGGAGATCGTGCGGAAGATCGCGGCGGCCTCGCCCGGCTTGTCCGGCACGCCGACGACCGTGACCTTGGCCTCGGAGGTGTCGTGCGCGACACCGGAGATGATGGCCTGCTCCACCGGCTTGTCCCCTTGCTCGATCGGTGCACTGCTGACCCACGTGCCCTCGTGCCCGCTGAAGGACGAGCGGACGTGGATCGGGATGTTGTAGCGGCGGGCGTACTCCACACAGCGGTGGAGCAGCACCTTGGAGCCGGAGGCCGCGAGCTCCAGCATGTCCTCGAAGGCGATCCAGTCGATCTTCCGCGCCTTCTTCACCACACGCGGGTCGGCGGTGAACACGCCGTCCACGTCGGTGTAGATCTCGCACACCTCGGCGTCGAGCGCGGCGGCGAGGGCGACGGCCGTGGTGTCGGACCCGCCGCGCCCGAGCGTGGTGATGTCCTTCTTGTCCTGGCTGACGCCCTGGAACCCGGCGACGATCGCGATGTTGCCCTCGTCCAGCGCGGTCCGGATACGGCCCGGCGTCACGTCGATGATCCGGGCCTTGTTGTGGACCGAGTCGGTGATGACGCCTGCCTGGCTGCCGGTGAACGACTGGGCGCTGTGCCCCAGGTTTTTGATCGCCATCGCCAGCAGGGCCATGGAGATCCGCTCTCCGGCGGTCAGCAGCATGTCGAATTCCCGGCCGCTGGGCATCGGTGACACCTGCTCGGCGAGATCGATCAGCTCGTCCGTCGTGTCGCCCATCGCGGAAACGACGACGACCACCTGGTGGCCGTTCTTCTTCGCTTCCACGATCCGCTTGGCGACGCGCTTGATGCCCTCGGCATCGGCTACGGAGGAGCCTCCGTACTTCTGCACGACAAGGCCCACGTGCGCTCCTCGCTCAGTTTGTCTCTTTCCGCACATACGCCCTTGTACTGCGGTCGGCTCAGTCTAACGAGCGCCCGAAATCCACCTCCGGGATACCGCATGGTGAGATGCCGGCCGGGCGCTGTGGAGGTCCCTGCCCACTCTCGCGCCGGTGATAGCTGTGAATTAAGTTTCAAGGACTAATGTGCGAGCGTGCACGTACTCCTGGTGGAAGACGACGAGCCGGTCGCCGAGTCGCTCCGACGCGGACTGAAGCGGTACGGCTTCGCGGTCGACTGGGTGAGCACCGGCGCCGCCGCCCTCGCCCACCCCGGTCCCTACGACGTGGTCCTGCTGGACCTGGGACTGCCCGACACCGACGGCCTCGACGTCTGCAAGGCGCTGCGCGAGCGCGGCGGAGTGCCGATCATCGTGATCAGCGCCCGCAGCGACGAGACGGACCGGGTGGTCGGCCTGGAGCTCGGCGCCGACGACTACGTGTCCAAGCCGTTCGGGGTGCGCGAGGTCATCGCCCGGATCCGCGCGGTGATGCGGCGCGTGCAGCCGCGCACCGCCGCCGGCGCCCCCGCCGACCGCTACGGTGGCCGCCTCACGATCGACCGCAAGGCGGCCCGCGTCCACGTGGACGGCGCGGAGATCCCGCTCGCGCCGAAGGAGTACGACCTGCTCGCCTTCCTCACCGAGGAGCCGGGCGCGCTGATGTCGCGGGAACAGATCATGGAAGCGGTCTGGGACGCGAACTGGTTCGGCCCGACGAAGACGCTGGACGTGCACGTGGCGGCGCTGCGGCGGAAGTTCGCCGGGGTGGTGGCCATCGCGGCGGTGCGCGGGGTCGGCTTCCGGCTGGAGATCGTCGAGGACGCCGAGTCCGCATGAACCGCCAGCTCATCCGCAGCTACATCCTGCTGGTCGCGGTCGCCATCCTGCTGTTCACGGTGCCGGTCGCCTTCACCCTCACCAAGCAGCTGCGCGACGACACCGAGCTGTCCGTCATGCGCGAGGCCAACACCATGGCGCTGCTGCTGGGCAACGGCGACCGCATCTCGTGCGGAGCGCTGACCGAGGTGGCCGAGGCGTACGGCGAGGGGACCCCCGGCGACGTCCAGGTGACCCCCACCCGCAGCTGCGCCCCGGACCTGCCGGCGCCCGCCCCGGGCGCGGCGCTGACCCGGGCCGTGCGGCACGACGAGCCGACGACCGACTGGGGCTCGGACTTCATCTGGGGCGACCGGCTGACGATCACCGTGCCCGCCCAGGGCGAGGCGGCCGTGCGGATCGTCTACTCCACCTCGGACATGACCCGGCGGCTGTGGAGCATCTGGGGCTTCCGCGCGGGGCTCGCCGTCCTCGTCCTCGGGGCGGCGGCCGCGATCGGCGCGTACGCCGCCCGCCGGATCACCGCACCGCTGCGCGCGCTCAACTCGATGGCGAGCAGGTTCAGCGACGGCGACCTCACCGCGCGCTCCCCGGTGACGGGACCGCCGGAGACCCAGACGCTGGCGCGCACCCTCAACCAGGGCGCGGAACGCCTGGACACCCTGGTCGCCTCGCAGCGCATCTTCGTCGCGGACGCCTCGCACCAGCTGCGGACCCCGCTCACGGCGCTGCGGCTGTCGCTGGACAACATCGCGGACGGGGTGGACGACGAGTTCGTCCGCGAGGACGTGGAGCAGGCCACGGCGGAGGTGGTCCGCATGAGCCGGCTGGTGAACGGCCTGCTGGTGCTGGCCCGCGCCGAGGCCAAGGTGACGGCGGCGGAGCCGCTGCCGTTGAAGGACATCGTGGCCGAACGGCTGACGGTGTGGAGACCGGCCGCCGACGAGCGCGGAGTGACCATCGCGCTCAGGGGGAGTGGTGTCGACGGCCGGCCGTCTGTGCTGGCCAGCCCCGGTCACCTGGACCAGGTGCTGGACAACGTGCTCTCGAACGCCCTGGAGGTGTCGCCGGACGGCGGGCGGATCACCGTCCGGCTGGAGTCCGTGGCGGGCGAAGTGGTCATGTCCGTGGAGGACGAGGGGCCCGGCATGTCGGACGTGGAGAAGTCCCGCGCCTTCGACCGCTTCTGGCGCGGTCAGGGCCTCACCGGGCGCTCCGGGTCGGGGCTCGGCCTCGCCGTCGTCAGACAGCTGGTGACGGACGACGGCGGGACGGTACGCCTCGAGGACGCTCCCGGGGGCGGTCTGCGGGTGTGCTTCACGCTCCGGGCGGCCCCGCGGGCGGGGTGATCCGGGGCGGTCAGCTCTCGGGCATCGCCGACGAGTGGTGGTTGACGATCAGCCACTTGCCGCCGCGCTTCTCGTACTCGTAGGTGTAGCGGGCCTCGACGACCTTCTTCTTGCCGGTGGCGGGGTCGGTGAGCGTGAACCGGTACACGCCGCTGTCGAGGGCGGAGTTGTTGTCGAGGACGTTGATGTGCGTCTCGATCTTCTTGCCGACCGGCTTGTTCCGGAGGAAGTGCTCCATGTAGTCCACGATGCCGGCGCGGTCCGTGCGGACCTTGTTGGAGAGGGTGGGCAGCAGGACCGCGTCCTTGGCGTAGCGGTCGGCCACGACCTCCGGGTCGCGGGTCTGCAGCGCGGCGTTCCAGCCGTCGAACAGGGCGGCGATCTGCTTCTTGCTGGGCTTCGAGGGCTTCCCGGGGCCGGCCGCACTGACGCCGACCGACACCGTGGCCGCGGTGACGACGGCGGTGGCGGTGACGAGGGCGGCGCGTATGCGGGTCTTGCGGGTCATCGCAACTCCTGTACGTCTTGCTGCTGTTGGGATGACTCAAGACTCGCGTCCGGCTGGTTAGGGCCCGTGCAGTCGCTGTACAGGGGACGTCCAAGACCCTCCCAATTCTCGGCCGGAGCCGGCGACCGGGACGGACCGTGGACGGCTGCGCTACGGTCCCCCCATGGAGGTTCTGCGCTATGTGGCGTTCAGCGCCGACCCGGCCGGGGGCAACCCCGCCGGCGTGGTGCTCGACGCCACCGGCATCGACGAGAAGACCATGCTGGCGACGGCGGCCGAAGTCGGCTACTCCGAGACGGCGTTCGCTGTGCCGTCCGACCAGGGCGGCCTGGCCGTGCGGTACTTCAGCCCGCTCGCCGAGGTGCCGTTCTGCGGCCACGCGACGATCGCCACGGCGGTCGCGCACGCCGAGCGGTACGGGACGGGCACGCTGGTCCTGCACACGGGCGTCGGGACGGTTCCCGTCACCACCGCCGTGGCCGACGACGGCAACACGGTGGCGACCCTCGTGAGCGTCACCCCGCACACCGAGCCCCTCGCCGACGACGACCTGACGGCACTGCTGTCGGCACTGCGCTGGTCCGCCGACGAGCTCGACCCGGCCCTGCCGCCCCGCGTGGCCTACGCCGGGGCCCGGCACCCCGTGGTCGCCGCGGCCGACCGCGGCCGGCTGGCCGACCTCGACTACGACATGCCCGCGCTGGCCGCCCTCATGGCCCGCCGGGACTGGACGACGGTCGACCTGGTGTGGCGGGAGTCCCCCACCGTGTTCCACGCCCGCAACCCGTTCCCGCCCGGCGGGGTCGTCGAGGACCCGGCAACGGGCGCGGCGGCCGCCGCCTTCGGCGGATACCTGCGGGAGCTCGGACTCGTCCCGCCGCCCGCGACGCTGACGATCCACCAGGGCGACGACATGGGCCGCCCGAGCACCCTCACGGTCTCCGTGCCCGCCGGACGGGACAGCGGGATCGGCGTCACGGGGACGGCCGTCCCCCTCTGACAGACCGTCCCGTCAGCCCCCGCGCGCTGGTGCCGGGGGCTACGGGCGGGGCCGCACGCCCAGCGGTCCGCCGATCTCCTGCGCCATCACACGGCCCGCCTCGAACTCCAGCGTCTCGTCGCCCAGCGGGGACTGGTCGGTGTCGAGGCCGTCCAGCTCCTCCAGGGGCTGGTCCAGCCGGATGTGGGCGAGGACCGAGTGCAGGGCGCGCAGCGTCGCCGACGCCGTGGAGCCCCAGTTGGAGAAGTAGGAGAACTGCCACCACCACAGGGCCTCGGTGACGCGGCCCGCGCGGTAGTGGACCATGCCGTGGCGCAGGTCTGCGATCACGTCGGCGAGGTCGTCGGAGATCCGGGCCGGCACGGGGGCCTTGCGGGGCTCGTAGGGGTCGAACACCTCGGAGTAGACGTCGACCGGGTCCAGCAGGCGGGCCAGGTTCTCACGGAGGTCGTCCACATCCGGCTCGAAGCCCGGGTCGGGCTCGTAACGCTCGTCGGGGAGGATGTCCTCGTGCGCGCCGAGACGGCCGCCGGCCAGCAGGAGCTGGGAGACCTCCAGGAGGAGGAAGGGCACCGCCGAGCCCGGTTCGTCGCCCTTGGCCACCTCGGTGACGGCCACCAGGAAACTCTCCACCTGGTCCGCGATCTGGACCGCGAAGTCGTCCGGGTTCGGGCCGGTCGCGTGCAGCGTGGCGTCAGACATCTAGGAGTCGTCTCCCCTCGAAGGCGCGGCCGAGGGTGACCTCGTCCGCGTATTCCAGGTCGCCACCCACCGGGAGGCCGCTGGCCAGGCGGGTGACCTTCAGGCCCATGGGCTTGATCATGCGGGCGAGGTACGTGGCGGTGGCCTCGCCCTCCAGGTTCGGGTCGGTGGCGAGGATCAGCTCCGTGACCGTGCCGTCGGCGAGCCGAGCGAGGAGTTCCCTTATCCTCAGATCGTCGGGGCCGATCCCCTCGATCGGGCTGATGGCGCCGCCCAGGACGTGGTACTTGCCGCGGAACTCGCGCGTGCGCTCGATCGCGACGACGTCCTTCGGCTCCTCCACGACGCAGATGCAGCTCGGGTCACGGCGCGGGTCACGGCAGATGCCGCACAGCTCCTCCTGCGCCACGTTGCCGCAGGTCGCGCAGAAGCGGACCTTCGCCTTGACCTCCAGGAGGGCGTGCGCGAGCCGGCGCACGTCCGTCGGCTCCGCCTGCAGGATGTGGAAGGCGATCCGCTGCGCGCTCTTGGGACCGACGCCGGGCAGCCGCCCCAGCTCGTCGATGAGGTCCTGGACCACGCCTTCGTACAACGGACTGCCGTCCTTCCTGGGGTTCCTTGCGGTACGTACGGTAGTCGGCCGGGGCCGGTCCGCGTAAGGCGGATGGGCTTCAGAAAGGCAGGCCCGGAATGCCGCTGCCGCCGCCCAGGCCCTGGGCCAGCGGGCCGAGCTTCTGCTGCTGCAGGGTCTGCGCGTTCTCGTTGGCCGCCTGGACGGCCGCGACGATCAGGTCGGCGAGGGTCTCGGTGTCCTCCGGGTCGACCGCCTTCGGGTCGATCCGCAGCCCGCGCAGCTCGCCGGAGCCGGTCACCGTGGCCTTCACCAGTCCGCCGCCCGCCTGCCCGTCGACCTCCGTGTTCGCCAGCTCCTCCTGGGCGCGGGCCAGGTCCTGCTGCATCTTCTGGGCCTGCTGGAGCAGCTGCTGCATGTTGGGCTGGCCACCACCGGGAATCACGATCAGCTCCTGTGTTCTGCGACTGTCGGGCATGCCTTCGAGCGGTTTGTTGTCGCTCGGCACGAGCCTACGTGGTCTGTGCGGGTGTCGCCCCAGCACTCTTTCGAGTGAGTTGTGCGGAAGTTCTATACCTGATCAAGGCCCACTTCCAGGCGTAAAAGAGGCGAAACCTTCCTCTTCGCCACCCATTGGGAGGTAGGAAAGGTCCGGCGCATCAGCATCGGGTATCACGCACGTCGCGGGCGTCACGCAACGTGAGCGGCCGCATCGGTCGATCGGTCGGATCAGTGGGGATCGGGAGGGAGTGCGGGTGGCTCAGCAGCCGGAGATGCAGCCCGAAGGACCGCCTCAGGACGGGCGGGGCGAGGGCGGCGCGGCCGGGCTGCGGCCGGGCGACCTGACCGGACGGACGTTTCCCCTGGGGGACTGGGGCGAGCCCGCCGAGCGGCTGGAGGAGCTGTACCGGTGGGTGGAGCGGGGGGCGCTGGAGACCGCCGCCTGGTACCTCGCCGACCGGGTGTGGAAACGACGGGCCGCCCGGGCCCTGCGCACCGGTGCGGCCGCCGGGGCGGTGTCCGGGGCCGCACTGCCGCTGCTGGACCTGACCCGGGTGACGGGCGGCGGCGCGCCCTGGGGGTATCTGGCGCTGCTGCTGGCGGTGGCGTGCCTGGCGGTGGACCGGTTCTTCGGGGTGACCTCGGGCTGGATGCGGGACGTGGCCACCGCGCAGGCCGTGCAGCGCAGGCTGCAGGTGCTTCAGTTCGACTGGGCCTCGGAGAGCGTCCGGGAGGTGCTGGGCCCGGCCGAGGGCACGGCGAGCGAGGCCGCGGAGCGGTGCCTTGCGGTGCTGCGCCGCTTCTCGGAGGACGTCACCGACCTGGTGCGCACGGAGACGGCCGACTGGATGGTGGAGTTCCGCACCGGGACCGCGCCCCTGGGCATCCAGACGGCGGTCGCCGTCGGCGGACGGGTGGACGCGGGCGGCGGCCCGGGCAGATTCCCCTCGCCGCCGGGAGCGAACGCCCGGCCGAACATGCCCCGCCAGCGCCCGCCGGAGCCCCGCTGACACCGGCGGAGCCCCGGCTGACCCCGGCAGCGCGTCGAGGGCTCCGCGCCCGCCGGGCGTCTCCTCTTCTTCTCAGCCGCCCGGCTGACCCGTGCCGCGGGTGTACGTCAGTTTCTCCCCGGTGCCGGTGTTGACCCGTTGCAGGCTGCCGTCGGGGAGGAGGGTGACCTCCGAGGCGGCGCCGGGGGTGCAGGAGGAGAGGGGCTTGCCCGTGGTGACCTTGGACGGGCCGATCCGCAGGGGGCCGTCGCCGCCGGGACGCCGGGCGAGGGTGGCGCTGAACTCGCAGTGGTAGGAGTCGCCGTCCGCGGCGAGGGCGAGCACCGTGTCCCCCACCCCGCCCTGCGAGATGGTCAGCCGGCGCTTGTTGGTGCCGGTCTCGTTCTTGATCGTGGCGGTCCAGTCGCCGAGGTAGGCCGACGGGATCTCGCCGTCCTGCGACGCGGACGGGGACGGGGACGCCGAGGGGGACGAGGAAGGGCCGGACGGCGAGGAGGAGTCCGCCGCGCGGGAGGCGGCCGGGCTGGGCGACGGGCCCGCGGCGCTGTCGTCGTCGCCGTTCATGAAGGCGTACACCGAGCCGCCGGCGGCGACCGCGACCACCAGGGCGACCAGGAGGAGCAGGACCGTCGTGCGGCGGCTGCGGCCCGGCGGGTCCTCGGGACCGGCGGGTTCGTCCGTCCCGTAGGGGGCGTACGGCGGGGCGCCGCCGGCGTCCGCCGCGTACGGGTTGTAGGGGGCCGGCACGCCCGGCGCCGGGTGGTGGCCGTACCCGGGGGCGGGGGGCGCGGCCTGCTGCGGATGCTGCGCGGGGAAGCCGTACGCCGGGTGGGCCGGGGCGGGGCCCGCGCCGGCCGGATGCGTCTGCTGCGGCACGCCGCCGGGACCCGCGACCAGGGTGGGCCGGGGGTCGGGCGCGAGCGCGTCGCCGCGCGGCCCGGAGTGCTGCGGGGCGGCCTCGAAGGCGGGGGCGGTGCTCCACCGGGCGGTGCTCGCCGTCGCGTCCGTGCCCTGCGGGTCCTCCACTTCCAGCAGCCGCACGGCGTGCCGGCCGAGCTGGGCGACCAGGGCGCCGGGCAGCCACGGGTCGCGGGAGCGGCCGTCGGAGACGGTGTCGTCGACGCCGGTGAGCTCCAGGACGCGGTCGAGGGAGGGACGGGCTCCCGGGTCCTTGCGCAGACAGCCGCGGACCAGGTCGGCGATGCCCTCGGGGACGCCCGCGAGGTCGGGCTCGTTCTCCGCGATGCGGAACATCAGGGCGGGCACGCCGCTGTCGGCGGAGCCGAAGGGCAGGGCGCCCGTGGCGGCGTAGGTGATGACGGAGCCGAGGCAGAAGACGTCGCTGGCGGGCGTGACCGGGGCGCCCCGCAGCTGTTCGGGGGCCATGAAGCCGGGCGAGCCGATCACCGCGCCGGTCTGGGTCAGCCGGCTGTCGCCGGTCGCGCCCTCCAGCGCCCGCGCGACGCCGAAGTCGATGACGCGCGGCCCCTCGATGGTGACCATCACGTTGGACGGTTTGAGGTCGCGGTGGACGATGCCGGCGGCGTGGATGTTGGTGAGCGCGTGCGCGAGCCCTGCGGCGAGGATGCGCACCGACCGTTCGGGCAGCGGTCCGTGGTCGTGGCTGACGACCTGCTGGAGGCTCGGTCCGGCGACATAGCCCGTGGCGACCCAGGGCACCGCGGCCTCGGTGTCGGCGTCGAGGACGGGCGCGGTCCAGAAACCGCCGACCCGCTGCGCGTTGCGCACCTCCTGCCGGAACCTCGCCCGGAACTCCTCGCGCGCCGCCAGCTCCGGCCGGACCAGCTTCACGGCGACGGTCCGCCCGCGGTCCGAGCGGGCGAGGTACACCTGCCCCATGCCGCCCGCGCCCAGCCGCGCGAGCAGCCGGTAACCGCCGATGCGCTGCGGGTCTCCAGGGCCCAGCTTCTCCATCGCAGCGCCGCCTTTCCCGCACATGTGTGATCGAGACATGTGCAATCCAGCCGAGAATAATCCGGCCGTTCGGGGAGTTGTGCGGTGCGATGTCTACGGTTGCGTAACGGGCTGCTCGAGTGCGTCCAGCACCTGGGCCAGGCGTTCCAGGACGTGCACGGCCTCGGCGAGCTCCGCCTCTCCGTACGCCTGTGCGAGCCGGTCGGCGAAGGCCGCGTGCCCCGGTCCGATGCGGGCGACCGCGGCCCGCCCCGCCTCGGTGGGGGCGAGCAGCTTGGCGCGGCGGTGGGCGGGGTTGGGGCGGTACTCGGCGAGCCCGTGCTCGACCAGCAGGTCGGCGATCCGCTGCACGCTCTGCCGGGTGATGCCCATCGCGCGCGCGATCCCGGCCACGGGCAGCGGGTCGCCGAGGACCGCGCCGAGCACCTGCCACCGTGCGGCGGAGAGCCCGGACGGGCCGGCCAGCTCCTCCGCGACGGCGAGGAACTGGCCGTTGAGCCGGAAGACCCCGAGGGCGCTGCGGCTCAGCAGCTCCTGGCGCTGCGCGCTCACCGGCCGGCCGTCGCGTTCTCCAGGACGGCGTGGGCCTGCGGGTCGGAGTCGTGGAACAGCCGGTACCAGGCGTCCAGCACCTCGCCCTCGTACACGCCGAGGAGACGCAGGATCTCGCGGGCGAAGGCGACCGGCTCGGTCGGGCCGGCCGTGACCAGCGCGCCGTCCGTCACCGCGTCCGCCTCGGTGTACCGGTGGCCGCCGCGGTAGCCGGTGGCGGCCAGATAGAAGGAGACCGCGCTGGTGTGGTCGCGCTCGTCGAGCAGGCCCTCGCGGGCGAGCCCGGCGGTGGCCCCGCAGATCGCGGCGACGGGGGTGCCGGCGGCGAGGAACTCCCGTGCCTTGCGGGCGAAGGGCGCGAGGTCGTCGGTGGTGTCCCAGAGGTCGGCGCCCGGGAGGATCAGCAGGGAGCTGTCCTCGGGCCGTACGTCGTCCAGCGCCAGGTCGGGCAGGACCCGCAGGCCTCCGATGCTGGCCACCGGGGTCGCCGCGGACGGGCCGACCGTGCGGATCAGGTGGCCGCCGCGGGCGAGGTACGCCGTCGCGAACCCCGTCTCCCAGTCGGCGAACGTGTCGTACACGGCGAGATGCACGGGCTTGCCGGTCATGGCTCCTCCTGAGGCTCGGCCCCTCGGCGATCCGAGGTACATGACAGTAGACTGTCATTTCGACAGTTTGCTGTCAATACATTTCCGGTGTCCACGTCCGCCCACCGCCCCCTCCGCTCCCCCACGCCCGACAACCTGTCGCGGAATCGCACCGCCGACGGAACAGGACGCCGATACCGCTTCCGCATCGCGGACATTTACGCTCACTGACATGACCCCTCAGACCGACCCCCGGGCCGGCGCCGCAGTCAAGGCCGCCGACCGCGCGCACGTCTTCCACTCCTGGTCCGCCCAGGAGCTCATCGACCCGCTCGCCGTGGCCGGCGCCGAGGGGTCGTACTTCTGGGACTACGACGGCAACCGGTACCTCGACCTCACCAGCGGGCTCGTCTACACGAACATCGGCTACCAGCACCCGAAGGTCGTCGCCGCGATACAGGAACAGGCCGCCCGCCTGACGACCTTCGCACCCGCCTTCGCGATCGAGGCCCGTTCCGAGGCGGCCCGGCTGATCGCCGAGCGCACCCCCGGCGACCTGGACAAGATCTTCTTCACCAACGGCGGGGCCGACGCGGTCGAGCACGCCGTGCGCATGGCCCGGCTGCACACCGGGCGCGCCAAGGTGCTCTCCGCCTACCGCTCCTACCACGGCGGCACCCAGCAGGCGGTGAACCTCACCGGCGACCCCCGCCGCTGGGCCTCCGACACCGCGACGGCCGGCGTCGTGCACTTCTGGGCGCCCTTCCCGTACCGCTCCCGCTTCTACGCCGAGACCGAGGAGCAGGAGACCGCGCGCGCCCTCGAGCACCTCGAGACGACGATCGCCTTCGAGGGACCGGCGACGATCGCCGCGATCATCCTCGAGACGATCCCGGGCACCGCCGGCATCATGGTCCCGCCGCCCGGCTACCTCGCCGGCGTCCGGGAGATCTGCGACCGGCACGGGATCGTCTTCATCCTCGACGAGGTCATGGCCGGGTTCGGGCGCACCGGCGAGTGGTTCGCGGCCGACCTCTTCGGCGTCGTGCCCGACCTGATGACCTTCGCCAAGGGCGTGAACTCCGGATACGTGCCGCTCGGCGGCGTCGCCATCTCCGGCGCCGTCGCGGACACCTTCGGCAAGCGGCCCTACCCGGGCGGTCTGACGTACTCCGGGCACCCGCTGGCCTGCGCGGCCGCCGTCGCCACGATCGAGGTCATGGCCGAGGAGGGCGTCGTCGAGAACGCGAAGCGCCTCGGCGCCTCCCTCGTCGAGCCCGGGCTGCGGGCGCTGGCCGAGCGGCACCCGAGCGTCGGCGAGGTGCGCGGGGTCGGCATGTTCTGGGCGGTCGAACTGGTGAAGAACCGCGAGACCCGCGAACCGCTGGTGCCCTACAACGCCGCAGGCGAGGCCAACGCGGCCATGGCCGCGTTCGGCGCGGCGGCCAGGAAGGCCGGCGTGTGGCCGTTCGTGAACATGAACCGCACGCACTTCGTGCCGCCGCTCAACGTCTCCGAGTCGGAGGTCAAGGAGGGCCTCGCCGCCCTCGACACGGCGCTCTCGGCGGCCGACGAGTTCACCGAGTAGGGCGACCGGACCCACGCCGCTCCGGCGCGACACCCGCGGGATTCCGGCTGGATACCGGCGGTATTCCGGCGAGATTCCGGCGGGATTCCCTCGAAGGGGCTTGATTTCGTCGAACGCGTAAGGTGGCGTGCTCGTACATAACGACGAGCACGCCACTTTTCCGCACCCGACGAGGAGACGCCTCGACCATGCCCGGCAGCACCGGCAACGGCGCGGTGACGCGCAGCACCCTGCGCCAGCAGATCGCCGACGCGCTTCGCGACGAGGTGCTGTCCGGACGGCTCCAGCCCGGGCAGGAGTTCACGGTGAAGGAGATCGCCGAGCAGTACGGCGTCTCCGCCACCCCCGTCCGCGAGGCCCTCGTCGACCTCTCGGCACAAGGTCTCCTCGACGCCGACCAGCACCGGGGCTTCCGGGTCCACGAGTTCTCCGTCGAGGACTACCGCGGCATGATCGAGGCGCGCAGCCTGATCATCGAGGGCATGTTCATCGCCCTCGACGGCGGCCGCCAGGACCAGCGCGACTTCGAGGAGCCGCGGACCGCGGCCGCCATCGCCGGGGTGCGCCGCCGCGGCGAGGAGGCGCAGCGCGCCGCCGCGGCGGGCGACCTCACCGTCCTCATCGGCTACGACCTGCGTTTCTGGCGCGAGCTGAGCGCCTTCTTCGGCAACCCCTACCTCGCCGACTTCCTGCACCGGCTGCGCGTGCAGTCCTGGGTGTGCACGGTGCAGCACCTGCGCCGGCTGAGCGATCTGCGCGGCTTCCTATGGTCCGGCCACACCGAACTCGTCGACGCCCTGTATCGCCGAGACACCGCCGCCGCCCGCAGGATGCTCGCCGCTTACAACGACGAGTCCATCACCCTGATCGAGCGGCTGGCCGCGGGATGAGCCGGGCGGACGCCCCTGCCGTGCACGCCCCCACCGCGCCGCCCACGGCCCCGGCCGTCGAGCTGTCCGTCGTCGTCCCCGCCTACAACGAGGAGCGCCGGCTCGGCCCCACCCTGGACGCGGTCAGCCGCCACCTGGACGCCCCCGGGAGCCCCTGGGGCAGCTGGGAGATCGTGGTCGCCGACGACGGCTCCACCGACGCCACCCGCGAACTCGTCACCGTCCGCCGCGACCCGCGCGTCCGGCTCGTCACCGGCTCCGGGACGGGCCGCCGGGGCAAGGGCCACGCCCTGCGGCTCGGCGTCGCCGCCAGCCGGGGCCGCCGGGTGCTGGTCACGGACGCCGACCTCGCCACCCCCGTCGAGGAGCTGGCCCGCCTGGAGAGGGCCCTCACCGACCCGCACGCGGCGGCGATCGGCTCGCGGGCCGTCCCCGGCGCGACCCTCGGCAGCCGCCAGCACCGGATGCGCGAACTCCTCGGCGCGGCCGGCAACCTGCTCATACGCCGGACGATGCTGCCCGGGACGCACGACACCCAGTGCGGGTTCAAGCTGTTCGACGGCGACAAGGCCCGCACCGCCTTCGCCGCCTCCCGCCTCGACGGCTGGGCCATCGACGTGGAGGTGCTGCGCCACTTCCGGCGGGCGGGCTGGCCGGTCGCCGAGGTGCCCGTGCACTGGTCGCACCAGCCCGGCTCGAAGGTCCGCCCGGCGGACTACCTCCGCTTCCTGCGCGACCTCGTCCGGCTGCGCCTCCCCGCGCCGAGACCCGCCGACGTCCTGGCCGCCGTCCTCTTCCTCGCGCTGGCCGTCACCCTCTTCTCCGGCCGCTTCTTCGACCCGGCGCACCGCTATCTGACCGACTCCCTCCAGGACCAGAACCAGTGGGAGTGGTTCTTCGCGGTCACCGCCGACAACGTCGCCCACCTGCGCAACCCCCTCTTCACCGACCTCCAGGGCTTCCCCGGCGGCGTGAACCTGATGGCCAACACGACGATGCCGGGCCTGTCGGTGCCGCTCACCCCCGTGACCCTGCTGTTCGGGCCCGCGGTCACGCTCAGCCTGGTGATGACGCTCGGCCTCGCCGCCACCGCCGTCGCCTGGTACCGGCTGATCCTGCGGCGGCTCGTGACGCAGCGGGCGGCCGCCTTCACCGGAGCCGCACTGGCCGCGTTCGCCCCGCCGATGGTCAGCCACGCCAACGCCCACCCGAACTTCCTCGTGCTCTTCATGATCCCGCCGATCATCGAGCGCGCCCTGCGGCTGACGACCGGCGAGCGGACCACCCGCGACGCGGTCGTCCTCGGCCTGATGGCCGCCTACCAGTTCTTCCTGGGCCAGGAGTCGCTGCTGCTCGCCGCCCTGGGCATGCTCCTGTTCGCCGTGGCCTACGGCGCCGTGCGCCCCGACGTGGCGCGCGCGGCGGCCCGCCCGCTGCTGAACGGACTCGCGATCGCCGCGGCCGTCTGTCTGACCCTCGTCCTGTACCCGCTGGCCTGGCAGTTCTCCGGCCCGCAGAGCTACACGGGCATCGACCACGGCTCCGCGCCCGGCGTCGCCAACTCCCCGCGCGCGCTCCTCTCGTTCGCCGGCCGCTCGCTGATAGCGGGCGACGCCGACCGCGCCGCCGCGCTCTCCCTCAACCCCACCGAGCAGAACGCCTTCTACGGCTGGCCCCTGGTCCTGCTCGCGTTCGCGATCACCGCGCTGCTCTGGCGACGGCCCGCGGTCAAGGCACTGGCCTGCACGGCGGTGGCCGCGGCGGTGCTGTCCCTCGGCCCGCACATCGCGGTGCCCCTCACCGGCGTCACCGTGCCCGGCCCCTGGGCCCTCCTGGCCCGCCTCCCGCTCTTCGAGTCGGTCATCGAGAGCCGGGTCGCGCTGGTCTGCGCCCCGGCGCTCGGCATGCTGCTCGCCCTGGCGGTCGACCGGCTGGCCCACGCCCGCCGGCTCGGCACGCAGTACGCGGCGCTGCTCGCCGTCTGCGTCGCGCTGCTCCCCCTCGTCCCGGCGCCGCTGAGGGCCGAGCCGCGCGCCGAGACGCCCGCCTTCTTCGCGGACGGCGCCTGGAAGGCCTACGTCCGGCCCGGCGAGACGCTGGTCCCCGTGCCGCTCGCCGAACCGGAGGACGCCGAGGCCCTGCACTGGCAGACGGCGACCGGCCTCGGCTTCCGGATGCCCGGCGGCTACTTCAACGGACCCTACGGAGACGGCGACCGCAGCGGCGTCTACGGCGTCCCGCTGCGCTTCACGGCGAGTCTGCTGAGCGACGTGCGCCGGACCGGCGTGGTCCCGGTCGTCGAAGCGCAGGCCCGCGCCGAGGCCCGCGAGGACTTCGCGTACTGGCGGGCGGGCGCGTTGGTGCTGGTCCCTCAGCGGCATGCGGACCGGCTGCGTGAGACGGTGGACCAACTGGTCGGCCGGCCGGGGAGGCGGGTGGCCGGAGTGTGGGTATGGGATTTGCACGAGGGGAGCTGACGCGTGCCGCACCGACTAGTCTTCCCTGACCGGTCAACGTACTGAAGGAGCTCTCTTTGGCCTGTGACCTGTGGCTGGTGCCGCTCGTCGACGTGTTGTGCCACACCCCCGACAACCCCTTCGCGGACGAACTCGCCCAGTACAACAAGGTGCTGGCGGAGGCAGGGCTCCCGCCGGTGCCGGTGTACCAGTACATGCCGGGCCTGTCCGGCGAGGTAGCCCCGGTCGCGGGCTTCGACTACGACGCCCTGCACTTCCTGCGCCGCGTCTACCTGCTCCAGGTGTGCCAGCTGCCGGTGACGCCGGTGGACGAGCTGGGCGGCGACTACGAGCAGCTGCTGGAGATGTTCCAGGCGACGGCCCAGCAGTCCCACCTGGTGTGGCACTACGACCACGCGGGCGCCTACGTCCCCGTGGACTTCCCGCAGCCGCTGTCGAACGACGAACTCCTCGCGGGCGGCGGCCCGCTGGGCTCCGCGCAGTCGCTGTTGCGGGAGCTGGAGTTCGTGGCCCCGTCCATCGGCATCGATCCGGCCAATCCCCCGGCGGCCCCCCAACCGCCCGCCGGTCCCACCGAGTTGGAGGAGCCGGCTGTTCCGGCGCCGTACGACCCCAGCCCCTTCGCCCGCGAGCGGCACGTCTGGCTCGGACTGCACGCGGCGGCGACGCGGAGTCTGGCGCAGGGGTCGATGATCGTCTTCAGTTGAGCCGGCCGGCCGGTCAGCGGCCGAGCTGGGACAGACCCCTCTCGACGTCCTCCGCGTTCATCACCGGGGTGTAGGTGACCTCTGCCCCGAGGTTGAGGAAGAAGGGCTCGCTGAGCACGGGCATCTGAGCGCTGTCCTGCATGTCGAAGAACACGTAGGCGGTTCGCTTGCCGTGATCGGTGGTGAAGTAGGCCGCCTCGGGCTTGATCTGCTCCATCGACTCCTGGATCAGCTTGCCCAGGGTCCCGCTGCGGATCGCCTCGTTCGCCTTCTCCGTGTCCATGCACGCCTTCAGCATCACGCGCATCGCAGTCACCTTCCTCTGGTCGGCACACACGGATGTCACCCTCAGAGTAGTCCTGTATGCGGCATTTCTCCCTCGATGCCCCAGGGGAGCGGCATGGACGGAGCACGCCCTAGAAGACCGCCTTCCCGGCCTGCGTCAACTTCCAGTCGGCGTCCGCGAAGCCGGCCGGGTCCAGAGTCCCCTTGGACGTCACGTAGTCGATCATCAGCTGCCGGATCTCGTTGGTGGAGCTGTAGGCGATGTCGGCGGCGGCGATGTGCGGGTAGCCGCTGCCGCCGTTGGCGCGGTAGTTGTTGACGGCGACGACGAAGACCTGGCCGTCGGCGACCGCGGCGCCCCGGTAGGTCAGGTTCCTGATCCGGGACCCCTCCGGCTGCGCGATGTCGATGTCGTACGAGACGCCTGCCGCCGTGTCGTACATGTAGTCCCAGAAGCCGTTGGCGTTGGTGAGGGTCGCGGTGTCGACCGGCGTGCCCGCCGGCACCTGGTGGTAGTACTTCGCCGCGTACTCGAGGTAGTCCCTGAGCTGGGCGCCGGTGAGCTTCTTGCCGTACAGGGTGTTGTCGTAGATGTAGAGCCCGGCGATGTCGCGGATGGTGACGTCGCCGGCCGGGATGTCGGCGGTGCGGCTGAAGGGCGCGGCCACGGAGATCACGGGCAGGGCGGCGTCGGCGCCCGACAGTCCGGCGGCCACCGTGCTCGTCTGGACCTCGTGGATGAAGTCCATGACGGGGACGTCCTTCCAGCAGGACTCCGCCGCCGAGAGGTCCGCCGTGCAGGTGCCGACCGGCGTGTTGACGTAACCGACGACGAGGTCGTGGTCGGCGCGGAGCAGTCTGCGGATCTCCGGGTCCTCGTCGACGCCCCTGGGGTCGAGGGTCTGTGCGGTCTTCCCGGTCACCTTCCACTGCCCGTGGCGCAGTTCGAGCTCGAAGTCGAAGACGCTGAGCCGGTAGCCCCAGCAGTACGGCTCGGAGAGCAGGACGTCCTCGCCGGTCTCCGCGTTCTTGACCGTGTACGACGGCACCTCGACGTGCGTGTGGCCGACCAGGATCGCGTCGATGCCGGGGACCTGCTCGGCGACGAGGTTGGAGGCGTTCTCGACGTAGGGGAGCGCGTCGCCGTAGGAGGTGGAGCCGTCGAGGCCCGAGTGGTCGGTCAGGAAGACGACGTCGCAGCCCAGGGCGCGCAGCCGCGGCACGTACTTCTTCGCCTGCTCCACCAGCCCGGGGAACACCATCCGGCCGCTGACGTTGTCCTTGTCCCACAGGGCGATGCCGGGGTTGGTCAGGCCCAGGATGCCGACCTTGATGTCGGGGGCGCCGGGGACGCAGATCTTCTTCACCGTGTACGGGGCGAAGGCCGGCCGCAGCGTCTTCGCGTCGAGGGCGTTCGCGCCGAGCAGCGGGAAGCGGCACTGCTTCTCGAACCGGCGCAGCACGTCGATGCCGTAGTTGAACTCGTGGTTGCCGAGCGCGGCGGCGTCGTAGCGCATGTGGTTCATGGCTACGGCCATGGGGTGCTCGGGCCCCTTCCTGCCGTGGGTCCCGGTGATCGGGTCGACGCGCGCGAAGTAGTAGGCCAGCGAGGTGCCCTGGATGATGTCGCCGGCGTCGACCAGGAGGACGCGCCCCTCCCCCTTGGCCTGCCGCTGCTGCTTCACGAGCGTGGCGACCCGTGCGACGCCGACCGAGTTGCCCTTGCCGTCCGTGTACGCGGCGTCCGTGTAGTAGTCCCAGTCGAAGACGTGACTGTGCAGATCGGTGGTGCCGAGGATGGAGAAGGACCAGGTGCGCGGCGTCTTCCCGGGGGCATGACCGTCGCCGCCGGTGGAGGCCTCGGCGGTGCCGGAACCGACCGCGCCGGCCACGGCCACGGCCGCTCCGGTGACGGCGGACTTCCGTACGAACTCGCGGCGGTTCATGGGGTCGTTCGTCGGGTTGAGGGGCATTCGGGGCTCCTGGAACTGGTGGGGAAGGAGGGCAACTACCCGCGTAGATGCTTGCTTCCGCCAGTTACGGGCGTAACCGCGAACAGGCCATGGGCCGGTCAAGGATGTCCAAGACCGGCCCAAGCCGACGCACCGCCGACGACGCACCGCCGCCACGTACCGCCGACGACGGCTCCCGCCGCGACTAGAGGAACGAGTTGATCTCGATCGTCTCGTCCCGGCCCGGACCCACGCCGACCGCGGAGATCGGGGCGCCGGACATCTCCTCCAGCGCCTTCACGTACGCCTGGGCGTTCTTCGGCAGGTCGGTGAACGACTTCGCCTTGGTGATGTCCTCGGACCAGCCGGGCAGCGTCTCGTAGATCGGCTTCGCGTGGTGGAAGTCGCTCTGCGAGTAGGGCAGTTCCTCGACCCGCTTGCCGTCGATCTCGTACGCCACGCAGACCGGGATCTGCTCCCAGCCGGTCAGGACGTCGAGCTTGGTCAGGAAGAAGTCCGTCAGGCCGTTCACGCGGGTCGCGTAGCGGGCGATGACCGCGTCGAACCAGCCGCAGCGGCGGTCGCGGCCGGTGGTCACGCCCCGCTCGCCGCCGATGCGGCGCAGCGCCTCGCCGTCCTCGTCGAGGAGCTCGGTCGGGAAGGGGCCCGCACCGACGCGGGTCGTGTAGGCCTTGAGGATGCCGATGACCCGGCTGATCTTCGTCGGGCCCACGCCGGCGCCGGTGCAGGCGCCGCCCGCGGTCGGGTTGGACGAGGTGACGAAGGGGTACGTGCCGTGGTCGATGTCGAGGAGCGTGCCCTGACCGCCCTCGAACAGGACGACCTTGTCCTCCTCCAGCGCCTGGTTGAGGACGAGCACCGTGTCGGTGACGTACGGAGCGAGCTTCTCCGCGTAACCGAGCAGTTCCTCGACGACCTGGTCGACGGCGATCGCACGACGGTTGTACAGCTTGGTCAGCAGCTGGTTCTTGGCGTCGAGCGCCGCCTCGACCTTCTGCATCAGGATCGACTCGTCGTACAGGTCCTGGACCCGGATGCCGACCCGGTTGATCTTGTCGGCATAAGTCGGACCGATGCCCCGGCCGGTGGTGCCGATCTTGCGCTTTCCGAGGAAGCGTTCGGTCACCTTGTCGACAGTCACGTTGTACGGAGTGATGATGTGCGCGTTGCCGCTGATCAGCAGCTTCGACGTGTCGACGCCGCGCTCGTTCAGACCGCTCAGCTCGGAGAGCAGGACCGACGGGTCGACGACGACACCGTTACCGATGACCGGCGTACAGCCGGGAGACAGGATTCCGGAAGGGAGCAGGTGGAGTGCGTACTTCTGGTCGCCCACGACGACCGTGTGGCCGGCGTTGTTGCCACCCTGGTAACGCACCACATAGTCCACCGAGCCACCGAGCAGGTCGGTGGCCTTTCCCTTGCCTTCGTCACCCCACTGAGCACCGAGCAGCACAAGTGCGGGCACGCGCGTACACCCCTTCCGGGTGGGGCATGTCCAAGGTCAGGGGCGTACGCGGTGGATCGTTCCACCGCGTTCACCGCGAGCGCCGCGACCGTCGTTGGTCGCCCGTTGTCGGACCCGGATGCCCCGGAATAGACGAAGCCCCTGGCGCAATAGCGCAAGGGGCTCTTGCACAAAGATGCTACCCGAGGAAGCGAGGCAGGACCGAGGTGGCGACTTTCGCGACGTCCGATCAGCTGCTGGTGATCATCGATCCGGTCTCCCGGCGCGCGGACGGGGAGTCCGTGCGGATCGCGAAAGACGTGCTCAGCGCGGGTGCGGCCAGCACGAAGGTGTGTGTGCCGGAGGATCCGGAGGAATTCGCCCGGGCGCTGGCCCGGCGGGGCTCGCGGCGGCCGGTGGTCATCGGCGACGACCGCGCGCTGACCCGGGCGGTGGCCCTGCTGCACCGGCAGCGGGCTCTGGCCGAATGCGTGCTGTCGGTGGTGCCGGTGGGCGGCTCCCTGAGCCTCGCGCACGCCCTGGGGGTGCCCACCAGCCCGGTCGCGGCGGCGCGGGCCGTCCTGGAGGGGTCCGAGCGGCGGCTGGACCTGCTGGTCGACGACAGCGACGGGGTGGTGCTGGGAGCGCTGCGGATCCCCGCGCCGCCGACGGGCGGCGGCATCCTGCCGGCGGACCCCTCGGGGCGTCCCTGGCTGCAGTCGCTGGTCCGCACGCTCGTCCCCATCCGGCCCTCCAGGCCTTCCCGGCCCTCCAGGCCGGTCGCCGCCCCGTTCCCGCCCGGCCCGGCGCGGCTGCGGGTCGAGGTCGACGGCACGACCCTGGTCGACCTGGACCAGCCGGTGGAGGCGGTCTCGGTGACGCCCGGCGTCTCGGGATCGGCCGAGGTGGTCGTGCGGCCCTCGTCGGTGGGCGCGGAGGCGGCCGTGCTGCAGGCGTACGGGCGGACGGTGACCGTCTCGGGGGCCGACTTCCGCTACCGGGCGGACGCCGCGGTCGCCGGCCCGGTACGGCGGCGGACGTGGACCGTGCGGGCGGGAGCACTGGCGCTGACCCTGCCGGCGACGCAGTGAGCCGGACGACGCAGGACGCAGGTCGCAGGAGGCAGGGGGCAGGACGCAGGTCGCAGGTCGCAGGAGGCAGGAAGCAGGAAGCAGGAAGCAGGAAGCAGGAAGCAGGACGAACGGCGGCCCGCAGGCCCCGGGAGACTTGACGGGGCCCGGGGCCTGCGGGGAGGGGATTCTCAGCCGTCGCCGAAGAGCTGTGCGCGGTGCAGCCGCCAGCGCTCCATCATGGCGGCGATCTCGGTGTCGACGAACTCGAAGAAGGCGAGCGTCTCGGACATCCGGCGGCCCGCGGCGCTGTCGGCGCCCAGGCTCTCGACGCCTTCGCGCAGGGACCCCTCCCACCGCTTGAGCACGGACTCGCGATTGGTCAGCGCCTCATACCACTGGTTGCTGTGCACGCGGTAGCGCTCGCGCCGTGAGCCGGGCTCGCGCTCGCGGGAGACCATGTGCTGCTGGGCCAGATAACGCACCGCGCCGGACACGGCGGCGGGGCTGATCCTCAGTTGTCCGCCGAGTTCGGCGGAGGTCATCGCGCCCTCGTCGCAGGAGAGGAGCGCGGCGAAGACCCGGGCGGGCATGCGCTGCATCCCGGCCTCGACGAGCTGCGCGGCGAAGGACTCGACGAACCGGGACACGGCCTCGTCGTCCCGCCCCGCCGCATCTGTTTCGGTCATGCCCCCATCCTATCGACGGTTCACGCACTTCCTTAACTTCACAAATTTCTGAAGGTAGCGTACGTTCGGCATCATGACGAAGGCCATCACGGTGTCCGGACTGCACAAGTCCTTCGGCCGCACCCACGCGCTCGACGGGCTCGACCTGGAGGTCGAGGCCGGTGAGGTGCACGGCTTCCTCGGGCCGAACGGCGCCGGCAAGTCCACCGCCATCCGCGTCCTGCTGGGCCTGCTGCGCGCCGACTCGGGCGCCGCGCAGATCCTCGGCCGCGACCCGTGGAAGGACGCCGTCGAGGCGCACCGGCGCATCGCCTACGTGCCCGGCGACGTCACCCTGTGGCGCAACCTCTCCGGCGGCGAGGTCATCGACCTGTACGGACGACTGCGCGGCGGCGGCCTCGACACGGCCCGCCGCACCGAGCTCATCGACCGCTTCGAGCTGGACCCCACCAAGAAGGGCCGCACCTACTCGAAGGGCAACCGCCAGAAGGTCGCCCTGGTCGCCGCGTTCGCCTCGGACGTCGACCTCCTCATCCTGGACGAGCCGACGTCCGGCCTGGACCCCCTGATGGAGGAGGTCTTCCAGCGCTGCGTGACGGAGGAACGCGACCGGGGCCGGACGATCCTGCTGTCCTCCCACATCCTCAGCGAGGTCGAGGAGCTGTGCGACCGCGTCAGCATCATCCGCAAGGGCCGCACCGTGGAGACCGGCTCCCTGGCCGACCTGCGCCATCTGACCCGCACCAGCGTGACCGCCGAACTGGCCGACGCCCCGAACGGATTGGCGCACCTGCCGGGGGTGCACGGCCTCGAGGTGCACGGCAGACGGGTCCGCCTCCAGGTCGACACCGACCGACTCGACGCCGTGCTGCGGTCGTTGAGCGCGTCGGGCGTGCGGTCGCTGACGTCGACGCCGCCGACGTTGGAGGAACTGTTCCTGCGGCACTACCAGGAGACGGCACAGTGACGGCCTTCGTCGCACCCCAACTCACCGGCACCGGAGCGCTGCTGCGTTTCGCGCTGCGCCGCGACCGGCTGCTGATCCCGGTCTGGATCGCCGTGAACACGCTGATGGTGCTGTCCATGCCCGCCGGCCTCGAGGGCCTGTACGACACCCCGGCCGCCCGGGCCGACCTGCTGCGGCAGATGGACGCCAACTCCTCCCTCCGGGCGCTGATCGGCCCCGTCTTCGACGACTCCGTCGGCGCGCTGACGGCCTGGCGGGTCGGCGTGTACGCGGCTGCCCTCGCCGCGGTGACGAGCCTGCTGGTCGTCGTGCGGCACACCCGCGACGAGGAGGAGAGCGGCCGTCAGGAGCTGATCGCCTCCGGCATGGTCGGGCGGCGCGCCTCCCTGACGGCGGCCCTGCTCGCGGCGGCCGTCGCCAACGCCGCCCTGGGTCTGCTGGTCGCGGCGGGCCTCGCGGCTCACGGCGCGGCCGGTGCCGTCGCGTTCGGCCTCGGCCTGGCCGGGGCGGGCATGCTGTTCGCGACGACGGCGGCGATCGTCGCCCAGCTGACGCAGAGCGCACGGCTGGCGCGCGGGCTGACGGCGGCGGTCCTCGGCGCGGCCTTCGTCCTGCGGGCGGCGGGCGACTCGGCCGAGGCCGACGGCTCGTCCGCGCTGACCTGGCTCTCGCCGCTCGGCTGGCTGGAGAACCTGCGGGCGTTCGCGGACGAACGGTGGTGGGTGCTGGGCCTGTTCGCGGCGGCCGTCCTCGCCCAGGGCGCGCTCGCGTACGGTCTGGCCGGCCGCCGGGACGTCGGCATGAGCTTCCTGCCGACCCTCCCCGGGCCGCCCGTCGGACGGCTCGGCAGCGCCTTCGCCCTGGCCTGGCGGCTGCAGCGGGGCGGGGTGCTGGGCTGGAGCATCGGATTCCTCCTCGCCGGCGTCGTCTACGGCGGCCTGACCGAGGGCGCCGCCGACCTGGTCGGCGACAACGACAAGGCCCGCGAGATCATCGAGCGGATGGGCGGGCAGTCGGGGCTGACGGACGCGTTCCTCGCCTCCATGATCGGCATGCTCGGGCTGATCGCGTCCCTCTTCGTCGTCGCGTCCGTGCTCCGGCTGCACGGCGAGGAGACGTCGGGGCGGGCGGAACCCGTGCTCGCGAACGCGGTCGGACGGCTGCGGTGGGCGTCCGGCCATCTGGCGATCGCCTTCGGCGGCGCGGCCCTCATCATGCTCCTCGCCGGCCTCGGCTTCGCCGCCGGCTACGGCAGGCAGACCCTCCCGGTCCTGGGCGCCTGCCTGGTGCAGCTGCCCGCGGTGTGGGCGGTCGGCGCCCTGACCCTCGTCCTGTACGGATGGGCTCCGCGACTGGCCCCGGCGGGCTGGGGCGTGGCCGCCGCGATCCTTCTCCTCGGCTGGATCGGCCCGGCCCTGAACGCGCCGTCGGCGGTCCTGGACCTCTCGCCCTTCGCCCACCTGCCGAAGCTGCCCGGCGGCCGCATGGAATGGGGGCCGGTGCTGCTCCTGCTGCTGTCGACGCCGGTCCTGTCCGCCGCCGGCCTCGCGGGACTGCGACGGCGGGACCTGACGACGTGACCGTCCGCCACGACGGCGGCTGCCGTCGTGGCGGGGGGAGCGCGGTGGCGGAATCGTGGCCGGGGCCGGGCCCGGGCGGTGGCGGTGACCGGGGGACGGCGGCTGCGACCGGGGCGGTGACCGGGGGCTGTGACCAGGGGGTGGCGGGGCTGGTTGTGGCCGGGCGTGGCCGGGCGAGTGGCTGTGACCGGGGGCAATGGCCGGGGGGCGGTGACCGGGGTGCGGGCTTTGCCGCCGGTCGCGGCGCCGGTCGGCGGCGAACCGGACGGGAGCCTGTGGCGTCCCCCGTGTATGGGGCGAAGAGCGGTGGGATGCGGCGGATGCGTGATCTCGATGGCGAGCGCGCTGACCGCCGTCTCCCTGTGGCTCTCCTCCGACCGCACGCGGACCCACCTGGGCCGCGGTTTCGAGCAGCAGGGCATGGACCTCGGCGTGCTGTTCACCGAGCTCCCGCTGGTGTTCCTCGCGGGAGCCGCCCTGCCGGTCCTCGCCCACGCGGCGGTCGCCGGCCTGCTGCCCGACCGGCCCGACCGGCGCGACCGCCGCGACGGCGGCGGGTCAGAGGGTGACCGATAGGCCCTCCAGGCCCCGGATGACGAAGTTCGGCTTGCGTCGCGGCTCCGCCGCCAGGGCCAGCGTCGGAGCCCGTTCCAACAGGGCCCTCATCGACGCGGCGAGCTCGATGCGGGCCAACGGCGCGCCGATGCAGTAGTGGATGCCCGCGCTGAAGGAGATGTGCGGATTGTCCGCCCGGGTGAGGTCGAGCCGGCCAGGGTCGGCGAACACCGCGGGATCGTGGTTCGCCGACCCGAAAAGCATGGCGATCTCGGCTCCCCGCGGCACGGTGACCCCGTCGATCTCGATGTCGTCGAGAACCCACCGCTCGAACAACTGCAGCGGGGTGTCGTACCGCATCAGCTCCTCGACGGCGGACGGCACCAGCGAATGGTCGGCGCGCAGGGCGGCCAGCTGGTCCGGGTTGCGGAACAGCGCCCACCACCCGTTGACGGTGGCGTTGACCGTCGCCTCGTGGCCGGCGTTCAGCAGCAGCACCGCCGTCGAGATCATCTCCTGCTCGGTGAGCCGGTCGCCCTCGTCGTGCGCCGCGATGAGCCCGGAGATCAGATCGTCGCCAGGTTCCTTGCGCCGCTCGGCGATCAGCTCGCGCAGATAGGCGGTGAACTCGACGGAGGCCCGCACGGCCTTCGCCGCGGTCTCCTGCGACGGGTTCAGCTCGTACATCCCGCAGATGTCCGCCGACCAGGGCCGCAGCGGCCCCCGGTCCGTCTCCGGGATGCCCAGCATCTCGGCGATCACGGCCACCGGCAGCGGCTCGGCGACGTCACTCAGCAGATCGCCGCCGCCCGCCCGCGCCAGCGCGTCCACCAGCTCGCCGGCCAGCTTGCGCACGTACGGCTCGAGCCGCTCCACCGTGCGCGGGGTGAACGCCTTCGACACCAGCCGACGGATCCGGGTGTGGTCCGGCGGTTCCAGGTCGAGCATCCCGTGGTCGTTCAGCGTGTGGAACGGCTCCTGCTCGGCGGGCGGCGCGGTGCGCCCGAACTCCTCGTGCGTGAACCGGTGCTGGTACGTGCGCCCGAGCCGCCGGTCCCGCAGCAGGGCCGACACGTCCGCGTGCCCCGGTACGAGCCACTGACCGGTGGGCTCGTACCGGATCACCCGCCCGCGCTCCCGCAGCTCGGCGTAGGCCGGGTACGGGTCCGCCACGAATGCGGGGTCCCAGGGGTCGAACGCGAGGTCGTCAGCTGCTGCCATGCACGGACGCTAGCCCGTGGACCGGCGTCCTGACCAGGGGGTCCTGCCACGCGCCGCTCTGCACGGCACGATCACCACGCCGAGCCCGGGTGCCCGGACGGCCCGGGGGCACTAGCCCGGGGTCACCAGTCTTGCCTCGTAGGCGAACACCGCCGCCTGGGTGCGGTCCCGCAGGCCCAGCTTCACCAGGATCCTGCTCACATGCGTCTTGATGGTCGACTCCGCCACCACCAGCCGCTCGGCGATCTCCGAGTTCGACAGGCCCTGGGCGATGAGGACCAGCACCTCCGTCTCCCGTTCGGTGAGGTCGCCGTAGGACGCCTGGACGGCCGCGCGGACGGACCCGGGGGTGTCCGAGAGCTTGGAGAACTCCGTGATCAGACGCCTGGTGACGGACGGGGCGAGCAGTGCCTCGCCGGCCGCCACCACCCGCACGCCGTCCGCCAGCTGGCGGGCCGAGGCGTCCTTCAGCAGGAAGCCGGAGGCTCCCGCACGCAGCGCCTGGTAGACGTACTCGTCCAGGTCGAAGGTGGTCAGGACGAGGACCTTCGCCGTGCCGTCCGCGGCGACGATCTCCCGTGTCGCCTCGATGCCGTTCAGCTCCGGCATGCGGATGTCCATCAGGACCACGTCGGGAGCCAGCTCGCGGACCCGGTGCACCGCCTCCCGGCCGTTCACCGCCTCGCCCACCACCTCGATGTCCGGCATCGCGTTCAGCAGGACCGAGAAGCCCTCGCGGACCATCATCTGGTCGTCGGCGATCAGAACCCGGATCGTCATGCCCCACCCTCCCCCGGAGAGGGCGCGGCGCAGGAGCGCTCCGTGGACGGCGGCACCGGCAGGAACACCGTCACCTCGTACCCTCCCTCGCGCGTCGCCTCGGCCGTCATCTCGCCGTTCAGCATCGTGACCCGCTCCCGCATGCCGGTGATGCCGTGGCCGGCGCCGGGCGAGGGCTTGATCAGGGCCGGGTGGGGCGGAGGGCCGTTGACGATCCGCAGCCCGAGCCCGCCCAGAACGTACCCGACCTCCACCCGGGCGCTCGCGCCGGGCGCGTGGCGGAGCGTGTTGCTCAGCGCCTCCTGGACGATCCGGTACGCCGACAGCTCCACCCCCTGCGGCAGCTCGCGCACCGCCCCCGTGACCCCCTTCTCCACGTCCAGGCCGGTCTCCCGCACGTTGGTGATCAGCGCGTCCAGCTCGGCGAGGGTGGGCTGCGGGGCGTCCGGGACGTCGTAGTCCTCGGCGCGGACCACGCCCAGCACCCGGCGCAGCTCGGTGAGCGCGGCCACCGCGTTCTCCCGGATGGTCGCGAAGGCCTTCTCCAGCTCCGGCGGCGGGTTCTCCACCCGGTAGGGGGCGGCCTCCGCCTGGATGGCGACCACCGACATGTGGTGGGCGACCACGTCGTGCAGCTCACGGGCGATCGTGGTGCGCTCCTCCAGGAGGGTGCGCCTGGACCGCTCGTGCGCGGTCACCGTCTGCTGGGCCGTGACCTCCTGCCGGGCCTGCCGCTGGATGTGCCACACGGTGACGGCGAGCAGCAGGATCGCGGAGAAGACCAGCATGGACGCGGTGTTCGTGACCTTGTGGCTCCAGCCGAAGACGGTCTCGGCGACGAAGCCGTAGACGGCCGTGAGAAGCCACATCCAGGCCGCCGTGCGCGGCCGGGTGCGTATCGCCACGACCGTGAGGACGACCAGGTGGGTGACGTAACTGCCGGGCAGCCACGGCCAGTTCCCGTACGTCGTGCCGAACACGGCGACCGCCGAGGTCGAGGCCATCGACAGCCAGAAAGCGCCGACCGGCCTTACCAGCGTCATCAGCGCCGGCGCCAGGACGAGCAGACCGGTCAGCAATCCCAGCAGGCCGCCGCCGCTGTCCGTGAAGGCGATCAGGGCCGACAGCGCGCCGGCCGCCGCGACCACCGTGTGCCGCGACCAGGCCGCGTACTCGCGCTTGCGGCCCTTCCAGTTGCGGGCGAGCCGGCCGGCCTCCTCCTTGCGGGGCAGCGGGCGGTAGGCGAAGGCGTCGTCGAACAGGTCCCGCCGCAGGCCGCGCAGGGCGTCCATCGCCGCCCGGAACTCCGGGCTGCGCGGCCGGTAGGCCTCGAACGACTCGTCCGGGTCGCCGGGGGGCGTGTTGTGCGTCTGCGTCGTGTCGGTCACGAGGAAAACGGTAGGCGCAGCGAGGGGGCACGGTCGTCACCAGTGAGAGGGGTTCCGGCGGATCCCTCTCAGGTACTACGGGTCCGAAGGCCCGCCGCCACCGTGCCCCCGGGTGCGGGGCGAACTCAGTACCCGGAGGGTCTGACCAGCCCCGACTCGTAGGCGAAGACCGCCGCCTGGGTGCGGTCGCGCAGCCCCGGTTTCACCAGGATGCGGCCCCCGTGCGTCTTCACGGTCTGCTCGGCGACGACGAGGTGCTGCGCGATCTCGGCGTTCGACAGGCCCTGCGCGATGAGGGCGAGCACCTCCGTCTCGCGTTCCGTGAGATCACCGACCCGCTCCTTCAGGGGAGCTCGCGGCCGGTCGTCGAGGCGGGAGAACTCGGCGATCAGCTTGCGGGTGATGACCGGCGCGAGGAGGCCGGCCGCCACCACCCGGACCGCCTCGGCCAGCTGGTCGGCGGAGGGGTGTCCGGGGCGGCGCCGGCGCCGGACGCGCCGAGGCGAGCGCCGACGGCGACACGCCACGGCGGCCGGCACGGACCGGCGCCCTGTCGCTCCCCTTGCCGTTCACGGGCCCAACCCTAGGCACTGCGGGTCTCCTTCGGTTCCGGTCGGTCGAAGCGGTGGTGGACGCGGACCACCGTGGAGCGGCGGCCGCGGGAACGTCGAGACCCTTGTTCCAAGCCGTGGAAGGCCGCCCGGCACACCGCCAGCGCCAGCGCGAAGACCGGCAGCCACAGCAGGCGGGCCGCGACCCAGTCCAGCCCGTCGGGAACGGTGTGCAGACCGGGCAGACGGCCCGCCGTCAGTGCCGTCGCGGTCGTCGCCATCATGGCCGTCTGGTGCCAGAGGAACACCGTCATCGCGGAGAGGTTGACCAGGGCCACCGCCGCCCAGGCAAGGGGCCGGCGCATGGCCCGCCGGAGGCTGCCGCGCAGCAGCAGCGCCAGCCCGCACTGGGCGAGGCCGAAGGCGACCGCGGCCAGCGACGGCGGGTCGAGGTTGGACACCGCCGCGCCGGGCACGCCCACCATCGACGCCGGATAGCCGGCCCACAGCACGAGCGCCGCCGTGCCCACCGCACCCCCGACGAACAGCGTCCAGCCCGCGCGGGGGCGCTCCAGCTCGCCCCGGGTCCACGCCGCGCCGAGGGAGTACGGCACCAGCCAGCCCGCGGCGAGGTTCACCCAGCCGAGCCACGCCGGGCCGCCCAGGCTGAAGCGCAACAGGTCCACGTGGAGGACGACCGCCAGCGGCCACAGCGGGTTGAGCCGGGTCAGCAGCGGGGTCGCCGCCGTCAGCACGGCGTAGACCAGCAGGAACCACAGCGGCGACAGCGCCAGCTTGACCACGGTGTGCACGGTGACGAAGGACGCCCCGCCCAGCAGGAGGCCGGCCGCCGCCACCGTCCACACCGCCGCCACCGCGGTGACGGGGACGAACAGGCGGCCCAGCCGGGCCCTCAGCCACGTGCCGTGACCCTCGCCGCGGGCCCGCGCCGAGGCGAGGCTCCTGGTGGCCACATGGCCGCCCACCATGAAGAACACGGCGAGCGTCTGGAACGTCCACGACACCGGGGCCAGCCACGGCATGGCGGTCAGCGGGCTGGCGGCGCGCAGGGAGCCGCCGTCGGCGACGAGCGCCGTGACCAGCCAGTGGCCGAGGACGACTCCGAGGATGGCGAGGGCCCGCAGCGCGTCCACGGCCCGGTCGCGCTGCGGGGGCGTCGCGTCGTCGATGCGGGCGGCGGCGCGACGCAGCGCGGGCCGGGTCCGCGGCTTCCTCCGGGTGTCAGGCACGGGTCACCTCCGAGGTCGCGCCGAGGACGATCCGGGCGATGTTGCCCAGCGAGACCGAGCCCGGCCTGAAGTAGTCGCTGTGGCCGCCTGGGCCGGCCGCGAAGACGCGGGCTCCGAACGACGGGGACAGCGGGTCGGTTCCGAACCCGACGGTCAAGCCGAACAGGTCGGCGCTGACGTGCGGGACGTCCGCCACCCAGTCGTCGCCGCCGCGGGCCGCCCAGATCCGCGCCCGGGTGTGCAGGTCCGCGACCGAGGCCGCGCCCGTGCCGGGGCTGCCGAGCAGCACGACGTCGCTCACGTCCAGGCGGGACGCGGCGCGGCCGCACACGACCGTGCCGTACGAGTGACACAGAAGGGTGACGCGGGCGGCCGGGCCGGTGACGGCGGCCAGCCCGGTCAGGAACGCCCGGAGGAGGGGGGCCGCCTCCTCGGCGCGGTCGGGGGTGACAACGGTGGCGCTGATCGTGCCGGGGGTCGTGTAGCCGAGCCAGGCCACCACCGCCGTGCGCTCCCCGGCATCGGCCCCGGAGCCGGCCCCGGACCCGGGTCGGCCGGCGCGCCCCGCCTGCTCGGTGAGGCGGTCGTGCAGAGTGGCCGCCTGGGCGTGGAAACGTTCGTAGGTGTCCAGGGAGGTGTCGGAGCCCGGCACCAGGACGGCGACGCGGTCGGCGTGCGCGAGGTCCCCGAACACCTCGACCGCCCGGCCGAGTCCGCGGCCGTCGAAGGAGAGCAGTGTGCGGGACGGGGCGGCCAGCGCCCGGTCGGCGGCCGCACGGTGACGGTCGCCGTGGTCGGCGGCCATCCGGGACGCCAGCTCGGCGTTGGCCCGGTGGGCGGCGTAGGTCCGCTCCAGCGTCGCCGCCGTCACCGCGGGGAGGACGGCGGGGGCCGGGGCCGGGATGCTCGGCCGGGCCGCGGCCGCGGTGAGGGGGACGACCACGGCGGCGGTGACGAGCACGGCCAGCAGGGCTCGGACCCAGCGCCGCCCCCAGGCCGCTCCGCCAGATTCGTCCGCTCCGCCCGGCGCAGCCATGCCGCTCCGGGCCGTCGCTCCGCCCGGCGCGGTCATGCCGCTCCGGGCCCTCGGCCCGTCCCGGTGTCCTGCGCGCCGCCGTCCGCCCGCACCCAGCTCCGCCATCCCGTCCCTCCCCCGCCGTGCGCCCGGTCATCGGGCCCTGCAGGAGGGGAAGTTACGGATCGAGGCGGGTCGTTCGCGTCCCACCGGGGAGCTGTCTTGCGAGGTAGCTCTCAGGTACTACGGGTACGACACCTACGGGTACACGCCGCCGCACGGCGCGCGGTAACTCGCTTGCTCACCAAGCGAGTTGGGCGATCTCCTCCGCAACCACCGCGCACGCGTCCGCCGCCGGGTCGATCAGCGGGAAGTGACCGACGTCCTCGAGAAGCGTCAGGCCCACCACCTCGCCGGCCTTGGCCGCCGCGTCCGCGTAGGCCTCGGCGACCGCCTGCGGGACGACCTCGTCGGCACGGCCCTGCACCAGCGTGGTCGCGACGCCCGTGGGCAGCAGGAGCGCGGGGTCGGCGTACGGTCGCCGGTCCTCGAAGTGCTCGTCGCCACCGAGGAGTTGACGGGCCGCCCCGCCGCACACGTCCAGCTTCCCGGCCACCGCGAAGTCCGCGATCGGGGCCAGGGCGACGACGCCCCGCAGCGAGGTCGGGTCACCGGTGCGCCAGGGCGCGTCGGCGGGCAGCAGATGCCGCGCCGCCGCCCACAGCGCGAGATGGCCGCCGGCCGAGTGGCCGGTCAGCACCGTGCGGCGCGCGTCGGCCTGCGGCACGGCCGTCCGTGCGAGAGCGGGCAGCGCGTCTAGGGCGGCGGCCACGTCGTCGAAGGTGTCGGGCCAGCGGCCGGCGACGGCGGCAGCCCCGCCCACGGACCCGACGGCACTCGCGCCCGGCTCCGAACTCCCGTCCCCGCGCCGGTACTCGACGTTGGCCACCGCGAATCCGCGCCGCGCCAGATAGCCCGCGAACGGCGTGATGTGACGCCGGTCGTAGGGCGCCCGCCAGGCCCCGCCGTGCAGCACGACGACGAGCGGAGCCGGACCGCCCGGGCCGGCCTCCGCACGCGGGACGTAGAAGTCGATCACCTGGTCGGGGTGGTCGCCGTACGCGGCGGTGACGTCGGGCTCGACGGGCGGATGCGCGAAGGCCGACGCCTCCTCGGCGGCGGCCCGGGCTGCGACAACGTCGTCCGGCATGCTCCAACCTCTCAGCGGCGAAGAAGATTTGGCGGACCAGGAGTGAATTCGGCCGTTGGCCGGGACGGTATCAGGCCCGTGACGTGCGCGGACACACGGATGTCACGCACGGTGAGAGGTAAACGGTTCTGCTGTTCCGTCACCCCGGCGGGCCCGCCCGCCGGGAAACCCCCTGGGCGTACCCCTAGGTACGCCCAGGGGACCCGGCCGGTTCAGCCGACCGGGTCACTCCGCCAGGTCAGCCCAGCTCCCGCGCCAGCGTCCGCGCCGCCCGCTCCACGTCCGCGAACCCGACGTACAGCGGGGTGAACCCGAACCGGAGCACGTCCGGGCTGCGGAAGTCGCCGACGACCCCGCGCTCGATGAGCCGCTTCATGACGTCCCCGGCGTCCTCGCAGCGCAGCGCCACCTGGCTGCCGCGCTCCTCGTGACGCACCGGAGTCAGCGTTTGGACCCGTCCCTCGGGGACGTAGGCGGCGACGCACTCCAGGAAGAAGTCCGTCAGCGCCAGCGACTTGGCGCGCACCGCCGAGATCGACACGCCGTCCCACACCTCGAGGGCCGCCTCCAGCGCCAGCATCGACAGGATGTCGGGAGTGCCGACACGCCCGCGCGCGGCGCCCGACGCCGGCTCGTACGCCTCCCGCATCCCGAAGGGCTCGGCGTGCGAGTTCCAGCCGGGCAGCGGGGAGTCGAAACGGTCCTGGAGACCGTGGCGGACGTACAGGTAGGCCGGCGAACCGGGGCCGCCGTTCAGGTACTTGTAGGTGCAGCCGACCGCGAGGTCCACACCGTGCTCGTCGAGGCCGACCGGCAGGGCGCCCGCGCTGTGGCACAGGTCCCACACCGAGACCGCGCCCGCCGCGCGCACGGCGGCGGTGAGCGAGGGCAGGTCGTGCAGCCGGCCCGTGCGGTAGTCGACGTGGTTGAGCAGCACGGCGGCCGTGCGCCCGGACAACGCCTGCGGGACGTCCTCCGGGTGCAGCGCGCGCAGCGTGCGGCCGGTCAGCCGGGCCGCCGACGCGGCGATGTAGCCGTCGGTGGGGAAGGTGGCGGCGTCGACGAGGATCTCGTCGCGGGCGTCGTCCACCAGGCGCACCGCGCCCACCAGTGCCTTGAGGACGTTGACGCTCGTCGAGTCGCCGACCACGATCTGCCCGGCCGCAGCCCCCACCAGCGGGGCGATCCGGTCGCCGATCCGCTCGGGCGCCGTCCACCAGCCGCTCTCGTCCCAGGAACGTATCCTCAGCGCGCCCCACTGGCGGCGCACGACGTCCTCGACGCGGCCGGGGACGGACCGCGGGAGCGCGCCCAGCGAGTTGCCGTCCAGGTAGACGCCGTCGTCGAGCACGAACTGGGCCCGCTTGAAGGCCAGTTCGTCGCCCGAGTCCAGCTGCTGTGCGGTGCTTGCGAGGTCAGACATGGGACCTCGCCGTCCACAGCTCGGGGAAGACGTTCTTCTGCGCGCGCTTCTCCAGCCAGGCCACCCCGGCCGAACCGCCGGTGCCCGCCTTGGCGCCCATCGCGCGCCGGGTGGCGACGAGGTGGTCGTTGCGCCAGCGCCACACCAGCTCGGCGACGTCGGTCAGCGCCTCGCCCAGCCGGGCGACCTCGTCGGACTCGTCGCCCGCGTACACGGCCGTCCACACCGCCTCGACCTCCGCCGAGGGCTCGTAGCGCCGGGAGACGTCGCGCTCCAGGACGGAGGCGGGGATCGCGTGGCCGCGACGGGCCAGCAGCCGCAGCACCTCGTCGTACAGGCTCGGCTCGTGCAGCGCCTTCTCCAGCTCGGCGTGCACGCGCGGCGCGGCGCGGTGCGGGACCAGCATGGACGCGGACTTGTCGCCGAGCAGGAACTCCATGCGGCGGTACATCGCGGACTGGAATCCGGAGCCCTCGCCGAGCGCCGAGCGGTAGGAGTTGAACTGCGCGGGGGTCAGCTGGGCGAGCGGCCGCCAGGACGCGTTCAGCGCCTCCAGCTCACGGACCGAACGCTTCAGCGCGTCGACCGCCACCGGCACCCGGTCCTCGCGGAGCGCCTGCGCGGCGGTCTCCCACTCGTGGACGATGACCGTGAACCACAGCTCCATCACCTGGGTCGTGACCAGGAAGACCATCTCTCCGGGATCGTCGGAGAGGGTGTGCTGGAGGTGGGTGAGCACGTCCGCCTTGACGTAGTCCTCGTACGGCGTCGTACCGGCGAAGTCGAGATGCGGGGTCTCGGGCTCCGAAGCCTCGTAGGGCTGAGCCTGCTGGGACATCGCTGTCTCCTGTTGTACTCCGGGTAGCGGTCCGCCCCTGCCGTTACCGACACGGGGGCCCCGGTCCCCACGGCCACATAGTGCGCAATGGCATCCCGAAAACGCAAGGCCCGTCCGGTCACACCGGACGGGCCCACGCTCGAACACACGGACGAAAACGCAGATGGACGGCTATCCGAGGGTCTGGGCGGCCGTCGGGGAGGAGTCCTTGAGGAACTGCGAGCAGCGCTCGTACTCCTCCTGCTCGCCGATCGCCTGGGCCGCACGGGCGAGGGCGTGCAGGGCACGCAGGAAGCCGCGGTTCGGCTCGTGCTCCCAGGGCACCGGCCCGTGCCCCTTCCATCCGCTGCGGCGCAGACTGTCGAGGCCGCGGTGGTACCCCGTACGGGCGTACGCGTACGACTCCACCACACTGCCCCGCTCGAACGCGTCGTCGGCGAGCCGGGCCCAGGCCAGCGAGGACGTCGGGTACTTCGCGGCGACGTCGGCGGGCGCCGTCCCGTTCGCGAGGAGCTCGCGCGGCTCGGGGTCGTCGGGCAGGTGGGTCGGGGGCGGGCCCCCGAGGAGGTTCTCGTGAATCGACATGGCTCCAGTCTCCTCCACTCCCCGCCACACGCCAGACGCCCCTGCGCCGGACCGGATTCCCCGTTGCGCCGACCGGATTCCCCGCTGCACCGGCGGTGACCCCCGGTGCAGTGCACCGGACCGGATTCCCGCACCGGGCCGTACCGGTGTCCCCTACCGGGCCGTACCGGTGTCCCCTACCCGAGTCGCTTGCGCGAGCGCTGCCCCTCCAGCGGCGGGGCCAGGACGCTGCCGTGCGTCCTGCACTCCGGCCTGCGGCAGTCCGGCGGCGGCCGCCGCACCGTGAGGAACGCCGTCAGCGAGCCCGCCGCCAGCGCCGCCGCGCAGATCACCATCGCCTGCCCGAACGCCGCGTCGAAGGCGTCCGCCGAGCGGTACGTCTCCGGCCCCATGCCCGTCAGCAGGGGCAGCGCGGCGACCGCGACCAGGCCCGCCGCCCGTGCCGCCGCGTTGTTGACGCCGCTGGCCAGACCGGCCCTGCCGACGTCCACCGACGCCAGCACGGTCGCGGTGAGCGGGGCGACCAGCGTCACCATGCCCATGCCCAGGACGAGCACCGCGGGCAGCACGTCCGCCACATAGGAGGCGTCCGGCCCGACCCGCAGCATCAGCAGCATCCCGGCCGCGCACAGCAGCGGCCCGACGGTGAGCGGCAGGCGCGGCCCGATCCGCTCGGCCAGCTCGCCGGAGCGCGCGGACAGCAGCAGCATCAGCACGGTCGTCGGCAGGAGTGCCGTGCCGGCGCCGAGCGCGGACCAGCCGACCACCGTCTGCAGCTGGACCGCCGAGAGGAAGAAGAAGCCGCCGAAGGCCGCGTACACGCACAGCGTGACCAGGTTGACGGCGGTGAACTGGCGGGACGCGAAGACGTCCGTCGGCATCATCGGGTCCGGCCGCCGCCGCTCCACGACGACGAAGGCCGCCCCGGCCGCCACCCCGGCGACCGCCGCCGCCACGACCGCCGCCGAACCGCCCGGGGCCGAACCGCCCGGGGCTTCGATCAGCGCGTACGTCACCAGCGCGAGGGCGAGCGCCCCGAGCACCGCGCCGAGGACGTCGAACCGGCCGTGCGCGGACCGGTCCCGCGACTCGGGAACGTGCCGCAGCGCCACCGGCACGCACACCGCGGCCAGCGGCAGGTTCAGCAGGAACGCCCACCGCCAGCCCGGACCGTCCACCAGCCAGCCGCCGAGGAACGGCCCGACGGCCGCGCCGACGCCCCCGAACCCGGACCACAGCCCCACCGCCCGCCCCCGGTCGTCGGCGTGGAAGGAGGCCTGGATGAGCGCGAGGGAGCCCGGGGTGAGGAGGGCCCCGCCGACGCCCTGGAGCGCCCGCGCGGCCACCAGCACGCCCGCGCTCGGGGCCAGCCCGCACAGCAGCGAGGCGGCGGCGAACCAGACCACGCCCACCACGAACACCTTGCGCCGCCCGTAGCGGTCGCCGAGGGAGCCGCCGAGCAGGATCAGCCCGGCCAGCGTCACCATGTACGCGTTGACGGTCCACTGCAGGGACGCGAGATCGGCGTCCAGGTCGCGGCCGATGCGCGGCAGCGCCACGTTGACCACGGTCGAGTCGAGCAGGGCCATGCTGGAGCCGAGCACCGTGGTGAGCAGGATCCACCTGCCGCGGGGTGAGGCCAGCCGGACGTCGGGCATGCCCCCAGGTATACAGCGGGCCCGGCGTGTCGCACAGGATGCTGACACGCCGGGCCCGGTGCGGCGCCGGTCCGCACGGCCCCGAAGGGACCGCAGGGGGTTACTTGATCTTCTGGCCCGCGGAGCGCAGGTGCTGCGTGGCCTCGACGACGCGCGCGGCCATGCCCGCCTCGGCCAGCTTGCCCCAGGTGCGCGGGTCGTAGGTCTTCTTGGAGCCGACCTCGCCGTCGACCTTCAGGACGCCGTCGTAGTTCCGGAACATGTGGTCGGCGACCGGACGCGTGAAGGCGTACTGCGTGTCCGTGTCGAGGTTCATCTTGACGACGCCGTTGTCCAGCGCGGTCGCGATCTCCTCCGCGGTGGAGCCGGACCCGCCGTGGAAGACGAAGTCGAACGGCTGCGAGCCGGCCGGCTTGCCGTACTTCGCGGCGACGCCCTCGTTCAGCTCCTTGAGCAGGTCGGGGCGGAGCACGACGTTGCCCGGCTTGTACACGCCGTGGACGTTGCCGAAGGACGCGGCCAGCAGGTAGCGGCCCTTCTCGCCCAGACCGAGCGCCTCGACGGTGCGCACCGCGTCGTCGACCGTCGTGTACAGGGAGTCGTTGATCTCGTGCGAGACGCCGTCCTCCTCGCCGCCGGTCGGGGTGATCTCCACCTCGAGGATGATCTTCGCGGCGGCGGCGCGGGCGAGCAGCTCCTGCGCGATCTCCAGGTTGTCGGCGAGGGTCTCGGCGGAGCCGTCCCACATGTGCGACTGGAACAGCGGGTTGCGGCCCGCCTTCACCCGCTCCTCGGAGACCGCGAGCAGCGGACGGACGTACCCGTCGAGCTTGTCCTTCGGGCAGTGGTCCGTGTGCAGGGCGACGGTGACCGGGTACTTGTCGGCGACGATGTGCGCGAACTCGGCGAGGGCCACGGAGCCCGTCACCATGTCCTTGCTGTACTGGCCGCCCAGGAACTCGGCGCCACCCGTGGAGATCTGGATGATGCCGTCGCTCTCCGCCTCGGCGAAGCCGCGCAGCGCCGCGTGGAGGGTCTGGGTCGAGGTGACGTTGATGGCCGGGTAGGCGAACTTGCCTGCCTTCGCCCGGTCGAGCATCTCGTTGTAGACCTCGGGGGTTGCGATGGGCATCTGTCCGCTCCTTGACTGTGCGGTTGGCGATCTGCGTACTACGGCCCTGACCTAGACCTGGGGGTTCGACGTCGTCGTCGGCCCCATCTTTCCAGACCTGCGCGAATGGTCCAGGCCCTGTCCACAGGGCGGGTCAGTCCACAGGGCGGGTCAGTCCAGGCCGAGCTCGTCCTTCGAGAAGGCGAACAGGTACGGCACGCCCGCGCCCGCGCGGATCTTCTCGTCCGCTCCGGTCGCCCGGTCCACGATGGTCGCCACCGCCACCACCTCGGCGCCCGCCTCGCGCACCGCCTCCACGGCGGTCAGCGGCGAGCCGCCGGTCGTGGACGTGTCCTCGACGACCAGGACCCGGCGGCCCTTGATCTCCGGTCCCTCGACGCGCCGCTGGAGCCCGTGCGCCTTCGCCGCCTTGCGCACGACGAAGGCGTCCAGCCTGCGGCCGCGGGCGGCGGCCGCGTGCAGCATGGCGCCGGCCACCGGGTCGGCGCCCATGGTCAGACCGCCCACCGCGTCGAAGTCGAGGTCGGCGGTGAGGTCGAGCAGCACCTGCCCGACCAGCGGGGCGGCCTCCCCGTCGAGGGTGACGCGGCGGAGGTCGACGTAGTAGTCCGCCTCCAGCCCCGACGACAGGGTGACCCTGCCGTGCACCACGGCCTTGTCCTTGATCAGCTCCAGCAGCGCGCCGCGTGCGTCGGGCGGCGTTGTTCCGTTGACGTCCGTCATGCCCCTCAGCTTAGAGCCGCGACCAGGACCAGGTCGTCGCGGCCTCGAGCGGCTCCAGGGGCGTGACCAGGCGCGGGAGGGTGTTCAGTCCGTTCGGCGGCCCGGTCTGCGGCTCCACGCACACCGCCGCCTCCTGCTCGTCGTAGACGACGACCCACTTCTCGGGGCTGGTCACCTTCAGCTCCAGCTGTCCGGGCCAGGTGAGGGTGACGTCGACGCCGCCGGGCATGCCGAAGCAGTCGTCCCAGGGCCCCGGCTTCGGCTCGACGCGCTCGCCGGTCGGCAGATGGTCGTCGCCGCGCTGCTCCTGCCAGGCCGGGTCGAAGGCGACCCGCACGTCCTGGGCGTCCTGGCCGCCCAGGTTGCGGTTGAACCAGGGGTGCCACCCGATCTGCGCCGGGAACGAGGAGTCGTACGTCTCCACGGCCATCCGGATCGTCAGCGCGTCCTCGGCCAGCGCGATCACCTGGGTGACCAGGCCGGGGTAGGGCCAGGGCGCCACCAGTTCGTACGTCAGCACGACCTCGTCCGCCGTGCGCCGGGCGACCTTCCAGGCGCCGTCACGGGCGGTGCCGTGGATGGCGTTCGGCTCGGCGTTGAGCGGCATCCGGTGGACGGTCGCGCCGTTGCGGAAGTATCCGTCGCGGATCCGGCCGCACCAGGGGACCATCGGGAAACAGCCGAACCGCTCGCCCTGCCGCAGCAGTTCGAGTCCTCCGACGCGCAGGCCCCCGACCCGGCCGCCGTTGCCCGGCTGCACGGTAGCCTCCGCGTCGCCCGCGGTCAGCGTGATCTCTTCGTCACTCACGGGACCGACCCTACTGGGGCGGTCGGGGGCACCCGAGGAGCAGGGCCCGCGGACCGGCCCGCACCGCCCCCCGGCCCGCACCGGCCCGGTTCCTACCCGCGTCGGCGCAGCGCCCTGCCGACCACGATCGCCGACGCCACGACCAGCGCTGCCGCCGGGGCCGCCCACCGCAACGCGCTGTTCGGCATGACGGTCTGCGGGGCGGGCACCGGCGCGTAGCGCCCGCGCGGCGGAGCGTGGTCGACCTCCTCGGCGCTGCGGCCGATCATCGTGCGGCGCGCGTGCGCGGCCTCGGCGGGCGGCTGCGCGGGGCCCGTGAGGTCCTCGATCTCCGAGGGCAGCGCCGCCGTCTCGAAGAGGTCCGCGGGGACGTCGGGCTCGTCGGCGTCTTCCGCGGCAGCGAGGGGGTCGTCGACGTCGTCCACAGCCACGGCCTCCGGATCGCCGACGTCGCCGGGCGCACCGGCATCCCTTGCGCCGGCGTCCCGCGCGTCGGCGGGGGTTTCCGTGTCGGCGTCGGCATCCGCGCCCATGTCGGCATCGTGCACGGCGTCGGACAGGGCGGCTGCCGGGCCGGCGGCGTCGGCGGGCGTCCCGGCTTCGGGCTGCCCGTCCGGTGCGGCCGCCGCCGCGAGGTTCGCCGCGAAACGGCCGAGCAGCCGGGCCACCGCCGAGTCGACCGCCTCGGCGGGCAGTTCCCTGACGCGGCCGTCCGCCGAGGCCGTTCCCTCGAAAAGGAGCGTGGTGCCCGCGTCGGTCTCCCGCAGCCGCAGGGCGAGGCCCAGCTTGACCGACCCGCTGCCGCGAGCCTCCGTCCCTTCGCCCTCCACGGCGTAGCCGCCGTTCTCGCGCGGCGAGACGCGTGCCGTCCCCCGGTAGGTGATGGTGTGGCCGGCGATCCGCACCTTCAGCCGGCCCGCGACGGGCTCGGTCCCCGCGTCCTGCTGGAGCCCGGGAACCGCACGGGCCACCTGCGCGGGATCGGCGAGGGCCGCCCTCAGTCGCTCGGCCGGAACCGGAACGAACACCTCTTGCTCCATAAGTCCCGAGCCTACCCACGCGGGACCGGAACGCACCCGGCGAAACCGCGATTCGGCCTCCCCCGGGACCGGGCGGTGCCAAGCCCCCGGCAGGCCGTGCCGCCGACGCGGCTGACACAGCTGACGCGATTGACGCGGCCCACGCGGCTGACGCATCGGTCCCGCGTCAGTACCGCGGATGCACCAGCGTCGAGGCGGGCATTCCGGACACCCGGTGCGCCTCGGCCGCCCGGGCGTCCGCGACCAGGGCCGCCTGGGTCAGCGTGCGCGGGGGGCGTTCGCGCGCGTCGAGGCGCATCGGCGGGCGGGCGTCCGCGGCGGCCAGCACGAAGCCCCAGTCGCGGGGGGCCCGGGAGGCGTCGCCGGCGATGCGGTCGGGGCCGCTGGTACGGCCGGCGCCACGGCCGTCCACCCGGTAGGGGGCGGTGTGCAGGCCGGCCGCGCGCAGCGTCGCCTCGACCGTCCAGAACACCCGCGGCCGGCCCGCCACCGGTCCGGCGTGCACGACGAGGCGGCCGCCGGGGGCCAGCACACGGCGGGCGAGACCGTAGAACTCCTGGGAGTAGAGCTTGGTGCTCGCCGTGATGCCGGGGTCGGGCAGATCCGCGACGACCACGTCGTACGTCGCCGGAGGGGCCTCGCGCAGCCACTGGAAGGCGTCCCCGGCGGCCACCCGGACGCGCGGATCTCCGAAGGCGTGGTCGTTGAGGCGCGACAGGGCGCGGTCGGTGCGGGCCAGCCGGATCAGACCGGGGTCGGGCGCGACGACGTCGACGCGGCGCACGCCGGGACGGCCGAGGGCCTCGCGGGCGGCCAGGCCGTCGCCGCCGCCCAGGATCAGCACGTGCGCGTGCGGACCGCTCAACGCCGGCTGGACGAGGGCCTCGTGATACCTGCGCTCGTCACGGCCCGCGAAGCGCAGGCGCCCGTCCAGATAGAGGTCGAGGGGACGGCCGTCGGCGCCGCCGGTCAGCACGATCTCCTGGACGTCCGTCTGCACCGCCGCCCGCACGCCGCCCCCGTAGACCGCCTGCCGCGCCGCCCGTTCGAAGTCGTCGACGAGGACGGCGGCGGAGGCGAGGACGGCGAGGACGGCGATGTAGGCGACGAGCAGGAGGCAGCGGGCCCGGCACGTCAGGTCGCGCCGGAACAGGCCCAGCACCAGGGCGGCCCCGGCGACCACGTTGACCGCGCCCACCAGCAGGGAGCTCGTCAACTGGCCGAGGAACGGCAGCAGCAGGAACGGGAAGGCGAGGCCGCCCACCAGCGCGCCCACGTAGTCCGCGGCGAAGAGGTCCGCCACCGCGCCGCCCGCGTCCTGCCGCCGGATGCGCTGGATCAGCTCCATGAGGAGCGGCGCCTCGGCCCCGATGAGCAGGCCGATGGCGAGGGAGAACGCCACGAGGAGAATGCGGGAGCCGTCGGCCCACAGACCGCCCCAGCCGCCCGTCCAGGCGAACACCGCGTACAGCGCCATCGCACTGCACCCGCCGACCAGGGCGAGAGCCGCCTCCAGGGCGCCGAAGCCCGCCGCGGCGAACCGGCGCAGCCGTTTGGCGACGAGGGAGCCCAGTCCCATCGCGAACACCATGACCGACAGCACGACGGAGGTCTGGGTGACGGAGTCCCCCATCAAGTAGGAGGCCAAGGCGACGAGTTCGAGTTCGTAGACGAGACCGCAGGCCGCGCAGACGAAGACGCACGCGAGGACCAGCAGCCGCCCGGTGCCCGGCCGGACGGGGAGCCGCGCGGGACCCCGCCAGGGCGGCGGCGCGACGGGCGGAGCCGGTGCGTACGGTTCGATCACGACTGCGACGTTACGTCACGGCATGGGCACCCTTCGTCACCCACACGTGTGAAACTCGGGGCGTCCGGACGGTCACACGTTTGAGTCACCGTCAGGCGCGCCGCCGTCAGGTCGGGCCGCCGTCCCGTCCCGCCGCCCTCGGCCCCCAGAGCTCGCGCCGCCCGCGCACCGCACGCCGCCCGCCCCCACCCCACCGGCCGTCCACGGCTCACCGGCCCTCGCCCCACAGATCCACGCCCCACAGATCCACGGCTCACCGGTCCGCGGCTCACCCGCCGGACGGCATCTCGCTGCCCACCGGCACGCGCACGCCCACCCGTGTTCTCGTCGCGACCAGCTGCCTGTCCTGTGGGTACGCGTGCCAGGTGCGCCAATGGACATGACCCTCGTGACGCTGGGCGAGCAGGGCGGTGAAAGCGTGCGGACTGCCGGGGAAGACGCCCACCAGACCGTGCGGATGCTCGGAGACGAGCGCCAGAAGCTCCTGGGCGCGGCCCGCGAACCGGTCCGGCGAGAGCTCCTCGACGCGCGCCGCGAACTCGTACTCCCAGCCGCCGACCCGCTTGGCGACGCCCAGCGGGAGCGGGGTGCTGCTGCCGGGGATGCAGGCCACCGTCTCCGAGCAACTGGCCTGGTCCTCCTCGAGCAGCACCTGGTGCGACGCACCGAGCAGTCTCAACTGAAGCTTGGCGCCGTTCAGTTCGAGGTCGAGGGTGGCGAGGGCGGGCAGCGGTTCACGCCCCAGGGCCCAGGCGAGATCGGCCGCGCGCGTGTCGGTGTAGGAGGTGTTCAGGGTCGTGAGCATGGATCGGCTCCGCGGAGACGCAAAAGAAAAGGAGGAAAGGTCCGGCGCACCCCGGTCGACACCGGGAACCGCCCCGGCCAGCCCGGTCTGGGGAGGTCGTCCGCTCGGGACGCCGAGGGCGTGAGGGGCTGAGTCGGTGTTTTAGAGGGAATCATGAAGTGTGGTGCCGCCACAGCGTTTTTACCCAAGTTCGTGGGGTTTCCATCCCTCGGGGGGCTCCACAGCTCAACTGTTCAACCAGGGCGTACCCCCAGGCGGGCCGGGCACATGCCGTTCGCGCCCGCCCCGGGCACATGGTGTGACCGCGGAGCCCGTGGTCGGCCGGGCCCCGCGGTCCGGATGCGGCTCCCCCCGCGGGGAGCTCAGCTGCCCCGTGTCAGCTGCCTCCGCCGCATCCGCCGCCCCCGCCGCCCCCGCCGCAGGACGAGCTGCCGCCACAGGACGAGCTGCCGCCGCAGGACGAGGAGGAGCCGCCGCACGAGTGCCCCCCGTGATGCCCGCCGTGGTGCCCGCCGGAGCTGCCGGAGGCGCTGCTCCCGTCGGCCGCGCCGGCCGCCCACCAGCTGCCCGAGCTGCTGGAGGAGCCGCTGCCGAGCGACCTTCCGCCGCGGTAGGACCGCGCGGAGCCGCGACTGCGCGCGTTGGCCGCCAAGGCCACCACGAAACCGATGACGATCACCGCCAGGACGATGCCGAAGAACATGGCGTCACCCTCCTTTCCTGTCCCCCGAAGCGGCCCCCCGTGGGCGCCTCGCGCGGCGTCCGAGCGCCGCGTGAACGGGGGATGCCCGCCCCGGCAGACGGCCAAAGCGGAGTTGAGGAACTTCAGAGGGTTCTCCCGAGAAGACGGCCCCTGACCTGCGCAGAGGGGCAGGTCAGGGGCCGCCTGATGCCTACTGGGCCGTCTGTGGGCCGTGATCTTCCTGAGAGATGCGCCGAAACACGGAGTCGATGGCGCGACGGGCACGCTCGCGGCTGTCGGGCATCAGGTGGGCGTACACCCGCAGCGTCAGCCCCGGGTCGGCGTGCCCCATGTACTCACTGACGGCCTTGATGTTCTCGCCCGCGTCCAACAGCGCGGAGGCGTAGAAGTGCCGCAGGGCGTGCATACCGTGCTCACGCGCCGATTCGTACTTCCCGTTCTCATCCGTTTCCGGGCGGATGAGGCCCGCGACCGCGAGAGCGGGCTTCCACTCCTTGCCGTTGAAGTTGCTCCGCCACACCATGCCCCCTTGCTCCGCCGTGAAGATCAGCCGGGCGGACACCTTCGGGCCCTCCGGCACGTCCCAGGGCAACGTGATCTCCACCGGCTTGCAGGCATCCATGTGCGCCCGGAGAGCTTCCGCCAACGAGTCGGGCAATGGCACATCCCGCTTCTTGCCGCCCTTGGGGAGAGCGAACACCGGGTGCCCTTCCACGTGCTTGATCTGCCGGACCACGTGAAGCGTGCGCCCGTCGGCGTCGATGGCGTCCTCAGCCAGTCCGAACACCTCGCCCTGCCGTAGACCGCATCCGGCGCCGACGTCGACCATCGCTCGGTACCGCTCCGGAAGGGCCGCTCGAACGGCGAACACCTGGGCGGGCGTCCATGGGACTACGGGATGCGGGTCAGGCTTGGGCCGCCGGACGGTCCGGGCGCTGCACGGGTTGCGCGACAGCAGTGCATCATCGACAGCGGCTGACAGGACCGACTGAACGTCCGCGAAGATGTTCCGGATGTAGGAAGATCCCACGCCGGGCTTCGCATCCAGCGCGGCGAGGAGATCCCTGATGTGCTCAGGCCTGAAGGTCCCGATCGGCCGAGAGCCAAGCACCGGGTAGACGTGCAACCGTAAGCGCCGGCCGAGCTCCTTCCTGGCCATCGGGCTGGACGTCTTGCTGTCCAACCACTTCTCGGCGTACTGCCGGAACGTGATCTGCACGGACTTGGGGTCGGTGTACTGACCGCGTGTCATGTCCGTCTCGATGGCACTGAGCCACTTCTCAGCGATGCGCTTCTTGCCGTCGGGGAAGCTCTTGGACTTCTCGGTGCCGTCGGGACCGACGTAGCGGGCTCGGTAGCGCAGGCCCGTGCCGTAGCGCTCGGACTTGACCTTGACCGGCTTGCCGTCGGTGCCGGGCTCGGTCTTGTACCAGCGGTCTTGAATGTGTCCGGCCATCAGGCAGCCCCTTCCATCAGGGAGGCAACCCAGGCGCGGACGTCTTCCGGGTCGAAACGCAGGTGCCGGCCGACGCGGAAGCCACGCGGCCCGATGCCCTTTCGACGCCACTGGTAGACGGTCTCGACACTCGGCAGACGGAACATGACGACGAGGTCTTCCGGGGTCAGGTACTGATCAGGCAGGCCGCTCACGCGGACACCTCCCAGTCGTCCAGGTCTGGCATGTCGGCCAGCGCTTCACGTGCGATCTCTCGGTTCAGTCGGATGTCCTTCGCGATCGTTTCGGCGAGCCAGGATTACCCGGGGGTGTGGCCCTGTCCGGCGTAGGTCCAGTGGGCGAGCACGAGCGTGGAGCCCTCCGAGTCGTCGAGGTCTTCGGAGAGCCCGCGTTCACGGCGTTCCTGTCGGGCGCGGTAGTCGGCGCGCACCTGGCGCAGCGCGCCGAGGGTGGTGGAGTAGCGGCGGGATTTGGTGGAGAAGTGGCCGCGGAAGCCGAGCATGTGAGCCCAGCGCCACAGCAGCCGGTCCGGGTAGGCGTCATCGAGCACACGGCACGCCTCGATGAGCCGTCGTGTGTGGTCGGGCAGTGGCAGCTTGTCCAGCTCCGAGAGCTCCCCGATGCGGTGGTCGACGGTGCCGGTGGTCTCGGCCGCTTTGGTGGCGTACTTGGCGACGTAGGAGGCCACGGCCTGTTCGGTCAGCTCCTCGTGCCCCAGAGCGCCGATGGGCTGCACATCGACCTGGGACCCCCAGCGCAGGACGCGGGCCGGGAAGTCACCGGCCGCTGGCACGGACACCGAGACCCGTCCGGCAGCGGCGCGGATCGCATCGTCCAGCAGCGCGACCGTGGCCCATGCCGGCGGAGCCGAGTCGGGACCGGCTGGGCCGTCGAGGCGCACCACGGCGTGGAAGTGCACGGCCCCGCGCTTCTGGAATTCGGCGACCTTGCCGAAGGAGACCCGGCAGACCTCTTTCATGGCCGATTGGGTCAGGCCCGCGCGGGCGGCGATCTCGCGGCGCAGGTAGATGGTGAAGCGACGCCACAGGTCCCCGGCGAAGTTGTTGAACAGCACCGACCCGGCGTAGTCGTAGCGTTCCGGATCGAGCGCCGCGCCCAGGGCGGGGGCGTCGTCGCCGTGTCGGGCGCCACACCGGCAGCGGCCGGAGTCGGGCCGGTTGTGGACCGGACCGAACGAGGGCGCGGTGAGGGTGGCGAAGACGCGGGGGTGATCCCGCACCGTGGCGGGGACGTCCTTGCGTTCGTCGCCGGTGATCCCGGCCCGGATCAGGTGGTAGGTGTCGCCCGCGTAGGTCCAGGCGCAGGCCGGGCAGCGCGAGGCCCGCCGGTTGCCGCAGGCGACGCGGAGCATTCCGCCGGGCTCGTTCTCGGTGCTGTAGGAGTACAGGACGTCGCCGGTCTTGGCGTCACGCGTGATGGTCTGGCCCGCGAGGCGGATCGGATTCGTGCATCCGCCGGTACGGCGGATCTGTTCCTGCCAGCGGTCGAAGCCCGGCGAGTTGGCCACCCGGAGCATGTCCGCGAGGGTCAGGGGGTCGACCCCGACCGAGGCAGCCAGCGGGGCCACCTCAGCCGGGGAGACGGGGAAGTCCGTCACGCGGCCACCTCCAGCCGCTCCGGGGCCGGGGTGTAGCCGAAGTGCCGGTCACGGGGGCAGATCAGGTCACCGTCGTGGGTCAGGATGCGCAGTCCGTCGACAGGGACGCGGGTCCAGGCCGGGGCGTGCGCGCCGCAGCCGGGGCAGGCGGTCGGTCGGGCCGGAAGGTCCAGGAGGTCGAAGCAAGAGGCTAAGACGCTCATGCCGCCACCGCCCGCAGGTGGGAGGCCGCGCGTGCCGGGGTGGCGGTCGCGAAGAGGTGATCGAGCGTGGCGAGGTAGCCGCCGACCATCGGAGCCGCACCTAGGCGGCGCAGGTGAAGCACCGGGGCCAGAGCCGGGGTGAGCCCGTCGATCGGCGTGGTGACCAGCAGGTCGTCATCGGCGCGCATCACGTCGGCGCGCAGACCGGGATGAGTGGACAACCGCAGGCCGGGGACCGTCAGCAGCGAGGGGAACACGTCGCCCAGTCCGGTGACCGGCCCGGCAGGGTCCTCCGGGGTGACGATGCGGACCCGGACACCAGCAGCGGACTTGTCGGCCAGCAGCGTGGGCAGGTCCCACACCGCATCGGCCAGGAACAGCAGGTTGGCCACCGCCAGGTCGATGACCGTGGTCGCACCGGCCAGCGTGGAACGCCACATGCCGTAGGGGACAGTGCTGCGCATCGGGTAGCAGGCAACGACCTCATCCTGCGCGGTCGGCGCGGAGCGGTGCCGGTCGGCCAACTTGGGCCACAGGTGGTAGGCGTCCGCACCCAGGAGCGTGGCAGCGGCTTCGGCGTTGCGAGCGTGCGGCGTCCGGTCCGAGTTCAACCAGCGGTCGACCGACTTCGGGTCGATGCCGAGGTGATCGGCCAGGCCCTGGATGGTCACGTTCGCAGCGACCATGGCACCACGAAGCCGCTCGTTCCCGGTAGTGGCGTGCGATGCGCTCAGCGTTGCGGGCATCATGGAAGTTCCCTTCGAGGGACGAAGGAGGACGGCGACTTGCTTGGCGGTAGGGCGTCGTCCTCCAGGCTTAGACAGGGCGACCTGTCTAACTTATCTTGTGTTACCTAGATTAGTTGGAACAGGGCTGCACGCAAGGCCTAGGGGCAGATTTCTTTAGGTCACTTAGGTAACCTGGGGATGTGACAGTGAGCCAGGACGACCCTCGCAGCGCCTATGAGCAGGTAGCGGATGACCTTCGGAGGCGGATTGCCTCGGGAGGCCTCAAGGCCGGCCAAAGGCTCGACGGCAACGCCAAGATGGCTGAGCGCTACGGCGTTGCCGCGATGACGATCCGGCACGCGCTTGACGTTCTTCGGCGCGAGGGCCTCATCGTCAGTCAGCAGGGGCGCGGGACGTTCGTGGCCAGTGACCCGGCGGACTCAGGTGCCTCTGTACCGAGCGGCGGAATGACCGACGAGCTGGGCGAGATCAAGGCTGCGTTGGACCTGATCAACTCGCGGCTTGACCGGCTTGAGGATCAGGTTCGCGAGCGTCCTTGACCGAGGAGGACAACCGATCAACGCGCTGAGCGGCTTCGGCGAGCTTCCTCCTGATCTCGTGCAGCTCGACTAATAACCGTGCCCTGTCCGCAACCCTCACGGCGGCCATGCCCCCTTCTGACGTGGTGATTAGCTCAGCTTCATACTGGCCGCGAGACGCCTGATCTCTGCCGAGTGCGAGTGCCTGTCCGTCGACCTCAGATCGTCAACGAGGTTGCGAGCGATCGGCCTATTGCGCACGTGCTGAGGAGCAACCGTGTCGGCCCGCAGGATTGAGCAGTGTGCATCGTGAAGTTGCTGGTCACGGGTCTGGTATGCGTAGGGTTCGGGATGCTCGGACTGGTCGCGGGCGGATGACTTCCGTGT